>JBAXOY010000071.1:0-16305 GCA_037133055.1 Chlamydiota bacterium
TATAAAAGGAGACCATTACCTTTTCTATCCACTCCCCCTATCCGCCATTTCGGGGCGGGATGCGACTGGTTGGGATGCGACCGGCTTTACCGTATCCCGAACTTCGCGCTCACATCGAGGAACGCGTCGGCCCGCCCCGTGATCGGCTTCGACGGGTCGAAGAACGCGACCAGGATCTCATACGCCCCGATCGGTGCGCCCGCGGGCAGATTCAGGCTGAGCAGAGGATGCTGGAACGGCGCGTCGAGGCGCGGGACGTTCGAGGCGAGGGGCTTTAAGTTCGGCCCGAGCGTCATCGTGTCGAGCATGGAACCGCCCGGCATAATGATCACCGAGAAGACGGTGAACGGGCGCTCGATCGGCTCGTTGAGCTTGAAGGTCGCAGAGAAGTAGTCGCCCGGCGAGAATTCAGTTCCGTTCAGGTCGTTCTGGGCGGTCGGCACGGGCGCCGGAACCGTAGGCGAAGGTGTCGACGTAGGAGACATCTGCGTCGGCGTCCGCGTCGGCGTCGCGGTGTACTGGGACGTGGGCGTGACGGTTGGCGTAGGAACCGGTCCCCCAGCGCCGAAACAATAGAGGCGCTTCGGGATGCTCGAATTGTAAAACTCCGCGACGTAGAGCTTGCCGTCGGCGCTTATGGCGGGGGAACTTTGGATGACAGATCCGTTTCGATAGGACCAGAGTAGGGTGCCCGACCCGTCACACGCCACCACCGAGTTAAAGGTCGGGCAGAAGACCCTGCCGCCCTGGTCGATGACGGGTGAACCGCTGATGGCGGTCCCGACGTTATAGGACCAGAGAAGAGACCCGGTGCTGCGTACCGCGTAGAGACGATTGTCGTTCGTGCCGAAGCAGATTTTCTGGTCGGCGGCGTCCACGGCGGGGCAGCAGCATGTATAGAAATAGCTCCCCGTTATGTACGACCAGTCCATGGTCCCATTCGAGCGCAGTGCCAGCAGATAGTCTCCGGTGGAAGCCGTGTAAATCCTCCCGTCCGCGCCCACCGCGGGGGAAAAGTTGAAGTAGTTGGATCCCGCGCCCGTGTCATAGGTCCACACCAGAGCCCCCGAGGAGGCATTAAGGGTATAGACGGTTCCCGTGGTCGTGTCGTCCACCCGTGAATTCACTGTCACCCTCCCGGCTGCGTCGAGGGCAGCGGCAGACACAATCGGGCCGTCCGTGAAGTATGACCACCGCTGGGAGCCGGCGGATGCGAGGGCGAAGATGCAATCGGACTGCGATCCGAAGTAGATCGAGCCGTCGGCGCCGAGCGTGGTGGAGGGGACAGACCACCCCGCGTTATAACTCCATGAAAGCTGGCCGCCCGATCCGAGCACGTAGAGGTACGGCCCGCCGAAATAGACGTTCCCGTTCACATCGATGGAGGCGGTGCTGGTGGTCCCGGTTGCCAAGACGTAATAGCTCCAGGCGAACGAACCGGTGGAGGTGAAGCAGTAGAGGTTATTGTTGTTGGACCCGACAAAGATCCTGCCGTCGAGGCCGATGGCCGGCGATGAATAGTTGACTCCCTGGGGAATCTCATAGCTCCACTCGAGCGCGCAGGTGGCGGGGCCGTTCACCGTGGCCCGGCCGGTGTGCTGTGCGTCATGCTGGAACATCGGCCAGGCCGAGGCCGCGGGCTGGGCGAAGACCGCGGGTGAAATCAGGGTCAGAACGGCCGCGACGAAATACAGGATGCGTTTCATGACAGTGGCTCCTCTTTCGGGTTCCCCTCCGGGAGATGGAAGCGTCATTTTATCTCGAACTTCGCGCTGACGTCGAGGAACGCGTCGGCCCTCCCCGTGATCGGCTTCGACGGGTCGAAGAACGCGACCAGGATCTCATACGCCCCGATCGGTGCGCCCGCGGGCAGATTCAGGCTGAGCAGAGGATGCTGGAACGGCGCGTCGAGGCGCGGGACGTTCGAGGCGAGGGGCTTTAAGTTCGGCCCGAGCGTCATCGTGTCGAGCATGGAACCGCCCGGCATAATGATCACCGAGAAGACGGTGAACGGGCGCTCGATCGGCTCGTTGAGCTTGAAGGTCGCAGAGAAGTAGTCGCCCGGCGAGAATTCAGTTCCGTTCAGGTCGTTCTGGGCGGTCGGCACGGGCGCCGGAACCGTAGGCGAAGGTGTCGACGTAGGAGACATCTGCGTCGGCGTCCGCGTCGGCGTCGTGGTCGTGGCGGGGGTCGGAACAGGCGAGCCGAGGCAGTACAGCGTGTTGTCCCACGAGCCGCAGTACAGCCGCCCGTCGTTTCCGAGGGTGGGGCCCGACCTCACCTCCCCGAGCGTCGCAAAGGTCCACAGGAGCGAGCCGGAGGCCGTGAACGCGTAGATCTTGTTGTCGTCGGAGCCGGCAAAGACCCTCCCGTCGGTTCCGAGGGCGGGGGACGCCTGCAGCATGTCGCCGGCCATGTAGCTCCATCTGAGCCCCCCCGCCGAGGTGAGCGAGAACATCTTGGGTCCGCCTCCCCATCCGCCGAAGTAAACGCCTCCCGTGCTCGAAATCGCCGGGGATCCGTATCCCCCGCCCCCGTAGGGGGAGCTCCACGAGAGTGTGCCGTTGGAATTCAGGCAGTAAAAGATGTAGGCCGAGGACTGATAGAAAATCCTGCCATCCGCCCCGACGGCGGGAGACGATAATTCGTTCTCCCCGGTGAAGTAGCTCCAGAGGAGAGTGCCGTTCGTGTTGAAAGCGTAGAGGTTGTTGTCGATCGTGCCCGCGTTGTTGTGCCCCGTGCCTATGTAGATAGTACCGTCATCCCCGAGCGCCGGCGAAGACTCCACGACATTGGGCGAGATGTAGGACCAGCGGAAGGAACCGTTGGAGGCGATGGCGCGGATTCTGTTGTCGAGCGCGCCGACGTACACCGTCCCGTCGATCCCGATGACGGGAGATGAGGTCACTGAGAAAAAAGTCCTGTACGACCATGCGACGGTGCCGTTGGAGTTGAAGGCCACGACCCTCGCCTGCGCGCCGTTGAACCCCACGATGATCTTTCCGGCGCTGTTCAGCGCCGGGGACGAAGTAAGGTATTGGTTGTGGGAATACGACCACTGCAGCGCGCCGGCGGGAGTGAGCGCATAGAACCTGTTGTCCCACGAGCCGAAGTATATCGTGCCGTCGCTGCCGATGGAGGGCGAGGAGTCGATGTTGTCGCCGGTGACGTAGGTCCACGCGATGACGGGCGAGGATGGCCCCGCGGATGCGCCCTGCCCGGTATGCCTCACGTTGCACCGGAACATCGGCCAGGGCGTGGATGCCAGTTGGCCTCGGGCCGGGGCGCAGAGGGAGAGGGCGAAAAAAGAGAACACCACGGTCGCGACAGATCGCTTCATGAGAGTTCCTCCATGTAAAAAGTGCCGATGCGAGGGAAAAAGAGGCCGGATAAAACCGATATTGACATGACAATATTCCCCACGAGTGTTACAGGATAGCATTTCAGTGGCGGGAAGTAAAGCGTAGACGCGTTTGTCGGCGCGTAGACGCGTTTCCGGCGTACTGGATCACTTCTGGGGGGCTACAACCCTTGGGGACAAGGCTCTCCCAGGGCACCCATCGAATAACCGTGCACCGGGCCTGAAGGCCCGGCTGCATCGGTTACACGATCACTGCAGCGTAAGGATACACGATCATTGTATCGTGAACGGCGCGGCGGCTTCCAGGAACGCGTCTCCCCGCCCCGTGATCGGCCTCGACGGGTCGAAGAACGCGACCAGGATCTCATACGCCCCGATCGGTGCGTCCGCGGGCAGATTCAGGCTGAACAGAGGATACTGGAACGGGACGTCGAGGCGCGGGACGTTCGAGGCGACGGGCCCGATGTTCGGCCCGAGCGTCATCGTGTTGAGCATGGAACCGCCCGGCATGATGATCACCGAGAAGACGGTGAAGGGCTGCTCGATCGACCGGTTCAGCACGAACGTCGCGTTGAACGGCGCGCCGGGGCCGAAAGTGGATCCATTCAGGTTTATCTGCGCCGGGAGCGGCGTCGGGGTCGGCGTGGGGGTTGGGGTCGGGATCTGGTTCAGAAAGAGGCTCGCGCCGAGCGCGGGCGGGACCGACTGGTACTGGGGGGTATCGTAGTAGTCGCCCGGACCGACATACTTGTTGGCAAACGCGTAATCGGACGCCTCCTTGAAGGAGACACGGCCGTCGCCGTCCGTATCCGCATTCACCGCCGCCCCGTCGAGCCAGGGTTGCGCGCCGGGTTTGTATCCCCGCATCGCCGCCGTCCAGTAGTAGGCCCAGTGATCGTATGTCGGGGAGGTATCTCCGTCGTAGGAAGACCTGTAATAAATCGCCGCGGTCGCGATGCACCGGTTTGACTGGTTCAAGTCATCAAGAAAGCCCCCGCTGTAGCACTGCTCCATTGCGAACATCACCGGGCAGGGGAGGCCAATCGTCATGTCCTTGAGCTGGTGGTCGTGGAGCTCGCCCCAGTTCCAGAGATTGATGTAGGCTGCCCAGCCGGATTCCTGAGTGCCGTGGTCGGTCGTGAACACGAAGAGCTGGTCGCCTGCGGTGAGGATGGAGGCGAGCTCGGCGAACACCGTCTGCACATTTGTATAGATCGCGGAATAGTTCGTGTCCACGACCAGGTCCCCGTCGAGATCGGTCGGAGAGTTGGTCCCGTTGCTCCGATCCACCGCGGGATTCGTGCCGTCGGAAACGAGGAGATAGATGTGGTCTTTGGCATAGCCGTATTTCAGCGTCAGGGTGCTGTAGACAAATGCGGCGTCGCCCCAGTAGCGTATATGATTATTCAACTGGTTCGCTCCCCCCGAAATAATCACGGCGTAGCAGCGCGACGCGTCCCCGGCGAAGTTCAAAGGCGCGCCCGCGGAGGCCCCTGTCTCTTCCCCAGCGGCGGGGACCTCCGCTTTCGCGGGGACGTAGGGGCTGATTACCTCGAAGGACAGGGCGTTCCCCCCGACTTTTCCCTGAATCTCCATCGGCATGCGGGCGTATTGGACGGCAACGGCCGACAGGTCCGTCGCGACGAAGACGTAGCGGCAGTCGTGGCCCCAGTTCGCGCGGGGGGCGTCGTCGATGAAGAAGACCCAGCACGTGTCCCACGGTGCGGTGACTTCGTCTTTCCCGGAGCGCAGCGTGGTCTCGCTCGATGAAACAAGAACGCGGGACGCGGAGATCTCGCTCTTCGATGTGTCGCCGCCGAGGACTTTCTCGATCACCAGGGCTTTCGCCGCGGTGAAATCGGCGCCCTCAACTTTCGGGAGCCCGGTGATCAGGCGGAGATAGGGGCGGACATCGTCGGGGCGGACATGGACCAGGAAGCGCTCCCCGCCGGCCCGTGTCTCCCAGACCTGGTGCGCGGGCTCGTTCAACAGGGCGACGGGCGCGGAGGGAGACGAGACGGAGACATCCTTGAACGACGAGAGAAGAGACGCCGCCGTGGGAGCTTTCGCCGAAAGTTTCGCGTCAGCAGGCCCGGTGGGCATCGAGGCGGCCTCTTTCACCTTTGCCCGGACCCAGGCGTCGATGCCGTCGGCGAAAGCCGCACCCGCACACACCATGGGAAAAACAAGCACGACGGCGAGACCCGCGTAAAGAGAGCGCTTCATCACTGCCTCCTTTCCTGCTCGTTCAGACGTATAGTATAGCACATGGCCTGCCTCGAAGGCGAAAACATTCTGCGCTCACCGGGCAGCGCAGTTGTTGCATGTAATCGCTTCTTGAAGTAGAAGTTACACGCTTATTCGCCCCGGGGCGAATAAGCGTGTAACATACTCCGGCACTTAAAGTTATGTAAAACATCTGCGCTAATGGACCGTCACGTCCACCTCGTCCGCGTAGCCCTCGATCGGGATGAGCGGGTCGAGGTTCGCCGGGACGAGCTCGACGACGACCGTGTACTCCCCCCCGACCCCCGGCGGGATCGTCATCTCGAGGAGGCGCGTGGTATATACGGCGGGGAGCCCCGGGATGTCCTGGACGAGCGGGTCGGTGCCGCTCCGGAGACTGGTCGGATTCCCGAGCGTGAACGAGTACGCCGAGGCCCCGGGGCCGAAGATGCAGCCCCACGCGTCGAAGGTCGCCGTGAGCGGCTGCACGGCCACGTCCACCGTGAAGGTGTCCCCCGCGGCGAGCGTGGTGTGGTTCACCGTCACATCGAGGCCCTGGGGCACCGGCGGGGCGATGACGTAGCGCTCCGAGGTCGTGAGGACGTTCGAGTCGGTCCAGCGCCTCCCGCCGAACACCCACATGGTGCCGCCGTCGGCCGACGGCACGAAGGCGCTCGCGAAATCCCTCCGCGCCTCGACGAGGGAGGGGAAGGTCGACCATGTGTTGGCGGCGACGCTGTAGTCGGAGCAGTTAGCCCACTCCGACGGCCACTGCCCCCCGCCCGCGATGACGATGTGCCCCGCGAGGGGGTGCCCGGCGCCGGAGTCGAAGCCGAAGGCACGGCCCTCCCCGGTGCCATCGTCGGTGCTGAGATCGGCCACGGACGCGTTGTCCCAAAGGGCGGCGGTGTTCGAAAGGTTGAGACGCTCCGTTCTTGTGGTCGCCGCCAGGGTATCCAACGCGGAGTAGTGCTCCCCGCCAATCGCATAGGCGTACCCGTCCACGACGCAGGCGTAGATGAAGCCGCGGGACTGGGTGAGGTTCACGCCGACGAGTTGAGACCACCGGCTCCCGGATGCGAGCGAGGGATCGAACACCCATGTCTGGGCAAAGTCCCAGGAGTCAGAGGCTCGGGTCCCCCCGAAGACGTAGAGCTTGTTCCCGTGTTCGACCACGCCCCCGGGGATCCTCGGGGGGGTCGGCCAGTCGTCCGCTCCCGGGAGTTGGACCGCGGTGTTTGTCGCGGGATAGTAGACCTGGACCGCGTGCGTGTAGGAGCTGTTGCCGAGGCGGCCGCTGACGAGATAGATCCCCTTCCCCGTCGAGTCCTGGAGGATGTTGAGTGTGTAATTCGAAACGGGAAGGGGAAGATCGACGCCCGTGTCGGTGTAGGTTCCCGTTTCCGGGTCGAAGCTCCACACGGAGCCGTCGGTCGTGTCGTCGGCGAGCCGCCCCCCGAGGAAGTAGACCAGCCCCGTGTCGGGGAAATAGATCCCGTCGAAGCGGAAGAACTGGAAGCCGGTGTCGGGGCCGTATTCCCAGTATTGGGAAGCGGCGGGCGCCGGGGCGAGGGAAACGGCGACCGTGGCGAGGATGGCGAAGAAAAGCGAAAGCCGTGTCTTCATGCGGGCCTCCTTCGGGTTGGCGGGGGCTCATACCCTGCACCCGCGGTGAATGCATGCGATCGCGGAAAGGATACTCCCGCGCATGGCCGGGGGCAAGCGCAATCGGAGCACATCATAACATCATTGCGAAGAGCTCAGGCGTGTCCGTGGCGGCTGTTGTGACGGTTGTCATCTCTGAGAGCGGAGCGACGAAGCAATCTCCCGTTGACGGATACGACGGGATTGCTTCGCCTCTGGCGCGGCTTTCAGAGATGACAGGGAGATGGAATGAATTATGGGCACTTCTCCGCCCGCGACTCGCCCAGAGCATAGACCCTGATGGCCGCCTCGCCCTCCACGGGACAGATGTGCTCGCAGCGGCCGCAGCCGACGCATTTGTAGGAATCCACGGCCGGGCGTCCCACCGAACCCTTCTCCGCTTTCGGGCCGAGCCCCGGGCCGACGTCCTCCGTGATCGCCTTCGGAGACACGGGGCAGACCTCCTCGCAGGCAATGCACGTCATCCCCTGCGACCAGGGGATGCACCGCTCACGGTCAACGACGGCGGTGCCGAGCTTGACCGGGCGCACGCGGTCGGACCCTTTCTTCTGCTCGAGCGTGAGCGCCCGTATCGCCCCCGACGGGCAGACTTGGCCGCAGAGCGTGCAGGAGTAGACGCAGTAGCCGATGCGCGGGATGATGCGCGGCGTCCAGATCCCCTCCACGCCCGCATCGAAGACGGTCGAATGGATGGCTCTCTTCGGGCAGATGCGCGTGCAGGTCCCGCACCTGAGGCACGCGGCGAGGAACCGCGGCTCCGGCAGGGCGCCCGGCGGCCTGATGAGGCGCGCGCGGTTGACGCGCGCCCGAAATCCGCGGAGGAGCGGCGCCGCGAAGAGCCCGCCCGCCACGCTCGCGATGAGCGCCCGCCTCGTGAGGTCGGGCCCGCGGGAGGCCGCCTCCGTGTCCTCGCGGAACCCGAAGCCGAGCACGTCCTCCGGGCAGGCGGCCTGGCAGTTAAGGCAGAGGAGGCACTCGGGCTTTTTCCACGCCGCCGCGCCCTCGGGCGAGGCGCCCCCCTGGCAGAGGAGCGCGCACCGACCGCACGACGTGCAGCGCGGGCGGTCCTTGAACAGGCGCACGGGCGAGAGGCGGGAGAGGAGCCCGAGGAGGGCGCCGAGCGGGCAGAGGAAACGGCACCAGGCCCTCGGCCAGACGAGGTTCGCGAGGAGGAGAACGGCGAGGAGCATGCCCGTGGAGAGCGCCGTCCGGAAGAAGAGGGCCTCCCCGATGAGCTCGCGGCGCTCGAGGAACCCGTACGCGGCGGCGGCCGGATTCGCGAGGGCGGGCAGCCCCGAATCCATGGCGGCGGCGAGGATGCGGGCGGCGGCGAAGTGGACGGCCGGGAAGATCGAGAAGATGAGCCCCCGCGAGAGGATGCAGAGCGGGTCGAACGCGACAGGCTGGAGGAGCGTGAACCCCGCGGCGGCGAGGAGGGCGATGAGCAGGCAGTATTTCAGCGCCTGCGCGCGGGAGTACGACGCGCGGGCGAGGCGTCGCCTCCGCGAGCGGCGCGGGGCGAGCCGCCCGACGACCTGGTGGAGCGTCCCGAACGGACAGACCCAGCCGCAGAAGAACCTCCCCAGGAGGAGCGTCGTCGCCGCGGTCGCGATCGCCCACAGGAACGTTGCGCGGAGCGACCATGTCGAGACGAGCAGGCCGAGGGCGGCGAACGGGTCGAAGTCGAAAAAAGGCCCGGCGGTCGCCGGCGCCGCGACCCTCCCCGCGGCGAGGTCCATGGTGAGGCTCGAGTAGCGGGCGTGGAAGACCAGCGCGAGGAAGGCGAGGAGGAAGGCGGCCTGGGAGAGACGCCTGAGTCGGCGGAGCGTGACGGCGGTGGATTGTTTCATCGGGACGTTTCTTCAGCGCTGTCATCCCGGAGAATGACGGGATCAAAAATTAATGTAGCCCGCAGATGAACGCAGATCGTCAGGATAGACAGGATACAAAAGGCGGACAAAAGCGGATGGATACCCACATTGGACGCAGATTTCGCAGATGAACGCAGATGGAGGAACAGCCCCAGGTCAAAGGTTCAAAGCCCAGGGTTCACTGGTGCTTTTAACTCTGGACCTTGAACTTTCAACCGTAGTCCGATCTGCGTGCTCTGCGTTCATCTGCGTCCCGAATGCCATTTCCCTTTCTGCCTTCACGCCATGGTCTTATCCGCGTTCATCCTGACGATCTGCGTTCATCTGCGTCCCGGCGTCAAAGCGTGTAATGCCGGATTCCGGAATGACACAAGGGGCCGGAGCGTTCGAGGACATGCCGATAAGGTGCTCACGCGCACTCGACGTTCTTCGTCCTCAAGCCCTGGTAGTCCGTGGTGCCGAGGCCGCGCGCCTGCGCGAGCCCGATGTATTCGACGTCGGCGGGCTTCATTCCGAGGAGCGCCGCGGCCCACGAGTCGAGCGCCACCTGGTCCGTCCCCGCGGCGACGAGTTTCGGGTAAATCAGGTCGGCGGGCCTGCCGCCGCTCGGCCCGTGCTGCGTCATGACCCTCGTGGCGTCGAGGACGACGAGCGTCGGGCGGGCGAACGCGGCGAGGTCGGCGATGCTCTCGTCGATCACCCCGTGCAGCTTCCCGCGCCGCCCCCCGATGATCCCGTACAGGTTTTTCATGGCGGCGGTGAGCGAGCTCAACTTGTGCTGCTTCACGACGGGGACGTTGATGAACTTGTCGGTCTCGAGGAGCGGGACCATCACCGGCCAGGTTCCCACGGCCCCGCCGACGTTGACGTCGCGGAACGCGCGCGGGCCCTGGGTGATCACCTTCGCCCCGGCCTTCTCGGCGGCGGGGCCGATGCCGCTCACCGCGAGGCAGCGGAGCGGCTCCTCGATGATGTGGTCGAAGACGACGACCTCGCGGGCGCCGGCCTTGAAGGCCATCTCCACGATTGCCGCGACGATCTCGGGGTGGGTGTCGGCGCCGAGCTCGGGGGTGCTGTCCCATGAGATGTTGGGCTTCACGGCCACGCGGTCGCCCTTCGCCACGAAACGCCCCATCCCGCCGATCGCCTCGATCGCGGCCCGCGCCTGGGCCCCGGGGGATGCCCCCTTCGCGATGGCGAGCTGGGGGAGCGCGGGGGAGGGGGGGACGGAAAAGTCGAAGCGCTTGGGGGCGGCGTCCCCGGGCGCGGCCGGGAGCCACTTCACGGGGGAGGCGAACGCGAGCCCCGCGCCCGCGCGCGCGCTCCATGCGATGAATTGACGCCGGTTCATGATTTCACCTCCCGGGTATGGGGCAGAGAAGCGTTAATGGCGTGACGCGAATAACCAGGAATGCGCGGGCGGTTCCGGCCGGGAACGATCAGTCGCCCGCCTTCATCGCGGGGGTCTTCACGCCGGGCGCTTTCTCCGCGGGCGCCGCGCCGGGGGCCTTCGTCCCGGGCTCCTTCGCGTGCTCGCGGTCGATCCGGGCGCAGATGCTGTCCTTGAGCGTACGGCATTCCGCACTCGTCTTGGTTAGCGAGGGGTCGTTCCACATCGCCTCGAACTCGGCCTCGAAATCGGCGACGAGCTTCCGGTCTTCAGGGCCGCGGACGATCATCAGGTTCTCGAGGTTCTTCGTCTCGGCGTAGTTCGACCAGTTGTACGAGCCGGTGACGAGGGTCTCCCCGTTGATGATCGCGACCTTGTGGTGGAGGAGGCTCGCCTTCGGGTGGAAATGGTCGTAGTCGGCCCTGCCCAGCTTTTCCTCCCAGGAGAAGGCGGGGAACCACTTGTACTTCAGCTCGACGTTCGGGAGCGGCCTCTGCCGGTACTCGCTGATGACCTGCTTCAGCTCGCTGTCCGCGGCGAGCTTATGTTCCGCCGGGTCCTTGATAAACGTCTTCCGGCGCTCGGCGACCGTGCGGTAGGCCTCGACCTTCCCCGAGGCGATCCCCTCGATATCCGGCACCACGGAGGTCGGCTCGCGGAAGAGCTGGCTCAGGTTCGCGATGATGCGGATCTTCACGGAGGGGTAGTCCCGCGCGATCCGGAGCAGGCTGTCGGCGAGGGTTGGGGAGGTGAAGGAGAAGATCATGATGTCGATCGTCGCCGGCTTCCCGTCCTTCGCGCGCGCGACCGCCTCGGAGAACGCCTCCTTGACGTATTTCTCGAGACGCTCCACGCTGTTGAAGCGCGTCTCGATCCCGCCCGCCGCGAGGGCGGGAAGGAGGAGGGCGAGCCCCGCGGCCGCGAGGGCGCTACGACCGGGCGTTGTCTTTTGCTGTCTCATCTGGCGTCCCGCCGGGGTTGACGACCCGTGTGCCCATATTCCACAGCCGGTCGAACTCCGCCTGGAAGTCGGCGGCCGCGCCGGGGTTGTTCAGGAAGAAGAAGCGGTCCTCGGTGTACTTGACGTTGGCGCCGAGCTCTATGTTGGCGCTGCCCGTGAAGACGTGCACGCCGTCGATGATGCCGAACTTCTCGTGCATCGTTTGAAACGGGAGCCCGGTCGCCTTCTCGGCGAGGGCCGGGTCGACGATCTTCGCCTCGATCGGGAGCCGGTCCTCGTTGATCTTGTCGATCGCCTCCTGGATGACGGGGACGTTGTTCTTGTCCTTGATGGACGGGTCGAGGAAGAGGCGGACCTTCACCCCGCGCCGGACCGCCTTGACGATCTCGGTGTGCTCGGGGGTGTAGATGCCGTAGAGGTAGCAGGCGATGTCGATCGTCTTCCGGGCGCGGCGGATGAGGTCCATGAGCGGGAAGCTCAGGTCTCCGGGCCGGGTCGAGATATCCTTCCCGTCGGGGTCGAGGAGCGTGCACTTCTTGTTGTAGTTGACGGGAGAGTAGCCGCCGAACGGCGACATGAAGACGTAATTGATCGGCCCCGGCGGGAGCGGGGGAGGCGCCTGGTCTCCGGTCGCGACGGGGAGCGCCGCTACCGGGGCCGCGGGGATCTGCGCGGGGGCGTCCGCAGCGGAAAGGGAGACGACGGGGATGAGGATCGCGGCGGCGATCGCTATCGGTGCGAAAACGCGCATGGTAACCTCGCGTGAGTGCCGCACAGAATGGTACCCGCTCGGGGGTGGGGGGTCAAGCGTTAAAGTTCATCTGCGTGCTGCGTTCGAGTGTCATTTCTTTTTCACTCCCGCCTTCTCGTGTTCCGTCGCGAGGACGATCCGGCTGATCCCCGCCTGGAGGGCGGTGTCGATGACCCTGACGATCGAATCGTACCTCACGTCCCGGTCGCCGTTGATGACGATCGAGGAGTCGCCCGCCGCGGCGGAGAGCTCGGCGAGCCGGGCCTCGAACGCGACCCCGTCGCCCGGGAAGACGTAGCGCGTTTTCTCAAGGAAGACCTCGCCGCTCGCGTTGACGGCGACGGTGACGGTGCGCGGGGGCTTTTGGTCCGCGGCGGCCTTCGGCAGACGGACCTGGATGCTCGACTGGTAGATCATCGGCGTCGCCACCATGAAGATGATGAGGAGCACGAGGACCACGTCCGTGAACGGCGTGATGTTGATCTCGGCGGCGACCCTCGCGCTCCTGGAGCGTCTCCTCATCGCTCCCCGGCCCCCGTCTTCTCGGCGATCTCCGACGCGCAGATCTCCATGTCGGAGACGAACAGGTCGATCCTCCGGACGAAGTAGTTGTACGCCACCACCGCGGGCACCGCCACCACGAGCCCGGCCGCCGTGGTCACGAGGGCCTCCGCGACGCCGGCAATCACCGCGTTCATCCCCTCGCCGGAGCTTTTTGATATGTCCCCGAACGCCCGGATGATCCCGAGCACCGTCCCGAAGAGCCCGATGTACACCGCCACGCTCCCAATGGTGCCGACGATGCCGGTGCGGCGCTCGAGCGCCACGGTCTGGATCTCGATCTCGCGCTCCATGGCCCCCGCGGCGGCCTTGCCGCCCTTGCCGCCGTGCGAGAGGCCGACGGCGGTGACGCGGGCGAAGGGGGCGCGGACCTTCGCGCAGACGGCGAGGGCGTCCTCGCGGCCGCCCCGATCGAGCGCCTTGCCTATCGCGGCGAGGAACGCGGACCGCGTGACCGTCGAGTTCAGCCAGTAGCAGATGAGCCGTTCCACGATCACTGAGACCGACAGGACGGAGCAGGCGAGGAGCACGTACATCGTCGGCCCCCCGGCTTCTATGATCGCCCAGGCGCTGAGTCCCTGGAACATTGGTCAAACCTCGCTTTCGTCAAAATTCGATCAGGGTGATCTCCGGACGGCAGAAGATGCGGACCGGCGCGTAGAAGGTCCCGATGCCGGGGTTGACGTAGAGGGGGCCCGCCGGGGTCTGGTAGAGACCCTTGTCGTAGTTCCCGGTTCCCCACGGGAGGAACGGCGCGCCCCAGAACGGGATGCGGAGCTGCCCGCCGTGCGAGTGCCCCGCGAGGATGAGGCTGAATTTTCGCCCCTTCACCAGGTCGGCAAAGGCGGGGTAGTGCGTCAGGAGCAGACGCTTTCCGCTCCCGTCCCCGGGCGCGATGAAATCGGCATGGTGGCTCGACGCCCCGACGATCGAGAGTTTTCCGTCGGGGTACGCGACCTCGCGGTCGACGAGCCACGCCCCGCCGGTCGACTTGAACGCGCGCGCGATCTCCTCGAACGCCGCGCCGCTCCAGTAGTCGTGGTTGCCGGGGACGCCGTAGAGGGGGACGCGGACGCCCCGCAGTATCTCCAGCGCCTCCGAGAGGTAGCGCTCCTCCTCGATGATATCCCCCGTGAAGCAGGCGAAGTCGGGGGCGAGGCGGTTCACCATCTTCACGACCCCCTTCAGGAGCGCCCGGTCCCCGCGGTAGTGGAGGTCGGTGAAGTGCGCGATGCGGTACGTCGGTTTCCTGCCCGGGATTTTGATACGTCGCGTCGCGATCCACTCCGGCTCGATCATGAGCGCGTCCACGATGCAGACGGACGGGAGCGCCAGGAGCGCGAGTCGGAGGACGTGTTTTACGCCGAGCTTGTGGAGCATGGAACTTTCCCCGGTCACATCTTGATCGGGACCACGAAAAACGGGATCCCCTGGTAGTAAAAAGTCTTCTGCATGGAGAAGATAACAGAGTTGTGGAGCCAGCGGGACACAAGCGAGTCCTGGGGGAAGACGAGCCTCCCGCCGAAGAACACCGACTGCGGGAACCGCTCCTGGAGCCTCGGCCCGAGCTGGGCGACCTCGTCCACGACATCGGTGCCGAGGCACGGGATGCCCTCGGCCCAGTAGCCGTGCGCCTTGACGTAGGTCACATAGCGCGCGAGGTCCTCCTTCACCTTCGCCTCGAGCTTCTCGATATCGGCCGGACCCTTGAAAATCCCCGCGTCCACCATCCCGACCTGCACGAAGACGAAATTCCTGAATGCGTCCCCGAACATGCGGAAGACGCTGTAGAGGGTGTGGAGGCCCATGCCGTTGAAGCCGTTCACGAGGAGGACCGCCGTTCTCGCCTGGCGGTCCATCTCCGGCGGGGACAACGGGTGCTTTTTCGGGATGATATCGAAGCTCTCGCAGCCCGCGGCGACGACAAGGGAATCGAGCGAGCGGAGAAGCTTCGCGGTGTTCAGATAGTGGCGCTTGATGAGGGCGACCGCGGTGACCAGCGTCCCGGTGACGAGAAGGGTGATCCAGCCCCCCTGGTCGAACTTGACCACGGTGACCGAGACCAGGATGGAGACGCAGAGGACGAGCCCCGTGCCGTTGAGGAGGAGCTTGCCCTTCCAGCCCTTTTCCTTTCCCCGCGCGCCCCACCAGTGGCGGACCATCCCGAGCTGCGAGAGGACGAAGGTGATGAAGACGTTGATGCTGTAGAGCACGACGAGGAACTGCACGGAGCCGCGGGTGAGGAGCATCAGCACGAGCCCCGCGCCCCCCATGAGCAGGATGCCGTTCTGCGACACAAAGCGGTCGCTGAGCATGGCGAAGCGCGTCGGGACCCAGCGGTCGAGCGCCATGTTCGCGAGGACCCGCGGGCCGTCGAGGAAGCCGGTCTGCGCCGCGACGAAGAGGATCGCCGCCTCCGAGACGAGCGTCACCAGGACGAAGACGTAGCCGGTCGTGCCCCAGCCGGCCGTGATGCGGTCGAAGAGGACCGCGTTCAGCGTCTTGCCGGGCTCGTACCGTACCGCGTAGAGGATGTAGGCGGCCATGAGGCCGAAGACCATGAATGCGAGCGAGACTGCCATGTAGCGCATCGTGCGCTTCCCCGTCTGGACCTTCGGCTCGCGGAGGATGGGGAGGCCGTTGGAGACCGCCTCGATGCCGGTGTAGGTCCCCGCCCCCATGCTGTAGGCGCGGAGCATCAGGAGGAGCATCCCGGCGAGCCCGAGCTCGCTCATCGCGCCGCCGACCTCGGCCCCCGTCCGGTGCGCGAGCGCGGGGATCGCGGCGCAGTTCGCCGCGAGGGACCAGAGGACGGCGAAGGCGTGCGTGACGACGAAAACGAGGAAGATCGGGACGAGCGGGAGAACGGCCTCCTTGACGCCGCGGAGGTTCAACACGGTGAGGAAGACGACGCCCGCCGTCGCGAAGATCAGCCGCAGCGGGTACCAGGAAGCGGGGAGGAAGCTGAAGATGGCGTCGGCGCCGCTCGCGATGGAGAGGGTGATGGTGAGCGCGTAGTCCACAAGGAGCGCGCAGCCGGAGACCATTCCGGCGGCGGGCGAGAGGAGCTTGCTCGCGACGAAGTAGCCGCCGCCGCCCGTGGGGAAGAGCTCGATGATCTGGGAGTAGGAGGCGCTGATGATGAAGACCGTCACGGCGGACGCGAGGGCCACGAAGATGGCGAGGAGGGAGCGGCCGCCGAGCGCGAGGAACGCCTCCTGCGGGCCGTAGCAGGAGGAGGAGAGGCCGTCGGCCCCGAGCCCCACCCAGGCGAAGAAGGCGATGAGGGAGAGCTTGTGGAAGATGGCCCGGTCGTGGGGGCTGTGCGCAGCCCCTATGAACAGGACCTTCAGGCGTTGGGTCAGGGACAGACGGGGTTCCACGTGCGCGATGCCTTTCCGGGAGTGAGATCTTAGGGCCATTCTATCGGCAAAATGAGGGGGTGTCAAGGGGGGGGCGTAGCCCGGTGACGTAAACTCTTTTATGCAAATTCAAGATAGGGGCTCCTGTGGAGTGAGG
>JBAXOY010000072.1:0-16278 GCA_037133055.1 Chlamydiota bacterium
GCTCAGGCTCCTGTCTATCGCCTCGAGGATATTCGTGGCGGACTTCTCCGCCATCCGATCGAGCGAGAGGAGGTCGTCTCGCGTCAGGTGATAGAGGTCGGCCACGCTTTTCACCCTGCCCGTCGAGACGAGCCGGCGCACCAGCTTCACCCCGAGGCCGTCGATGTCCATCGCACTCCGGGAGGCGAAGTGGCAGATCTTCTCCTCGAGTTGCGCGGGACAGGATATGCCGGTGCAGCGGGCCACCGCCTCGCCCTCGAGCCGCTCCACCACCGCCCCGCAGACCGGGCATTTCGAGGGGATCCGGTAGGGCTTCGTCCCGGGGGGGCGCTTCCCCGCGATGACCTTCACGACCTCGGGGATGACGTCGCCGGCGCGCTGGATCAGCACCGTGTCGCCGACCCTGACGTCCTTGCGGTCCACCTCGTCCTGGTTGTGGAGGGTCGCCCTCTTCACCTCGACGCCGCCGACCCGCACCGGATCCATGACCGCCACCGGGGTCAGCGCCCCCGTCCTGCCTACCTGGGCGATGATATCGATGACCCTTGTCGTCTCCTGCCGCGGCGGGAACTTGTACGCGAGCGCCCAGCGCGGGCTGCGGCTGACCTCGCCCAGGTCCCGCTGGAGCGCGTAGCTGTTCACCTTTATCACCACCCCGTCGATCTCGTAGGGGAGGCCGTCCCTGCCCGACTCCATCTCCCGGTGAAAGGCGATCGCCTCATCGATGCCCGCGCATTTTCTGATGTGACCGTCGACCCGGAGTCCCCATTCCGGGAGTTGGCGCAGGAACTCCCACTGGCTCCCGAAGCTCCACCCCTCGATGCGCCCCGGGGCGTAGAGGAATACCTTCATCGGCCGCCCCGCCGTCACGGACGGGTCGAGCTGGCGCAGCGATCCGGCGGCGGCGTTCCGCGGGTTCGCGAAGAGCGGCTCGCCGCTCTTCTCCCGCTCCCGGTTAAGCTTCTCGAAATCCCCGAGGTCGATGTAGACCTCGCCGCGCACCTCGAGGCGCTGCGGGATATCCCCCGCCTTCCCCCTGAGTCTGAGCGGAACGCTGGGAACCGTCCTGAGGTTGGCGGTCACGTCCTCGCCCGTTATGCCGTCGCCCCGCGTCGAACCCCTGACGAGCGCCCCCTTCTCGTACACGAGTTCGACGCTCAGTCCGTCGAACTTGGGTTCCGCGACGTACTCGATGTTCGCGCCCTCCGGCGTGCCGAGGAATCGCTTGACCTTCCGGTCGAATTCCCGCGCCTCGTCCTCGTCCACGGCGTTGCCGAGGCTGAGCATCGGGAGGCCGTGCCTCACCTGCGCGAACTCCTCGCACGGGGCGGCACCCACGCGCTGCGTGGGGGAATCGGGGGCGCGAAGACCCGGGAACCGGTCCTCTAACGCGGCGAGCCCGCGCATGAGGGCGTCGTACCGCGCGTCGGAGATTTCCGGGTCGTCGAGGACGTAGTAGCGCCAGTTGTGGTGCTCGATCTCGCGCCGGAGGCGTTCGATCTCGCGCTTCGCGTTGTGCCTGTCCACGACGATGCCTCCCGGGCGCATGCCCGGTCAGGGGTGGTCCCGCCGGGAGGACGCGGCCCCCGGCAGGCTCCTATCCCCGGGGTCTCCAGCAGAGCCCCAGCGTGAACGCCACGCCGGCGCAGTTCGCCATAAAATCGAGGGCGCTGCATTCGCGGTATGGCAGGAACGCCTGATAGAGCTCGAGCGCGCCTCCGTACGCGACCGCGACAATCGCCGTGTAGGCGGCCGCCATGGTGATGACCCGGGTCTTCGATGAATGGATGAACATCCGGTACAGGAGAAAGGCGAATATCGCGTACTCGACGAAGTGGATGACCTTGTCCTCCTGGGGGAACAGCAGACACACGGAGGGCTGGGACTTCGCGGTGGCGCCGATGAACATCAGGACCGCCCACAGAACCGCACAGATCGCATAGGGCCGAGCCATGTCAACGCCCCGCCTCCAGGCGCACCGCGAGAAACTCCGGCAGCCCCGCGGCGATGATCTTGTCCTGGGCGCTCCGGATATCGTACTCCACGCGGCGGATTTCGACCTGACGGCGTGCCGTGTCGTACACCCCGTAGCTCGCGCGGGCGTCTCCGTCCCGCGGCTGGCCCACGCTGCCGACATTGACGATATAACGGGCTTTCGGATCGAGCGTCGTCGTCTCCGACCGGTGAATGGTGAGCGCGCCGTTTTCCCCCCTGAATGCGATCGGTACATGCGAGTGCCCGATGAAACAGGCGCGCGACGGGAGGAGATCGAGGCAGCGCCGCGCCGCGGCGTAGTCGAGGATATAGCCCCACTCCCTCGGGCACGAGAGCGACGAGTGCACGATCGTGAAACCGTCATACTCGCGGATCAGGGGGAGTCCCTTCAGCCACGCCGCCTCGCCCGCGTCCAGTCTTCCCGCCGTCCATTCGATCGCCTTCTTTGCGAAGGGGTTGAAATACTCGAGCGGGGTCTCGCCTATCGCCGCGGAGTCGTGGTTCCCCTGGACCACCTCGATTCCGAGTGACCGGATCCGCCGGATGCAGGAGGCCGGCTCGGCGCCGTATCCCACGATGTCGCCGAGACAGATCCGGATGTCGGCGCGGGCCTTTTCCATGTCGAGGAAGACCGCCTCGAGCGCCTCGGTGTTGCCGTGGATGTCTCCGAAGATCGCGTAGCGCATGTGCCCCTTATACCAAATCCTGCCGGAAGATTACACTGCGGACGCTCAGCGCAGCCCCCGGTACAGCTCCAGATACCGGATCACGATCCGGTTCGCCGCGCACTGTCGCTCGACCGTCTCGCGCGCCGCCGCGCCCATCCGCCCGGCCCTTTCCCCGTCATCGAGGATCGCCTTGAGCGCCTCCGCCAGCGCCTCCGGGTTTGACGGCTCGACCAGAAGCCCGTTTTCTCCGTCGCGCACGAGGTCCTTCACCCCCCCCACGTTCGCCGCCGCGCAGGGGAGCCCGCACGCCATCGCTTCGAGGAGCGCGTTCGGCATCCCCTCGGAGAGGGAGTGGAGCACGAACGAGTCGCACGCGCGGAGGATCCCGGCTACGTCGCGCCGCGGGCCGAGGAACCGTACGCGCGCCGCGATCCCGAGCTCCCCGGCCATACATTCCAGCTCCGCGCGGGAGGCCCCGTCGCCGACGACCACGAGCGCGGCCCCGCGGTCGTCCCCGAGGCGCGCCCACGCGTCGAGCAGGCAGGCGAGCTCTTTCTGGGGCGAAAGGCGCCCGACGGAGGCGACAATCGCGCCGGAGGGCGGGAGGCCGAGCGCCCGCCTGAGCGCGGCCTTCTCCGCGGCGCGTGCGGGGCGGAACGCGCCCGTGTCCACAAAATTGGGGATCGCGGCGATCAGCGCCTCGCGCACCCCGATGGCGCGAAGCTCGTCCCCCGTCTCGCGGCTCACGGCCACGAACCTGTCCGCGCGCGTCGAGATCGCGAGCAAAACTCGGGCTCCCTTCAAACGCCGCATCCCCGCGATGTCGCCGAACGCGCCGCCACAGGCGATCTTCACGACGACCCGCTTGTTCAGGGCCTTTGCGGCCAGCACCGCCGCCGCGGTGTGGATATACATGCCGTGGCAGTGGATGATCTCATAACGCCTCCGCTCGCGAAGGAGAAACCGCGCCGTGCTCGCGAGATAGCCGATCCCGTAACGCCATCTCCGCGCCGGCGCATAAATCTCGCGGCACACCGCAAGGCCGTCCATGACTTCCCGGAGCGGGAGTCCCTCCACGCGCTGGGTGAGCACGAACGCCTCGCCGCCCTCCGCCAAAAGCGCGCGGGCGAGCGCCTCCGCCTGCTTCTCGGCGCCCCCGACGGCGGGGCGGAAATTGGCGCATATCATGCAGACGCGGGGGCTGTCGCCCATTTCATTCCTTGCATCAGGGTTCAGGTAACAGTGTAAATCTGCGTTCATCTGCGGCGATCTGCGTCCCATTTCTCCGCGTCCTTCGTGGTGAATCCCATTTTAATCCGCGTCCGGCAGTTCGCAGATCGTATACCGGTGCTTCCCGCTTTTCGAGGGCTCGATCCTGTCCACGATCTCGCAGCGGACCACGCACCCCTCCCCCATCACGCGCCTGATCCCGACGGCCAGCGAAGGGAATGCCTGTTCCCATGCGGCCCGTCCCCCCCCGCCCCGGAGGACGACCCTGATCTCGATCCTGTCGATCGCGCGCTGGATCACCTGGAACCGCTCGACGCACTCGAGGCCGTAGAAGAGATGCGTGAAGTACTCCCCGTCCACCCGCGTTCCCGCGGCATTCCTGAACAGGTCCACGACCCTGCCGGAGACCCGTTCGAGCAGCGGGAGCCCCCTCCCGCACGGACATGCGCCGGCCGCCTTCACGGCGAGGTCTCCTATCTCGTACCGGATGAGCGGCATCGTGAAATTGGTGAGGACCGTCACGACCACCCGGCCCGCCTCCCCCGGGGCGCACTCCTCTCCCCGGTCGTCCAGGATCTCGACATATTTCCCGAGCGCATCGACATGCAGCCCCCGGTGCGCGCCGCATTCGCAGGCGATGTTGCCGGCCTCGCGCGAGCCGTACCGGTTGAAGACCCGGCATCGGAACATCGATTCGACCGTTTCCCTCTGTCCCGGCAGGAGGACGCCCGCCGTCGAGATGATGCCGCGCGGGGAATGGATTTCCATCTTCTCGCGCGCGATATATCGCGCGAACTCCGCGATCGACTGGGCGTAGGCCTCGATCAGAACGGGCTTGAGCCGGTTGATCGCGCCCGCGTAGGCGCGCATCCGCTCGTCGGACATCAGGAAGCTGTTGAGGAGACTCACACTCTCGATGCGGGCAATCCTCCTGCTCACCCGGTCTCCCTCCGCGCCCGCGATATCCTTCTCCGAGCCCCAGAGCTTGACCAGCGGCTCTCCGAAACGCCTTTCGGCCCACCCGTACATGAGCGCGGTGACGGCCCAGTCCCAATCCTCGTAGACGGCGTCCTGGACGAAGCGCACCGGCTCCCCGGTCGAGCCCCCTGAGGTAGTGGGGTACCAGCCGGGGGCGGGGTCGGGATCGAGGAGATCATCCGATCGCGTCCTGAGTATCTCCTTCGTGAGGAGCGGGAATTTTTTTAATTCGTCCCGGATCTCCGCCGCGTCCGGCATCAGGCCATTCTCCCGCGCGGTTTCGCGGTAGTACGGGACACGCGAGACCGCGCGGGAGAGGAGCAGCCGCAGCCGATCCCCCTGGCGCTCCGTGATCTCCGCGGGGGAAGCCCACTGCGCGCGAGAGAGATGCCGGTACGCACGGATCCTTCCCCGCCCGTTCTTCATGTCGGAGAGCGCGTAATAGAGGGCGACAACCGTGTTTCTCCCGTTCATACTTCAAGCTCGATGTGGCCGGCCCAGCTCGCCGGTGGCCTGAAAAGAAGCGTCTCGGATCGGGGGATTTCCGAGACGCGGACGCCTGACCACGGCGGGTGATTCGACCGGAGGGAGATGTCTCCCGGGCGTCGGATGCCGGACGGAGCGATCGCGAGCGAAAACGCGTCCCTGATATGCGGTATCTTCCCCGGGTCGAACCCCATGATCTTCGCCACCGCCGAATCGACCGCGGGGGCATTGAGGCCTATCGCCAGGAAGCCGGAGTGGACCGGGTCGGGCCCCAGCGGCCCCTCTCCCTCGCCCGCGATGATCCCGTCCGCGATGACGAGCTGCGTCCGCTGCGGGGAGTCCCGCATCTCGCCGCGCAGGTCCGAGAACGTTATGATTGCGTTCAGGTCGCAGATCATCGCCCCGATCGTCTCGTTCCCCCACCAGCTCCCCTCCCGATACGGGTCTTTCCGGGAACGGCGGATCAGCCCATTTACGGCCTGCAGCACGGGCCGGAGCGCGCGCAGCGGGGCCCGCCGTCCCCGTATCCCCGCCTCGTCCATGAGCTCCTGGAGACGCGTGGCCCATCGTTTAAGCGCGCTCCGGCGCAGGTACTCGTCCCCGCCCTCCGCCCTTGACCCGAGCCGGTGATGGGGCAGGCAGGCCTTTTCGCCGGCGGCGCCCACCATGTTTTTCATCGCGATCGAAACGCCGGCTTTCCGGTGGGCCTTCGGCTTCGGCATGTTAATGATCACGTCCGCTTCGAGCACGCCCCGCGGGATGAGGTACCGGTGCCTGCCGTCGCCGTGATAACGCCGCATCACCCGGGGGCTGTAGTTCGTCACACGGTAGCGCGCCTCGTCCCCGGCGAGACAGCTTCGCCCCCCGAGGTCCACGGCGACGGTGCGACCCGGGTCGTTGTTCAGTGTTCTGAGCCCGCGGACCGCCCCGTGCGCATCTTTCAAAGCCATCGCGCTCCGGAGGTCGAGGAGTTCCAGCGCGAAGCCGGCCTCGCGCCCGTAGAACTCCGCGATCGCCGCGCAGCCGTTGAGCTCGGTGATTTTTCCGAAGTCACACGCCTGGAGCGGCGCGTCGGCGATGATGATGCGGCCGTTCCCGCCGAGGGCCCTGTACGCGTAGTCCACGACCGGCCGTATGACGGACCCCCACGTGATCACGCTCCCGATATCGAGGCCCCGCTCGTGGACATGCATCACCATGTTCGGCTTGATCAGCACGGTGTTCCCGGGTCTGATGATGCCGCCGAGCGGGTTCCACAGGGGAGTCCCGAAACGCCCCCCGTCCAGTCCGTAGTTCGCGAGAAGATCTCTCACGCGACCGTAGTCCCTGTTTTCGGATCCGGACATGGCTCGGAACGGGTATTCCGGGTAGCGCGCAGACGGGTGGTACGGCGCTTCCCCGCTGTATGCGGAGGCGTCTGTCCGCAGCAGGTAGACGATACCGGGATCGATGCTCGCCGCGGCCATTTCAGGCGACCTCCGTCCGCCAGTTCCGGATAAGGCGCGAAACACAGCCGAGTTCCTCGACGCCGAGCGCCCGCGCCGCCCCGGTGAATATGCTGATCCCCGCGCACACCGCGGCGGCCATGCGCGCCGCCGGCCCGCAGGCGGACGCGCGGCAGGCCGCCATGACGAGGCACATCCCGCCCGCCATCGCCGCCGTGCAGAGCGAGATCCACAGCAGCCCCGGGATGATCCCTCGGCCGCCCAGCGAGCCGATCCGCCGCGCCAGGGGCCGGTAGAACATGCCCATCGCGATGACCTGCACGAGCGAGGTCGAAAGGGCGATCCCGGCCGCCGGAGGGTGGATCAGGAGGATGAAAAGGAGGTTCAGGGCTATGTTCATTCCCACTCCCGCGAACGCGACCCTGATGAGGATCCCCATGTCGCGAAAGGCGAGGTGCGCCCGGACGAGGATGATACAGACCGTGTAGAAGAAAAGCTGGAGCGCGTAGCAGGCGAATATGGCCGAGGTCAGGTCTGTGGCGCCCCGGTCGAACGCCCCGCGCTGGAAGAGAAGTCCGATGAGCGGCCGGGCGAGGATGACGAGCGCCGCGGTCATCGGCAGGAAGATGAAGCCCGCCATCCGGATACTCTTCGCGAGGGAATCCTTCATCTCCCCGATCCTGTCCCCGGCGGCCTGCATCGAGAAAAAGGGGAACACCGCGGTGGCGAGCGAGGCGGTAAAGATGGCGATGGGGACCATCACGAGCTTCGCCGCGTAGGAGAGCGCCGCGAGGCTCCCGGGCATAAGGTACGATGCCATGACGCTGTCGACGAAAATGTTAATCTGCGCGGCCGTGATGCCGATGACGAACAGCAGCGCCCCCGACGTCATTTCCCGCAGGGCGGGATGCCCGCGCGCCCCGGCCAATCCGGGTCGAAAGCCCTCCCGTCTCGCGGCGATGAGGAGCACGGCGCACTGCGCGACAAGCCCCGCGCACAGGCCCCACGCAAGGGTCATCACTCCCCGCGTCCGCGCGTCCAGGGCGATAAAGGCGATGGTCACGAGGGTGATGCACAGGGGCGAAAGCGCCGGCCAGAGGAAATGCCCGTGCGCGTTCAGGATTCCCGACAGCGCCCCCGCCATGCCGCTCAGGACCATGGTGAAGGCGGCGATCCTGAGAATGCGGACCGCCAGGGCGACGCCTTCGGGCGAGAGCCCCCGGAAGCCGCACCCGATGACGGCCGGGGCCCCGATGAAGAGCGCGGACGCGGCGAGGGCGAGGATGAACCCGAGGCGACGGAGGGCCGCCGAGGCGATCCGGTTCGCCTCGGCCCCGTCCGCGAGGGAGTGCCGGACGTAGACGGGGATGAAGACGGCCCCGAAGGTCGAGAGGAGCACATTGTTGATCAGGGAGGGGATCGCGAGCGCCGCGTAAAACGCGTCCATCGCCCGCGTGATGCCGAAGCACCCGGCGACCATGATTTCCTTGACGAGCCCCAGCGCGTGGCAGCCCGCGCTCGCCGCGATCAGGATGAGCGACGCGTGTGCGATCTTCCTGTTGGTGCTCACCGGGGTCTCTCGATCATTCCTCCAGCCCGTCGATGATGCCGGCCATGACGAAATCGTTCCGGGTGAGGCCGCCCGCGGCGTGCGTCGTGATGGTGATTTTCACCTTGCGCCAGATCAGGGTCACCGCGGGATGGTGCCCCTGCTCTTCCGCCAGCGAGGCGATGAGGTCGAAAAAGTATTTTGCCTCGCTGAAATCCTTGAACTCGAACTCGCGGATGAGCCGTTTCCCTTCGATCAGTCTCCACGCGGGCCGCGTCGCCGCCAGGGCCGCGACCTCCGCCTTCGGGAGCAGGGGTGCGCCCCCCTCGCAGGGGACGCACCGCGGGGCGGGGCCGGGCTTCGGGGACCCCGCCGGGGAATTCAGCACCTCGCCTAGGACGCGGAGCGCCTCCTCGTAGTCGGGGGGAGTGGTGATCTCGGTCACGACCTGCAGGTATCTCACCACGTCGTCCCCGTCCACGATGAGCACCGCGCGGGCGAGGAGATTCAGCTCCTTGATGAGGAGGCCGTAGTGTATGCCGAACGAGGAATACAGGTAGTCGGAAACGACCCGGACGTTGGTGATGTCATAGGCCTCGCAGAACCGCTTCTGGGCGAACGGGAGGTCCTTGCTGATCCCGATCACCACGACGCCTTTCCCGAGCGCCGCCGCCCTCTTGTTGAACTCCTTGATCTGGAGATCGCACACCGGGGTGTCGATCGAGGGGAACGAGGTGATCACCTTCACCAGCCCCTTGAAATCGGCAAGCCTGACGTCTTTGAGCTCTTTCGAAGTGGCCCTGAACTCCGGCGCCGCGTCGCCCACCCGCACCGCCCGCCCGACGAGCGTGAGCGGCGCCCCCTTGAACAGCACCTCTCTCTTGTTCATCCGCGCGCCTCCCCTTGTGTCGTACGTTGTGATGATACCATATATCTGCGCTGCGTTAATCTTCTCAATCCGCGGGGCGATCCATGTCCCATCGAGGATGTTGTAGCCGACGGTGAGGTGTGAGAGGGAAATGCTTTCCCGCGGAGGGCATTCATTGGGTAAGGGTTCCCGGGAAATGTCGGCGCCCTTCGGGTCACGGTCCCGTCGAGGAAGGCCGTCAGACTACTGAACCTCGACGGTCCGGACGTCCTTGATCGAGGAGAGGGCGAAGAATATCTTGTCGACGCTCTCCCCCCCCGGGATCTTCGTCACCGCCTCGATCTCGATCTCGTGCGACTCGAGGTCTTTCGCGAAGCTCATCGTCTTCACTTCGGTGTTGAAGTTCTGGAGAATCCCCTTCACCTCGTCCACGACGCCGTAGCGGTCCTTCGCCTTGATCGTGATGGTCTTCGGCACGAGGTGACCGAGGTACTTCTTCTCGAGGAGGTCGAGGGCCTGGAGCACGCCGAAGAGGAGGACGGTCGCCGCGATAGCGGGGATGTAGTGTCCGGCCCCCACGGCGAGGCCGACGACGGCGATTGTCCAGAGGGAGGCCGCGGTCGTGAGCCCGCGCACGTTCGTGCCGTAGCGGAGGATCGCCCCCGCGCCGAGGAAGCCGATCCCCGAGAGGACCTGGGCCGCCAGGCGAGCCGGGTCGCCGTTCGGGGCAAGGGGGTGGAACTGCATCGCCAGGTTGATGGAGACGCACATCGCGAGCGTCGAGCCTATGGCAAGGATGATGTGCGTGCGCAAACCCGCGGGTTGATTGTGCCGCTCGCGTTCGAGCCCGACCAGTCCGCCGAGCACCGCGGTCACCAGCATCCGTATGACGATCTGCCAGGTGGTGATCATCATGCAAATCCCAAACCCAAAATCCCAAAATATCGGAGTTGTCGCCGGAAACCGGGACCCGTAGTAATGGTCGGGGCGGTGGGATTTGAACCCACGGCCTCAGCGTCCCGAACGCTGCGCGCTAGCCAGCTGCGCTACGCCCCGCCATATATCCGGATCGTGCCCGGACGATTCCGGGCTAGAACAGGTATTTCATCGCCAGAAAACCGAGCACTATCAGTACCACAAACACGCATGAAAGAATATCGAAATACTTCTCCACGAACCTCTTCACCGGAGGCCCGAACCACCAGAGAAGGATGGCCACGAGGAAGAACCTCCCCGCCCGTCCGAGGACCGAGGCGGTCACGAGGGTCATGAACGGTATCCCGAAGTACCCCCCAGCGACCGTGAAGACCTTGTACGGGATCGGAGTGAACGCGGCCGTGAAGACGGCCATGAATGCGTTCTGGTCGTACAGATCCTTGACGCGCAGGAAGACCGAGGTGTCGGACGCGAAGGGGGAGCCGGCCGGGTACGCGTAGAAGAGGAAGCCCGCTTCGTTCATCACGCGCGCCCCCTCGTGCGCAACGCCGTACCAGAGCCCCTTGCCCACGACGAACGCGACGATCTGGTTCACGATGCCGAAAAACTCGTGCCCTAGGTAATAGCCGAACATGCCGCCGATCACCGACCCCACCGTGCAGACGGTCGCGTAGTAGAACGCGCGTTTCCGCTTCGCGAAGACGAGCGCGATCAAAAGCACGTCCGGCGGAACCGGGAAGAACGAGGATTCAGTGAACGCGAGGATGAACAGCGCCGGCGTCCCGTACGGCGTGTCGGCCCAGTGCAGCACCCAGTCGTATAATTTTCTCAGCCAGCGCATTGGTCCCCCCTTTTTGAAATCCCAAATCCCAAAGTGCAGATGCCGCAACCCATGTCCCGAGGCGAATACGAACCGGCAGGGATGACCGGGAATCACGCCCATCCGTGCTCCCCGACAAGCGGCACGAACACGCACCCGCAGACCTCGCGCTGCGTGATACTCCCGCTCTCCTTCCGCACCACGAGCAGCTCCTGCGACCAGCGCCCCCCCACCGGGATAACCAGCCTGCCGCCCTCGGCGAGCTGTTCGACCAGCGGCGCGGGGATCTTCGGAGAACCGGCCGTCACGATGATGCCGTCATACGGGGCAGTCGCGGGAAGGCCCTGAGTGCCGTCTCCGACGAAAAAGCGGACATTAGTATACCCTAACTCCCCCAGTAGCGCCTCGGCTTTTTTCGAAAGCGCGGCAATCCGCTCGATGGTGTATACCTCTGCGGCGAGTCGGCTGAGGATCGCCGCCTGGTAGCCGCACCCGGTCCCGATTTCGAGGACGCGCGCATCCGCTTCGAGCTCAAGGCATTGAGTCATGAGCGCCACCATGTAGGGCTGGGAGATCGTCTGGCCCTCCCCGATGGGCAGGGGATGGTCCGCATAGGCGGAGTCCCGCAGCGCTACGCCGACAAACCGGTGGCGCGGCACGGTGTGGAACGCCTCCAGCGTCTTCGGATCGCGGATGTCCCGCCGCAGGAGCTGCTGCTCGACCATCAGCGCCCGCTCGCTGGGAAATTCATTCTCGTCCATACCGTCACCGTGGCGATTATCCGCCGCCATCCCCAAAAGTTATCCACAGGCCCAGGGCACACTTAAGTGTGCCCTGGGCGTCGGGACGTAACGCCGAATGCTCCGGCAAGGGCCGGGCGTTCCTACCTCTTCCAATCACCCCTCCCCCTGCGAAGGGGGAGGGCCGGGGTGGGGGTGGCGCAGATGCCTCATCACCAGATTGAAGAATCTCACTGTATCCTTGAACGGGCTGATCCTGCTCTTCTCCGTCCCGTAGATCGTGCTCACCGGCACGGAGATGATCCGGCAGCCCGCGCGGCCCGCCTCGATCAGCATCTCCGATTCGGCGTCGTAGCGCATGGCGCGAAACGTCATCCTCCGGAATGCCCCCTCCCGGACGAGCCGGTAGCCGCACTGGCTGTCGGGGATCCTCAGGCCGGCCATTTTCGATATCACGGCGGAGGTGAACCGGTTCGTCAGATAGCGGACGAGCGGCATCCCCTCCGTCTTTCCCATCCTGCTCCCCACCACGATATCGGCGCCGGTCTCCTCGGCGGCCCGGATGAACAGCGGGATCTCGTCTGCCTTGTGCTGCCCGTCCGCATCGAGGATCAGGACCGCGTTAAACCCCTCCCCGAAGGCCCGCTCCATCCCGGTTTTGAGCCCGGCGCCTTTGCCCCGGTTGACGGGGTGGCGGATGACCTCCGCCCCCGCCTTCTCCGCCGCGGCGGCGGTCGCGTCGTCCGAGCCGTCGTCCACGACGATGACCTTCGGCAGGTGGCGGCGCGCGCCGATCACCACGGCCGTCACGCGCGCCTCCTCGTTGAAGGCGGGTATCAGTGCGCACACCTTCATCGTCTCAGTCCCATGTCACTTTCAATCTTCAACCTTGG
Organism: Chlamydiota bacterium; assembly: GCA_037133055.1. Lineage (GTDB taxonomy): Bacteria > Auribacterota > Tritonobacteria > UBA1439 > UBA1439 > UBA1439. The sequence goes on from JBAXOY010000072.1 coordinate 12,609, forward strand.
ATTGTTGACCTCCCCTCCCCCTCCTGAATGGGGAGGGTCAGGGTGGGGGTGTTGAGAATATCAGCCCCACACCTTGTAAAACGCGAACCACTGCGCCGGGTAGCGCGAGATATATTCCTCGAACACCCTGACCATCGCCCGTGTGATCGCCTCCACCTTCTCCTGGACGGGAAGCCGTTCGTCCACATCGATCGGCTTCTCGACCACGAGCCTGAAATGCCCTCCCGCCTCCTGCACACAGAACGCCGGCACGATCGGCGCCCCGGTGCGCGCCGCCATTTCCGCCGGCCCGCGGGGAATACTGACCTCTTCCCCGAAGAACTTCACGCGAAGGCCGTTGCCGTCGATGTCCCGGTCCGCGACGAACGCGAGCATCTCCTTCCCGGCGAGGACCTTGAAGCACCCCAGCGCGGCCCGCCCCGAGGGGAACGGTCGTATGTGGCCGGATTCCCTCAGTTTCGTAAAAAACCTGTCGATCCTCCCGTCGGGCAGCTTCAGGGTGACGGCGCTGAGAGGAAGGCCCATTCCCGCGGTCGCCGCGGCGCCCATCTCCCAGTTCCCGACATGTGCCGTGACCGAGATGAGCCCCCGCCCGCGCGCGAACTCCTTCGCGAACCGGTCGAAATGCTCTATCCGGAGGAGGCCCGACTCGATGTCGTCGCGCACCCGGTACACGCGCAGAAAGTCCATGATGTGTACGGCGAAATTCTCGAACGTCTCCCGCGCGAGCCGGTCGATCCCCCGCCTTCCCCGGCGCGACTGTGTTTCGCGGCCCGTGTGCGAGAGGACGTGCGCCAGGTTCGCGATGACCGCCCTGCGGGCGGCCGTGTCGAAGACGAAGCAGATGTCCGCGACCCGCTTGCTGAACCAGACGCAGAACGGCCGCGGAAATATCCGTATGCCCCACCAGGCTATTGTATAGGAAAGGTACAGGAGCATGCGACCCTTCTGTGTGCGTTGATTAATTCACTGTACTCTGCGTGCATCTGCGTCCCGGCGTCAACGATTCCCATCCGGCGAGGGGATTGCATTCGTCCCCTCGATCACTCCCCGCGCGATCTCGGACGCCGCGTCCGGCTTCGCCAGCGCGCGCGCCCTGTGGCCCATTTCCTGAAGGCGCCCGGCGTCCAGCGCAATCTCCACCGCCCTCTGCCCCGCATCCTCGACCCCGCGCGCCTGGACCGCCGCGCCGTGCCGGCACAGGTACGTCGCGTTGGCCCGTTCCTGCCCCGGGAGAGAATCCACGAGCACCATCGGCAGTCCCGTCGCGAGCGCCTCCGAGGAGGTCATCCCGCCCGCCTTCCCGACGAGGAGGTCGGCGGCGCGCATGAGGATGTCCATCCTTTCGACGACGGGCAGGACCGTGATGCGGTGACGTTCGATGTCCGCCTGCCCGCGAAGGGTGTCGTAGAGCCGCCGATTCCTTCCCGTGACGACCACGACCCTGCACTCTCCACCCCGCACCCCCGTCTCCACCGCGAGCCTCTGGAGATCGCCCCAGCCGCTCCAGCCCCCCACGACAAGTATGGTCGCTGCATCGGGGTCAAGGCCGAATGCCGCCCGTGCCTCGCGGCGGGAAGTCCGCAGGGCGAAGCACGGGCGGATGGGGATCCCCGATTCCGTGATCGCGGCTGCATCGATCCCCTGCCGGGAGAGTTTATCCCTTGCCGCGGCGCAGGCTACGAAGTAGCGGTCCACGCGGGGATAGATCCAGTACGGGGGCGCAAAAAAGTCCGTGAGCACCCCGTAGAGCGGGATATCGGAACGGAGCCGATTCTTGTAGTCGTGCATCATCCCGCACGGGAACGACTGCGTGCACACCACGGCGTCGGGCTCATATTCCCTGAGTGCGTCCCCCACACCGCGCAGCGCGAAGGTCCGCACGACCCTCCTGAACCTGTCGAACCGCGGTTCGCTTCGAGGGTTCCGGTAGATACCGTCCCACACCGAGGGGGTGCTCTTCACGATCCGGTAGAAGATCCCGGTGGCGATCTTCTCGATAAGCCGGCTGGAATACACGAACAAGTTCAGCAGGTCGACCGAGAGGCCCGGGTCATTCTGGATGAACGCCTCGCGGAGTGCGAGCGCCGCGGCGTGGTGCCCCGAGTGCTCGAACCCGTAGAGGATAAGGACCTTCTTCATTAAGACATTTGAGGACACAGTCGGCGTATCGTTCAGGGTTGATCACTGGAAGAGAGGGAATCTCCGACTCCGGCAATGAGCTGCTTCAAACCGGCCTTGATAACGTCAATAGAGAGCCGCGCAGTGCCCTTCATACACAGTATACTGCGCAGGCAATGAGGTCCTCAATCATAAAATTCCATCATAAAATTCCAGGCCGAACTTGTTATTCTACGCAAATCTCCGTGTGCCGGGGCGCCCGAATCCCCTGCGCCCGGAGCATAGTGCCGACGGGTGCGGTCAATTTTTTTTGTTCGCGGTCCGAAGAATCTTGACGGGAGGCGGTCAGGCGGTTGCTACAACACTGGAAATATCGCGGGTAGGGTATGGGTATACGGGAACTTCACTACGACTGATGCCGGCGACCGATCAGTGTATAGTAAAAGTCTGACCCTGCTTTTCCTACTTCACCGAGAAGTACGCCACATCCCAGGCGAACGCGCTCTCCACACCGGTCACCTTCGCGCCGGAGTCCACGAGCCCGACGATGGCCTGGTAATCGCCCGGGACCCCCGGCGGGATCATCATATCGAGCAGCGTCCCGACATAGCCCGCGGGCAGGAAGAAAACCCCGCGCGCGATGGGGTTCACCCCGGGGGCGAGCGAGTTCCCGAACCTGATCGAGTAGACGACCCCTGGGCCAAGGATCACTGCATAGGCGTCGAACGGCCTGTCCAGGATCGGCCGTATCGACACGCTCACGTTGAACGGGTCCCCTGATGACGCGCCGGAAGGGCTCGCCGCGACCTGGACAATTTTGGGCGGAACGGGGGTCGGGGGAGGCGTCGGGAGCGGGGGCGACGACGGGGGGGGCGTTCCCTGTGAGTGGGATGGCTTGATAATCCAGTCGCCGACGCTGTCGGTATCCGCCGTGGTGACGCGTTGCGCGTAGCCGCTCTTGATCGGACCGATCGCCGGCCCCTCGTTGACTGTCGTGAAAAGGCCGCTCCCCGCGACCGGGTCGCCCCATTGGAAAAGGTTGATGAGATAGTTCCCGGCCGCCGCCTGTTCGGGATACATGGACCCGTCGTCATTGGCCCAGACCACTGCGTCGATGATGCCTGTCTGTGAGGGCGCGAGGGTGTTCTGTGTGGCGATGGCAAGCTCGTCATTGTACGAGTTCCATGTTTGGCTGCCGCTGAACTGCCCGAATATGTCCCACCATCCGTTCGATCCCTTTCCCGTCCCGTTGTTCTCTGTGAAACCGTCGGCGTTGTGCAGGATCGCCACGTCGCCTGGCATCAGCGTCACGGTCCCCGTCGCGGCCCGCGAGACTTGTTCGAAATCCGTGACGTACAGCTGGCTCAGGTCAAGAGACGCCGCATCGGGGGGCAGGTAGAGCTCGACCCAGTCGTGGGTCTCGGGATACCGGTGCGTGCCGAGGGCGACCTCGGTGATGAGCAGGTGCGGCGGCTGGTCGATGTACACCGGCTCGTCCACCTTGTAGGGGCCGAAACTGAACGCCGTACTGCCGGGCCCCTCGTTCATG
>JBAXOY010000073.1:0-16137 GCA_037133055.1 Chlamydiota bacterium
CGAAGCCGCCGATCACATCGCTGGGCTGATTGCCGGTGCTGATGGCGGATCGGTCGACGATCCGCTGCTCGAGGTGATCGGCCGCGGCACCCCCGCCGAGCTCGACGAGCGCCACGATCGGCTCCGACGGGCCATCCGAGACTTCGACACCGCGACGATCAGCACCATCCACGGCTTCTGCTCACAGGTGCGGTCGTCCATGGGCGTCTTGTCACCCGACAACATCGACGCCGTACCGGCAGAGTCCGAAGGCGAACTCATCGGGCAGGTCTGCGCTGACCTGTTGTTCCGCCAGCTCGACGAAGCCGTCGAGGATCCCCTCGGCGGCCGCGGCCTCGAGCGCCTCGCCGATGCCGTTCACCGTGTCGTGGTCGGCGATCCCCAGCGCCGAGAGCCCGGCCTCCCGCGCCTTGCGCACGAGTTCGGCCGGAGCGAAGAGGCCGTCGGAGGCGTTCGTATGGACGTGCAGGTCAATGCGCATTAGGTGACGGGGGGCGGGCCGACGCGTTTCACGGCGATTTCCGCCGGAGCCGGGCATCACGGCTTCTCGATGGTGCAGCGGACGTCGTTGTCCTTTCTCTCGAAGAGAATCGAGCCCCTCTTGCCGGTTTGTATCGCGTAGCGTTCACCGGGCGGCTGGAGGCCGAGGAGGACGTCCCGCACGTAAACCCTGAACTCGCCGGCGGAGAGCTTCTTGTAATCGGGCCGCCATTTGAGGAGCATATCGGTGACGAATCGAACGTCGTCCCCTGACCAGGGTTCCGCCTTGCAGGAGTAATTGGTTTTTTCGCCCGCATCCGCGGCGCGCGGGGGGAGCCCCGCCCACGGGAACGCGAGCGCGGCGAGCGCCAGCGAGAGGATGGCCGTTCGGCACCGCCCGCCCCGCCTGAGCGAGAGCGATGGCGGGCAGGCACGCACGCTACACGCGGTAGACATAGTTGACGATTTCATCGACCTTCTTCTCGATCGCCGCGGAGGAGGATGACTCGAACTCCCAGCGAAGGTTCTGGAGGATGCGTTTCTTCGCGTATTCCTTCGTGCGCGCGAGGCTCTGGAAAAGCCGCGCCCGTTCCGCGATTTCGTCGAGGTGCATTTTCTGGAACGCGCTGCCCTTGGCCGCCATTGGTCCTCCCGTTTCGGTCTTCCTGGAATCGGCTGTTCCCGGATCATCCACACCAGTATAGCCGATGCGCGCGGCATCGTCAACGGCGGCTGCGCCCCGTGTCCGCGGCCTGATCCATCCGCGGCTCGATGGAGAGGGAATCGACCCAGAGGTCCGCCGCGCCGGTGTGGATGATCCTCAGGTAGAGCGGCTCCCGACCCGGCGTGTCGAAATCGAGGTCTACCGCGCGGTAGCCGCCGGAATCCCCGCCGCCCGGGAGCGACAGCTCGCGCGACGCGAGGGTGACGGCGTCCTTGCCGGCGAGCGCCGCGATCCGGGCGAGGGGAACGCCGGCCTTCGCGCGGGCGCACCGCATCCGGGCGGTCAGGCGGTAGGCCCCCGGTTCGAGGGGATGGCCGGGCCCTTTCACGAGCGCCCCGGGCGGCGATGCGTCCCGGTCCGCGTGGCGCGCCCATCCGCACGAGGCCGTTTCGTCGGGGACTCCGGCGTCCCCCGTTTCGGCTGGAAGATCCCGGGCGTCATACCGCCGCCGCCGCGTGAGCCATGCGCGGTGGAGCTCCGCCACGGAGCCGTCGGGGAGGGGATAGGCGTTGAGCTTCTCGAGGTGGAGCCACGGCGTGATGAACCGCAGGAGCTGCTCCCGCTGGCCCCCGGTGAGGATGCGCGTGAGGATGAAATCCGCGTGACGCGGGTGCGCCCAGACCACCGGGTACCCGCCCGCCTCGATGCAGTGGAGGATCGCCGCGCGGTTGAAGCGGGGGTGGGGGGCGATGAACCAGCCGAGCGAGACCTGCCCCGCTCCCGCCCGGCCTGCGAGGTCGCGCATGATCTCGTCGAGACGCCAGTTCTCCCTTCGGGGGGGCCCCATCTCCCCGCGGGGGATCACGCTGCGGATGACGAGAGCCCTGAAGTCGCGCGTCCCGAGCGGGAGGGAAATGTCGATCGGCTTCCGCGTGAGGGGGAACGTGAGGGTGACGGTGTTGAACGCCGCCGCAAGGGCGGCGGCAGCGACCAGGCCCGCCCGCGCCGCGGGGCGCGACAGCATCGCGATGCCCGCGGCGGTGATGAGCGCCGCGGCCGGAAGCGCCGGGGCGAAGATCCTCGGATCGCCGGCGCCGGAGAGCCCGAGCGCGAGGAGCGGGATGAAGAACCAGGCGATGAGCGCGGGGTCCGCCCGGCGCCGGGCGAGGGCGGAGACGAGGCCCGCGAGGAAGAGCGCCGTCATCGGAAGGAAGAGCGCCGAATCGAGGAGGGCGCACGGATACCGGAGGAGGCCCCCGGGAGAGAGCCGAGGGAGGAGCAGGCGCCACGATCCCGCATGGAGCGCGTACCAGGGCGCGGCCGCAAGGGCGGCGACGCCCGCGGCCGCCGCGAACAGTCCGGACCTTCGGGCGCGGGAGCCGCGGTAGCGGAGCGTGCGGCGGGGCGCGAAGAAGACGCACGCGACGGGTGGCGCGGCGAAGAGCGGGAACGAGGCGGAGGCGAGCATGCCCAGGCCGAAGGCCAGCCCGAGGGCGAGATGCCACGAAACCCGGCGCGAGCGCTCGGCGCGCAGCGCCGCATAGACGGCGGCGGCGGCGAGCGCCGCTTCCGCCGTCCCGGGCAGTTGGTATCTCGGGAGGCAGAGGGCGAGCGGATATGAGACGGCGATCGCGGCGGCGGCGACGCCCGTCCCCTCGCCGTAGAGGATGCTCCCGATGCCGAACACCGAGACGAGGAGGAGCGCGATGCAGGCGGCATTCACGATGCCGCCCGCCGGGCCCGGCGCGACGCCGCACGCGCGGATCGGGACGGTGGCGGCGAAAAGGAGCGGGGGCGGATCGGACGCGAGGCGGGCGGCGAGGAGGCGGGGACGCTCCCGGATCGGCGCCGCGAGGATCGCCTGCCAGCGGAGGCCCGCGCGGAGGCGCTCCGCCTCGTCCTTCAGGGGGGGGAGGGTGTCGCCGCGGTGCCACCAGGCGATCCCCGCCGCGGAGAGGACCGCGATGAGGAGCAGGATGAGCCACGGGCGCGCGAGGGCTTCAGAGGCGTGAAAACGCGATGCGGCCATGGCGGTTATCCTAATGTAGCGCGGCACGCGGATGAACGCGGATTGTCAGGATAGACAGGATACAAAAGGGGGACAAAAGCGGCTGGATACTGAAATCGGACGCAGATTTCGCAGATGAACGCAGATGGGGGAACAGCCCCAGGTCAGAGGTTCAAAACCAAAGGTTCACTATTGCTTTTTGCTTTGGGCCTTGAACTTTCAACCGTAGTTTGATCTGCGTGCTCTGCGTTCATCTGCGTCCCGAATGCCGTTTCCCTTTATATCTTCACGCCGTAGTCTTATCTGCGTTCATCCTGATGATCCGCGTTCATCTGCGTCCAGGCGTCGAAGCGTATATCTCCGCCGCTCAATCGGCGCGCGTCTCCTCCTCGGAGATGAGACGGAACGCCTCCTCCGGGGTCGGGGCGGCGCGGAGATTCTCCAGGAACTCGCCGCTCTCGGACAGCTTGGCGATGTTGGCGAGCGCCTTCACGTGGGGGCCCGACATGCCGGTTGGCGCGGCGAGGAAGAAGAAGATGTGGGACGGCTTGCCGTCCATGGCGTCGAAGTCGATCCCCTCCGGAGAGACGGCGAGCGAGCAGGTGAGCTCGCGCACCGCGTCGGTCTTGCAGTGGGGCACCGCGATCCCCCGCTCCAGCCCGGTGCTGCCCTCCGCCTCGCGCGCCATCGTCGCGTCCACGAGCAGGTTTTTGTCGGCGACCTTCCCCGCCGCGACGAGTATCCCCACGAGCTCCTCGACGATGCCGCGCTTGTCGCGGTTGCGGAGCCCGATCTGTATCAGCCGCGGGGTGAGCAGTTGGGTCAGAAGCATGGATGTGCCTTTCTATAGTAGTGAGGGATATCCCTCGTGACCACTCGGGTAGTCAGAAGTCAGGAGCCGAAATCCAGAATGGATCGCGAATACGCTTCCGGAAATATCGCCGCCGGCGCCCTCATTCCAAGTCCTGGCTCCTGACTTCTGAATTCCGGCTCCTGAGCAGTTACGATCCATCTATTCGATGCCGTCGTACAGCTCCCGGATCTTCTCGTCGCCCTTGACGACCAGGACCGGGCACCGCGCCTCGCGGAAGATACGCTCCCCCTCGTCGAAGTAGCAGTCCCTGCGCGAGCGCGGGGCATCGAGCTCCCCCATGACCAGCAGGTCCGCCTCGAGCTCCCGGGCCCTCTGCGTGACGAGCGTGTGGACATCTCCCTTCTCGAGGACCGTGGTGATCCCGACGCCCTTCGCCTCGGCGAGGTCCCGCACGTGGTTCAGGTACCGCCTCCCGTCCTCCTCGAGGTCGTGCGCGTAATCCATCTCCTCCATGCGGATGAAGATGCGCGCCTTGAGCAGGTCCCCGAGTATCTTTGTGTCCACCACATAGATGGCGATGAGCTCGGCCCCCAGCAGACGCGCGAGCGCCACCGCGTACTGCGCGGCGAGGAGGGCCCGCTCGTTGCCCCCGATGCTGACCATGATCCGCCTGATGCCGTGGGCGAGCGCCATGGGGTCAGCGGTCCTCCCCGGATTCGGCCCGCGCGCGAGAGAGGCGCGCCTTGATCAACTTGAGAATGAAAAACGCCTCCCGGTCGGACTCCTCGAGGGCGTCCAGGATGTATTTTAAGACGTCCGAGTAATCGGGGATATATATTTTTTCGAGCGCATTCACGCGCCGGATGCTCTTTTTGACCTCGCGCGCGAGCCGTATGACCGAAATGCGCATCCCGGCGAGGTCGTCCAGGCGCTTCAAAACCACCGCAAAGCGGCGCTGGGCCTCGTCGAGCCAGAAGCTTGTCGGCCGGTGGGCGTAGAAGGGCGGGGCCCCGCGCGGGGTCGACCGCACGGTCGGGAGGTTCACCCCCATCACCCTCCGCTCGGTGATGCGCGTCTCGACGGTGATCCCGACGGCCCAGGATGCCTCCCTGACGCCCCGCACCCCGATGGCGAGCATCGCCTCCTCGAGCGCGGCGTAGGCCCCGGCGAGCTCCTCGTCGAGGATCCGCTGCGCGTTCGTGGCGGCGGCCATGAGTCCGAGGAGCTCGGCGACGAGGATGTCGCGCTTCTTCGTGAGGAGCTCGTGCCCCTCCCGGGCGAAGGCGAGGCTCGTCTTTGTCTTGATCAGGTTCGACTTTGTCGGGGCGATCGCGGAGCGCGCCATGGGGTGCCGCCTTACGGGCTCACGCCCGGTAATGCCTGTCCATCTCCTCGTCCGTCATCCGGTGGAGCTCGTCGCGGGGCAGCGCGGAGAGGACCCGCCAGCCGAGGTCGAGCGTCTCGCCGATCGAGCGGTCCTCGTGCTCTCCCTGGCTCAGGAACTTCTCCTCGAAATCCCTCCCGAACTTGAGGTAGGTGGTGTCGAGCGGGCTCAACTCCTCCTCGCCGATGACCGAGGCGAGGGCCCGGAGGTCTTTCACGTGGGCGTACGCCTCGAAGAGCTGGCTGGCGAGGTGCGCGTGGTCCTCGCGGGTCATCCCCGCGCCGATGCCGTCCTTCATGAGGCGCGAGAGCGAGGGGAGGCCGGCGATCGGGGGGTAGATCCCGCGCTGGAAGAGCTCCCGCTCGAGGACGATCTGCCCCTCGGTGATGAAACCGGTGAGGTCGGGGATCGGGTGCGTGATGTCGTCGTTCGGCATCGTCAGGATCGGGATCTGGGTGATCGAGCCGGGGCACCCCTGGATCATGCCGGCCCGCTCGTAGATGCTCGCCAGGTCGCTGTACAGGTAGCCGGGGTACCCCTTCCGGCTCGGGATGTCGCCCCGCGCCGTCGCGATCTCGCGCAGGCTCTCGCCGTAGTTGGACATGTCGGTGAGGACGACGAGCACGTGCATGCCGACGGTGAAGGCGAGGTGCTCGGCGAGCGTCAGCGCCGCCCGCGGCGTGGTGAGGCGCTCCACGGAGGGGTCGTCGGCGAGGTTGAGGAAAAGCGCCACGTTCTCGAGCACGCCGCTCTCCTCGAAGCTGTCGATGAAGAAGCGGGCCGTGTCGTACTTGATCCCCATGGCCGCGAAAACGACACAGAACTGCGCCCCCTCGCCGAGGATCTTCGCCTGGCGGGTGATCTGCGCGGCGATGCGGTTGTGCGGCAGGCCGCTCCCGGAAAAGATCGGGAGCTTCTGGCCGCGGATGAGGGTGTTCATCCCGTCTATCGCGGAGATGCCGGTCTGGATGAACTGCCGGGGGTACTCCCGCGCGGTCGGGTTGATGGGCAGGCCGTTCACGTTGAGCGAGATCTCGCTGATCGGCTCCGGCCCGTTGTCGCGCGGGCGCCCGATGCCGTCGAAGACCCGCCCGAGCATCTCGCGCGACACCGGGATCTCGAGCGGCCGCCCGAAGAAGCGGACCCGGGTTCCGGGGATGGTGAGCCCCATCGTCCCCTCGAAGACCTGCATCGCGACCAGGGTGTCGGAGGACTCGAGGATGAGGCCCAGGCGGACCCGCCCGTCGGCGCCGCGCACCTCGGCGAGCTCGTTGTAGCCCACGGCCCCCGCGCCCCTGACGATCACGAGCGGCCCCATGATCTCGCCGACCCCGAGGTACTCCCGCCCGCTCAGCGCCCGCTCAGCGCCGCCCATGGCGCGCCTCCAGTTCCGCGATCGAGCGATCGAGCTCCGCCGCCATCCGGTCGAGCGCCGCAAGGTCGTCGTTTCGCACCGTCTGCCGCATCCGCATCATCTCCCGGTAGACCTTCAGCCCCCGCACCGCGACGAGCGTCGCCCCCTTCTGGATCGCCCGGTTTCCCAGACGGTAGAAGGCGAGGATGAGGGAGAGCATCTTCACCTGCTTCTCGATCGGGGAGTACGCGTCGAGCTCGCTGAACGCGTCCTGCTGAAGGAACGAGTTCTTGAACAGGGCGCAGGTCTCGAGGACGATGCGCTGCGAGTCCGGCAGGACGTCGGGCCCCACCAGCTTCACCACCTGCTGGAGACGGTTCTCCTGCTGGAGGAGCCCCATGATTTCGGTGCGGAGCCCCTTCCACTGCGGGAACCCCTGCGCCTCCCACCAGGGGGCGAGGTCGTCGACGTACTCGCTGTAGGAGTCGAGCCAGCTCACCGCGGGGTAGTGGCGGGCGTTGGCAAGCTGGCGGTCGAGCACCCAGAGGGCGCGCACAAAGCGCTTCGAGTGCTGTGTCACCGGCTCGGAGAAATCTCCGCCGGGCGGCGAGACGGAGCCGATCACCGTGACGGAACCCTCGCCTCCCCCGAGCGTGGTCACCATCCCGCCGCGCTCGTAGAACTCGGCGAGGCGGGTGGGGAGGTACGAGGGGAAGCCCTCGTCCGCGGGGAGCTCCTCGAGCCGACCCGAGAGCTCCCGCAGGGCCTCGGCCCACCGCGAGGTCGAGTCGGCCATCACCGCGACGTGGTAGCCCATGTCGCGGTAGTACTCGGCGAGCGTGATGCCCGTGTAGATCGACGCCTCGCGGGCCGCCACCGGCATGTTCGAGGTGTTGGCGATCATGATCGTCCGTTCCATGAGCGGCCTGCCGGTGCGGGGGTCGACGAGCCTCGGAAACTCGGTGAGCACGTCGGTCATCTCGTTCCCGCGCTCCCCGCAGCCGATGAAGATGATCACCTGCGCGTCGCACCACTTGGCGAGGGCGTGCTGGATCATCGTCTTGCCCGTCCCGAACCCGCCCGGGACCACCACGGTGCCGCCCTTGGCGAGCGGAAAGAGGGTATCGATCACGCGCTGCCCGGTGACGAGCAGCGCCGAGGGCGACATCTTCCGCGCGTAGGGGCGCCCCCTCCTGACCGGCCAGCGCTGGCAGAGCGTCACCGCCCGCTCCCCCCCGGCGCCGGCGACGACGGCGATCGCGTCGTCGAGGCGGTACTCTCCCTCGGGGGCGACCGACGCGAGCGTCCCCTCGACCCCCGGGGGCGCCATGACCCGGTGCTCTACGCTCTCCGTTTCCATGACCGAGGCGATGACCTCGCCGCCGCGGACGGCGTCCCCGGCCTTCACCCGGGGCGTCACGCGCCACGCCCGCTCCCGGTCGAGGGCGGGGAGGTGGATGCCGCGCTGGATGTAGTGCCCGGTCGTGTCGCGGATCACGGTGAGCGGCCGCTGGATGCCGTCGAAAATGCCGCCGAGAAGGCCGGGGCCGAGCTCGACCGAGAGGGGCATCCCGGAGCCGAAGACGCTCTCCCCCGGTCTCACCCCCGTCGTGTCCTCGTAGACCTGGATGGAGGCAATCTCCCCGTCGAGGCGGACGATCTCGCCGACGAGGCGGTCGTTGCCGACCTCGACGAGCTCCAGCATCTGGGCGTCCCGGACGCCGCGCGCCTGCACGAGCGGCCCGACGATCCGGCTCACCCTGCCGATCACCATCCCGCTGTCGCTGCCCATGATTCCCGCCTGTTTCATGAAGGGTTAATCCGAAACTTACCAGATACTGTGGGACGCAGATAAACGCAGATTGTCAGGATAGTCAGGATACAACTACTTCTTTTGTTTTCGAAAGAGAATCAAATTGTTACCGCTATTGTATCTGCGTCCCGGCGTTGAAACATTTCTGGGCTGTTTTCCAATCCGCGCGCATCCGCGGCGATCCGCGTCCAAAACACGGATTTAGTTTCCCATCACCCGAACAGCGTCTTCGAGATCAGGAGCCTGAGCTCCCTGACCATGCGTCCGATCCTCGCCTCGAGCGTGTTGTCCACCGCGACCCTGCCCGTGCGGGACCGCACGATCACGCCGGCGCCGGGGGCCGCGTCGCCCGAGACGGAGACCGATGCGCCCGCGAGCCCATCCCGCGCGAGCGCGTCGGCGATTTCGCGGAGCGCGTCCCCGTCGAGCCGCTTTCCGGCGCCGGCGGGGAGCAGGAGCTCGATCTCCCGCTCCCCGAGCTCGCGCGCCCCCTCGACGGCGAGCCGCTTCAGGAGGTCCGCGTAGCCCGGATCCGCAACGAGCCCGGAGATCCTCCGCCGCACGCGCCCCATGACCTCCTCGATCAGCCGCTCGCGGCCCCGGAGTTCGATTTTCCGCGACTCGAGCTGGACCTTCGAGAGGATGCGCTTCGATTCGAGGGCGGCCGCGGCCTCGCTTTGCCGGAGCGCCCCGGCCGCCTCTCGCGCCGCCTCCTCCTCCGCCTGAGCGATCCGCGCGGAGACCTTCTCGCCGGCGAGGCGGAGCGTTTCCGCGGCCTGCGCCGCCGCGTCCGCAGCGATTGTGCGGCAGAGATCGGCGACTCCCGGATCTTCCATCTCTCCTGTCCCTATCTGCGTCCCGGCATTACCGCACATGCGTTCACATGCTCACGCCCACGGCGGTCTTGATCATTTCCCGGATCGACTTTCGCTCCGCGGAGGGGCCGCCGCGGTCGGGGATGTGGATGATGAGCGGGGAGCCCGTCGCGTAGTAGCCGCGGAGCTCCGGCTTCACCTCGGCGGCGAGCCGCTCGGTGATGACGATGATGGAGACCCCCTCGGTGGCCGCCGCCACCTTCAGGGCCTCGCGGGTCTCGGGGGGGGTCCGCGCCGCTCTCCCCTCCACCCCGGCGAGGCGGAATCCGGTCACCGTCTCATCGTCCCCGATGACGAAGTAGCCCACACGCGCCCCCTTCTCTCCCCGTATGCGGATCTATCCGTGTCCATCCGTGGCGAACAACAACGCGCGCACACGCGGTGACACGGGCAAAGTTAAGCGCGGTCTGCGGCCGCGGTCACACCCGCGTCAGGATGAGAAACGCGATGACCCAACCCCAGATCGCGACTCCCTCGGCGAGGCCGACGAAGATGATCGCCCGGCCCGCGAGCTCCGGCTTCTCCGCGATCGCCCCCATCGCCGCAGCGCCCACGTACGCGACCGCGATCCCCGCCGCGAGCGACCCCACGGCGACCGCGATGGATGCGGCGATGAAGGCCCCGCGCACCACGCTGGGATCGACGTTCTTCACCACCGCCGCCTCGCCCTGCGCGTGCACCGTGTAGATGCCGCCCGCGAGAATGAAGAAAATTGCCGCGGCGACCGGGGCGAGCAGCGCCACGCTCACGAATTTCTTCAGCATTCCACTCCGCATTCTCCTCATTGCCGCCTCCTTTGTATCGGTGAAGGGCAGCCGCCGCGCCCTCACGTCTCCGCGATCGTTATGGGCTCGTAACGAGAGCCCTCCGCATTGAAGAATTTGCCGAAAAACTCGTAATACTCGAGCCGGATCGCCTGGATGGTGACGATCAGTCCCTCCAGGAAGAAGACGAGGATATTCCCCAGCAGGATGATCAATGCCGAGGAGATGGTCCCTCCGGGCGTGCGGGCGATGACGTCCGACAGGCTAAAGATTGCCATAAAGAGCATCCCGTGCGCCAGCGCAAAAGCGGCGACGCGGATGAACGAGAGCGTGTTCGAAAGAAAGCCGATGAATATCTCGATCAGTTCGATGACCGTTTCGAGAACATAGCTGAGCGGCCCCTCGGGAAAGAGCCGCGCAGTCCTCCCGGTCAGGCGGGCGAACGGGGCCTTCAGGAAGAGGAGGACGATCGGCAGCCCGACGACGAGGAACACGAGTCCCCTTGTGACGCCCTTCCCCTCGAGCATGAGGGCGTTGATGGCGAGCCCCGCGCCCCCCCAGTAGATGACGCCGGCGAGAAGGCCCGCCTTGTCGAAGATGCCCCGGACCCAGTCGCGGGTCCTGAGGGCATTGACGATGTTCAACACGAGGCCGAGGGTCACCACCGCGATGCCGAAGAAGATCGCCGCCTTCAGGAAGAGGAACACGTTGCCCATCGGCCGCACCCAGAGGGGTTTGAACCAGCTCTCCACGCCGAAGAAGCTGCCGTAGAGGAACCCGAACACGGTCGAGGAGAGCCCGCACGAAAAGATGAGCGCGCCGGCCTTTTTCACCTGCGCCGCGCGGCGCCCCCTGACCAGCAGGGCGCCGAGCAGGGTCAGGACGAGCCCCTGGCCGATGTCCCCGAACATCACGCCGAACATGAGCAGGAAGGTCACCGCCACGAAGATCGTCGGGTCGATCGTCTCGTATGCCGGGATGCCGTAGGTCGAGGTGAGGAGCTCGAACGGACGAACGAAGAACGGGTTCCTGAAGAGGACGGGCACTTTCACCCGCCCCTCCTTCACCCCCGGGACGTCGCGGGGCGTGCGGACCTCGATGGCGCAGTGGCCGCCGGTGGCGGCGGTGACCGCCGCGCGGAGCCCGGGGACCTTCTTGTCGGGCACCCAGCCGGCGATCAGGCAGGCGTTCCCGGTTTTTCTGAAATGCCCGCGTGCGCGCGCGAGGAGTTTCGTGCAGGCGATACGCTCGCTCAACTCGGTGAGGGGGGCGCGGTAGCGCCGGCGCGCCGCGGCGATCTCCTGGTCGAGGGCGTCCATGCGGCCGCGCAGCGCGTCCGTCTTTTCGCGCAGCGCCGCCTGGATGTCGCCCGCGCCTCCGGCCGCCTCCGGGGGGGGCGCCATGCGCTCGAATGCCGCCTCCCGAAGGGCGGCGTCGAACACCGCCTTGTCTTTCTTCAGACCGATCGTTGCGACCATGACGCTGTCGCCCTCTGAGCCGAGCGGCATCAGGACGTGCGGTATCCCGTCGAGGGCGCGCTCGAGGAGGGGGATATTCCGGCGGCCCACTCTCCCGGTCTCGATATCGAGGAATGAATAGCGCGCCCCGGTCTCTATGCCCCCGAGCGGGGCGAAGAATTTCGCCCCGCTCGCGATCACGAGGAGTTTATCGAGTTCCTGTGCCTTCGACTCCCGCTCGAGGACCATGCCGCCGACCTCGGCGTCGATCGCGGCGAGTTTTCCCTCCCACGCGTCCACGTCGACGGCGGACAGGTACTGTGCGGCGGAGGAGATCGTGCAGGGAAGGTCCTTGATCCCGATCCCCCGCGCGATCTCGCGGAGCTTCTTCTCGAGCGCGCCCGCCCGGTCGAGGGTCTCGCCGGTCCCCTCGGCGGCGAGGTCCTGCGCCCAGTCCTCGACCTCTCCGCAGTCCGCGAGGTGCATGACGCCCGCCTCGGCGATCTTCCCTGTGACCGCGTCGAGGTCCCCCTTCAGGACGAGGAGGTTTACCTGCGACATCTTCTCTGGCCTGAACACGGCGCCTCCCGCCTGCGGCGAGCTATCGAGCTATCGAGCTATCGAGCGATCGAGTTGAGATCATGCCCCCGACGCCGCCCGGAGAATCCTCTCCGCGGTGAGCCCGAGGCTCTTCCCCACCAGTATCCGGCGCACCCGCCGCGACTCGGCCCGCGACAGCGAGAGGTAGGCGATCACCGTCCCGATGGTGAACGGGTATCCGGCCAGGGCCCTTCGGGCCTCCGACGCGAGCGCCTCCTCGAGGAGCGCCCCGAGGAACCGCATCTGCTCCAGCGCCTCCCCGGCGCCCTTCAGGGATCCTGAGGAGGGGAGGGGGGCGAAGCGCAGCGCGTCGATGAAGGCCCGGGTGTCCTTCGCCGAGTACGCGCGCAGCAGGAGGTCATCGCTCAGGTGGTAGCCCCCGGGGAGCAGCACGCGGCGCGCCTCGGCCGTGGGGAAGTCGGTGTAGCGCGTCAGCCTGAGGAGGATTTCGACATTGCGGATGTCCACTTCGGTGCCGATGATCCGCGATGCCGCGGCGCGGTCCGCGCGGTCGAGCCCCTTCACGGTCTCCCAGAGCCGCCGGTAGTAGTCCGTCTCGAGCGCGGCCTCGAGGGAGAAGAGCTGTCCCGATCGCCGGTACCCCTCGTAGGCCGATACGAGCGGCTTCCGGTAGGGGGTGTCCTCGAGGAGCAGGATGATCTCCTCGATGCTCGATGCCTTCAGCATCGCCTCCACCGGGATGTCGCAGCAGATCTTTTCGGCGATGATGCCGTCCCGATCGTCCCATGCCTTCTCGTGCCAGATGCGTATGATCCGCTCGACCTTCACCACGTCGTAGAGTTCCATCAGGGCGAAGACAAAGTCCGCGATGCCGCCCTTCGCGTGCCTCAGGATGGCGCGGTGCCGGTCGATCTCGATCTCTATGAGGATCTTCTCCGCCTTTTGGAGCGGCGCGCCCTCGTCGATCGCGGCGGCGACCGGGCGGTACTCCGTGTCCCTGAGCAACCCGGCCGCCTCCGGGAGGTCCGCGCTGCGGGCGAGGGAGGCGAGGACCCCCTCGCTGAGCCGGGCGCTCAACTTGGCCCTGAGGAGGGCGTTCAGGAAGGCGTACTTCGAAAGTGATCTCATCCGAGCAGGAACTCCATGACCTTGCCCGCGGCCTCGTCGAGCATCGGCTCTTTCTCTACGGCCTCCCGCCGGACGCGCTCCTCCGTCTCTTTCAGGATGCGGTCGCGCTCGCCCTCGCTTTTCGCGCGCGCCTCCGCCCGCAGGCGTTTCGCCTTCTCCTGCTCCTCGCGCGTCGAGCGCTCGGCGATCTCCCGTGCCCTCGTCTCCGCCTCAGCGAGCATCGCCTCGGACTTGAGGCGGGTCTGGGCGAGCTGCTTTTTCCCTTCCGATTCGGCGCGCAGCACCTGTTCGACGGCGTCTTTCATCGGCATATGAGGTGTCCTTTCCCGAAACGGCGCACGGTCTTTCTCCGTGTCCAAAACACGGATTTTGTTTCCCTGTTTTGTCTGCGTTCATCTGCGTCCCGGCGTTGAAGCATTTTCAGGATGTTTTCCAATCCGCGCCGATCCGCGTCCAAAAAACTGCTGTCTCCGTGTCCTCCGTGCCTCCGTGGTGAACAATAATCCCTGTCGCGTCACTCCCGTCTCTATTTCCGGCGCCGCCGACCGGATTTGTGCGGCGGGCGGGTCAGATCAGGCCCCGCGAGCGTGAAATCCACCTGGCGCGTGGGCAGGTTCACGCGTGAAATCTGGACGGTGACGATATCGCCGACCTGGAACCTCCGCCGCGTGCGTTCGCCCGTCATGCACGACCGGTTTTTGGCCATGCGGTAGAAATCGTCGGTGAGGGTGGAGACGTGCACGAGCCCGTCCAGGAGGTAGTCGTTGAGGTAGACCGAAAAGCCGAAGTCCCGGATGCCGGTGATCACGCCCTTCATCGCGTCGATCGTCCCGTCCTCGAGGTGCTGGCTGAGGTACTGGAGCTTCCGCAGTTTGACGCACTCCCGCTCCGCGTCCTCCGCGGCCTGCTCCGCCTCGGAGCAGTGCACGGCGAACCCCTCGAGGTCCGGCGGCGCGGCGACCACCTTCCCCCGGCAGAGTTCTTTTAGAAACCGGTGCGTGACGAGATCGGGGTAGCGCCGGATGGGCGAGGTGAAATAGAGGTAGTGGGGGCACCCGAGGCCGTAGTGGCCGACGTTGCGGGTCGAGTAGACGGCGAGCTTCAGGGACCGCAGGAAGCCGAGATGCAGGGCGTACGCCTCCGGCTTCCCCTTCACGCGGTCCAGGAAGGCCTGGATGGCCCTCTTGTCGTGGATGTCGCGTATCGTGTGGCCGAACGGCTTGATGAGCTCGAGGTACTCCCAGAGGTTCTTGTCGTCGGGCTCCTCGTGCACGCGCCAGAGCGCGGGCGCGCGCCGGGCCGTGAAAAGGGCGCCGACCGCCTCGTTTGCCGCGAGCATGAATTCCTCGATCAGGATGTGGGAGATGTCGTACTCCTCGCGCCGCACCGCGGCGATGCGTCCCTCGGCGTCGAACTCGATCACCGCCTCCGGCATGTCGAGGTTGATGGCGCCGCGCAGGAAGCGGTTCTTCCTCATGGCCGTCGCCAGCCGCTCCATCTCCTTGAGGACGGGGAGGATGAGGCGCTCGGCCTCGCCATCGGGAAGCGCCTCGCCGCCGAGGAGCGCGCTCACCCGCGCGTAGGTGAAGCGCTTCCGCGAACGGATGACGGTCGAGGCGAACCGGGATTCCAGCACGCGGCCGTCGGGCGAGAGGGTGACGAAGGCGCTCTGGGTGAGGCGGTCCTCGTTTTCCCGGAGGCTGCAGACGTCGTTCGAGAGCGCCTCGGGAAGCATCGGCAACACGCGCCCGGGGAAGTAGACGCTTGTGGCGCGGGCGCGGGCCTCGTCGTCGATCGGGCTCCCCGGGACGACATAGTGCGAGACGTCGGCGATGTGCACGCCGAGGACCCAGTCGCTCCCCTTGCGGACGAGCGAGACCGCGTCGTCGAAATCCTTCGCGGTGACCGGGTCGACGGTGAAGGTGATCTCCCCGCGCAGGTCCTCGCGCCCCCTGAGGTCCGCCTCTCCGGCCTTCTGCGCCACGCGCCGCGCCTCTTTGAGCGCCGCCGGGGGGTACTGGATGCGCAGCTTGTGGTCGTGGATGATGGCGAGGAGATCGGTCTCCGGCTCGCCCGCGTCGCCGAGCACCTCCGTCACGACCCCCTCGGGGTTCGCCTGCCGTGTGCCCCAGCCGGTGACCCGAACGACGACCTTTTGCCCAGGCCGCGCGGCGCCGGCGTCCCCGGGGGCGATATAGACGTCGCGCTGTATGCGCGGGTTGTCGGGGGCGACGCGGAGGAGCGCCCCCGTCTTCTCCAGCGTCCCCACGATCGTCGTGTTCGCCCGCTCCAGGACCTCGACGATCCGGCCCTCGCGCCGCCCTGAATCGCCGCGCGCGCGGCCGCGCACCCCCTCGAGGAGTTTCGCCGCCACGGTGTCGCCGTGCATCGCGCCGGCCATGTTCTCGCCGTGGATGTACACGTCGGCGTCCTTGCCCGACGCGGGGACGACGAAGCCGAAGCCCCTCTGGTGCACCTGGAGCCTCCCGGTGACCAAATCTACGTCGGCGGGGACCGCGTACCGGTTGCCCTTGACGCGGACCAGGCGCCCCGTGCGCTCGAGGTCCTTGAGCATGCGGCGCACCTCCCGGGCGTCGTCCCCGGCGACGTCGAGCGCGCCGTACAATTGCGCGCGGTGCATCGGGCGGTAGCGCGGCGAGGCGATGAACGCGAGGATCTCTTCGGGGGAGGGGAGGCGATTCCGGCTCATGCGTCTATAGTATACCAACGACCGGCTTTTGCAAAGGAAAGAAGGGGAGGGGTAGTAGGGGGACAGTTTCGGGGGTACAACTCCTCTACTGATCCGGCTTTAACGGTAGCACGCAGATGAACGCA
>JBAXOY010000074.1:0-15724 GCA_037133055.1 Chlamydiota bacterium
CGGCGCTCCGGCGGCTGCCGGCGCTATCGCGGGGGCGGGCCCGCCCGCGCCGCTCTGCCCGCCGTAGGGAGCGACCGCCTCGGACGGCGCGGCCTGCCCGGGGGCCATCGAGCCGCCCGGGGTCTCACCCTTCCGGTTGACGACCTTCTGCGGCCCGTCGAGGAGCGAGCCGCTCGTCATGATCGGGATCTTCACCGACTTGGTGGACTTCTCTCCGGCCGTATCCACGAACTTGAGCTTGATCTTGTCGCCGGAGGTCCCGTCCACGGTGATCGTGAAACTCCCGTCGGGGTTGACCGGCGCCTCGCCCTTCTCCGCCGTGTCCTTGTCGAGCGCCACGACCTTGATCGGGGCGGCGCCCATGACCGTGCCCGGCGGGCCCTGGATGACGTACCTGCCCGTGTTGCTTACGGGGGTGAAGGTGAAGTTGTCCTTGTTCACCTTCGGCCCCGCCGCAAGGAGATCGCCCGCCGCGCACGAGAGCGCGAGGACGACCGCGAAAGCGACGACGATTCTCGACTTCATCTCTTCCTCCCCTGATGATTCCCCGCACCGCGCGGGGGATGATGGTGACGGGGGCCTGAAAACCCCCCTATTCCGGCTTCACCCCCGCGGGCGCCGGCGGCGCTTCACGCGGCGGGGCGGCTCCCCCCGCAGCCTTGTCGGCGAGCGTGCAGTCCACCCGGTTGCCGGTCTTGCCGGTGAGCTCGACCCCCACGTTGGGGAGGGTCTCCATCAGTGTGTCGAAGTCGCTCCAGATCGCCCCGTCCACCTCCGCGTCGAGCTCGAGGACCTCGTTGGCCCAGCTCCGCTCGGAGACGTTCTTGACGCCGCGTATCGCGGCGAGGTCCTTCTCGATGGCCCGCCGGCGGTCGTTCGTGGCGTGGATGGCGATGATCTGGATGGAGACGGTGTTGAACGCCTCGCTCCGCCACTTTTCAAGTATCTGGTCGCGCATCGCCGAGGCGAGCTTCTCGCCGGCGATCCTCAGCGCCTCCTTCGCGGCGGTCGAGCGCCCGCCCTTCACCACGCGGCCAGAGGTGACGCTCTCGCTCGCGATGATCTGGGCGTTGTCGGTCTTCACCGCCTTGGCCGATATCTGCGCGTCGCAGTGGAAGACCGCGACCCCGTGGGGGCTGCTCTGGTCCATCTGGGCGCTCGTCGCCTCGCCGATGATCACCACCTCCGCGCCGAAGCGCTTGCCGAGCGTGGCGGCCTTGTTCGGGTCGTTGTAGGCGGTCTGCTCGTCGCGCGCATTGATGGCGCTCATCTGGCCCCGGTCCACGAGCGGAAAATCAAGCCGCAGCAGCTCCTTCTCCATCGCCGTCTGCGCCACCGAGCCGCCCTTCTGGAAATCGGCCCCGTAAACCGGGTCCTCGAAGAACTCCCGGATCATCACCATCATCCGCGGGTTGTTCTTCTTCGCCTTGATGATGTTCAGGGCGCGGACGTCCTTCTCGAGCTGGGCGAGCGCCACCGTCGCCTGGATCGTGACGCGGTAGATCCCCTCCTCGCCGTTGTTGTCCTTGACGACCTTGAAGCCGGTGATGTACCCCTTCACCTGCGTGAGCACCTTGTCGTCGATGAGCTGGAAGTTCTCGACCATGGTCTCCGAGTCGACGAGCGTCCCGACGCTCTGCTCGATCGCGCGGCGCTGGGCGCGGTTCGTCGCCTCGTCCTTCGCGCGGAGCAGCGCGTCCGGCCCGCTCCCCCGCACCGCGGCCTCGCCGGTCGCCACGACCTCCTTCTCCGGGACCGCGGCCGCGCCGGCGCAGAGCGCCACGCTCAGGACCGCCGTCGCCGCCCAGAGGACATCCCGCCTCGCACGATTTGTCATGAACCCGTCTCCTCCTCCCCCGCTCCCGCTTCACCCGGAACGGGCGGGCCCGGCGCCGGGCCCGCGCCGGCGCACCGTACCGGGCATCCACCCCCGCGCCGCCGGGGAGCATGTTCTACTGCACCACCGTCCCCTGCTCGGTCACCGTCCCCGTGTTCTCGATGACGCCGGGGCCCGGCCCGATCGGCCCGGCGGGCGGCGGCACCATCACCCCGTGCACGCCCACGTCCCCGCCGCTCTCGACCGTGAGCGGCGCCATCCGCGGCTGCCCGCCGATCCCGCGCGCCCCCTTGACCGTGACCGTGTCGCCCCTCGCCTTGATCTTCATCGTCCTGTCGGGCGATTTCATTTTCACGATCTCGCCGTTCGGGCCGTACATCACGTCCGTGCTCTTCAGCGTGGGAATCTTGCAGCCGGCGGCGAGCGCCGCCGCCAGGCAGACGCAGACCGCGACCAGCGCCGTCCTTCTCATGAGTGCACCCTCCTCACTTGTACTCGACCCGCTCCGCCGGACGGTAGATGACCTTGTTCCCGCCGTCCTTCGTCTCCTGCTCGACCCATCCCTGGGGAGTCGGGACGAGATACGACTCCTTCTTGAACATCCCGCAGCCGCACGCGAGAAGAGCCGCGGCGACCGCCAGTACCCCCCGCACCATCGTCCTGCTCATGCCTTCCCCCTCTCTCGCGGGACCTCGCCCGGGGCGGGTCCCTATTCCACCACGGTATCCTGCGAAATCGGCACGCCCGGATCTGTGATCTCCTCGGAGACCCTCGGGATGTACCGCTTCTTGCAGCCGCCTGCCGCCGCCGCGCCGCACACCACCAGCGCCACCGCGAACCACGTGATCGCGCGTCTCATAGCTCACGCCTCCCCTTAATGCGCCCTCCCGCCGCGTCATTCCCCCTGCGCAAGCTGGGTGCCGCTCACGATCTGCCACAGCCCCTCGAGCGGCAGCTCCATCGTCACCTCGATCGTGCCGTCCGGCATGATCGTCGGCTCGCCCACCACCTGCGCGCCGGCCATGTACCGGCTCACCTGGGCCTGCACCTGATCGTGCACGGTCACGTAGTCCTTGACCGTGGTGCTCGAGTCGATGTGGACCCCGTACACCTTCTCGACAAGATTCCTCCGCGCCACCGCCTCAGCCGCACGCTCCGTCTCGAGCCGCGCGGCGGTGCCGAGGGACCCCTCCTTCGGCACCCCGGTGCCGTTCGCCTTCACCGTCTGGCTGACCCAGGGCGGCACGGCCTGCGCGGCCCCGCCGGGCTGCATCGCCGCGCCGGTCGAGCCGGTCGCGGAGCTCTTCAGGTACCCCTTGCCCGGGACAGCGCCGTTGCCGGTCGCCTTGATGACCTTCGGGGGGCCCCAGTCGATGATCTTCTCAAACTGCACGTCGTGGAAGACGCACTGTGCCGGGAAACCGGCGTGGGTGTGCGTGCGGATCGTGTTGAGCTGTTTGATTACGTCCTGGATCGTCACCTCGACGTCCACCTCGCAGATGCCGTCCGGCATGTAGCGGTACTGGCTCGCCTCCTTGATCCCGCTGATGAAGGTGTTCAGGCTCGTCTGGACCTGGTCGTTCAGGACCGCGAAATCCCTGACATACGTGCTCCCCGAGATCCTCAGTCCCTTCACCGTCTCGGCGAGGTTGCGCCTCGCGTCGGTGAGCGCCCCGCGCTCCGCGAGCAGCCGGCCCTGGGTCGTCACGTTCTCCCATCCCGGGATGCCCTGGGTCTTCACGCTCACGTTCTTCGGGACGTTTGACTCGGCCTTCTGGCTCGGCGGCAGCCCGACGCCGGTGGCCCTGAATACGGTCTTCTTGGTGTACTGCCCCATCTGATCGAAACTCATCCGCGTCCGCTTCTTGTTCGGGTAATCCAGGTTGATCCTCTTCAGGCACTGCATGACCTGCTGGAGCGTCACCTGGACGTCCACCTCGCAGGTGCCGTCGGGCAGGTAGCGCGGCATCCCGTCGACCTTCAGCCCCTTGATGAAGCTGTCGAGCGAGGACTGTATCTGGTCGCTTTCAGCGACGTAGTCGCGCACGTAGGTGCTGGCGCTGATCTGCAGCCCCTTGATCTGTTCCGTGAGCTTGCGGTAGGCGTCCACCTGGGCGGCCCGCTTCGCCATCAGCTTGTCCTGCCCCGCCGTGAGCGGCTGGGACAGGGCGGGCGACGCCGCGGCCACTGCCGCGAAGCACACCCCCACTGCCAGTGCTCTCATTTTCATTCCCTTCCTCCTTTCGTCCGCTTTCGTGTACGTCCGTTTCGTCCGCTATCCCCACGGCGGTCAGGGCCTGCGCAGGTCCCCGCCGCCGAGAATTTCCTTCCACTCCTCCTCGCGCATCGGCCCCCTTCCCTTCTCCACGAGGAGTAATCCATCATCGCTCCCGGGGGCAACGGCCCCCTGCGCCGGGGGATGCGCGGGCACCATGAATTCGACGTCGACCTCCACATCCCCGTCCCGGTAATAGCGGGTCTCCATGACCTCGACGCCGCGGACAAACCCGCTCACCGCCTCGTTTCCGGTCCCGGCGATAATGCCCGACCGCGACTGCCCGAGCGTCTTCGCCGCGCGCTTGTACGCCTCGACCACGGCGGCGCGCTTCGCCATGAGCCTCTGCTTCGCCGCCGATCCCGTCCGGCCAGGCGCGCGCCCCCTGCCGGTCGTTCTCACGCGGCCCATCGCGGCCGACGGGACCGGGGGCGTGAGCTCGACGGCGCGCGGGGGGGGCGGCGCGGGCGTGCGGCCCGCTCCCGCGGCGCACGCCGCCGCGAACGCCACCGCCGCGACAATCATAGTAGAGCCCGTTGCCCGATGCACGTTAAAAATCCCCTCCCCCGTCCCCCGCGCACGTTTCCATCTCACTTTAGTCTAGCAAGTCGAGTGCCGAATATGTACTAAATTGCGCCATTCCTCCTGTCATCTTATCGTTCTTTCCCGCAGCATATTATGGCCTTCGTCCGCGGCTCATCCGTCCCGCCCCTTTTCCCGCGT
The DNA here is from genome assembly GCA_037133055.1 of Chlamydiota bacterium. Taxonomy (GTDB): domain Bacteria; phylum Auribacterota; class Tritonobacteria; order UBA1439; family UBA1439; genus UBA1439. The sequence continues at coordinate 4,836 of JBAXOY010000074.1, forward strand.
TGCTCCATTACGGCCCGCCCCCGCGGGCACCTGATGCAAAACGCTGCAAAACGCTGCACACGTTGCGTTCGCCGCACGCGCTGTGGTATAGTGAGCGCGCTATGTCGGCGAAACCCGAGAGCGCCCACCTCAAGCTCCTCGACAGGGAGCAGCTCATCGCCCTGCTCGACGCCAGTTCCCTGCTCACCTCCACCCTCGATTCGCGACGGGTGCTGAACTCGCTCATGGAGCTCACGAACCGCCTGCTCCACACCGAGGCGAGCTCCCTCCTGCTCATCGACGAGAGGGGGAAGCGCCTCATGTTCAAATCCACCGCGGGCGCGAAGGCGAACGAGGTCATGCGCTTCACCATCGACGCGGACAAAGGCATCGTCGGGTGGGTGATCCGGAACAAAAAGCCGTATATCGCGCACGATGTGGCGGCGGACGCCGAGTGGTCGCACGAGGTTTCGGAGATGCTCGGCTTCCCGACGCGCTCCATCCTCTGCGTCCCGATCATCCTGCGCGACCGGCTGCTGGGGGCGCTCGAGGCGATCAACAAGAAGGACGACGGGACCTTCGGCGCCGCCGACGTCGCGCTCCTCACCACGCTCGCCAACCACGCCGCGCTCGCCCTCGAGAACGCCCGTCGGCACACCGAGCTCGAGGCCGACGCCCGGAATATGCTTGACCAGATCCGCCGCGCGCACACCCTCGTCGGCGCGGGCCCCCTGATGAAGGGGCTCCTGGAGACCATCCGGAAGGTGACGCCCTCCGACTCCACCCTCCTCATCCGGGGCGAGAGCGGCACGGGCAAGGAGCTCATCGCGAGGACCATCCACTACGACTCCCCGCGCCGGGCCAAGCCGTTCACCTGCGTGAACTGCACGCTCTACAGCGAGACGCTCATCGAGAGCGAGCTCTTCGGCCACGAGCAGGGCGCGTTCACGGGCGCCGCGAAGCGGCGGATCGGGCGATTCGAGCAGGGCGACGGCGGCACGATCTTCCTCGACGAGGTGGGCAGCATCTCGCCCGAGGGGCAGATGAAGCTCCTCCGCGTGCTCCAGGACCGGGAGTTCGAGCGCCTGGGGGGGTCGGAGACGATACGGGTGAACGTCCGCATCATCGCCGCCACGAACGAGGACCTCGAGAAGGCGATCGCGGGAGGGAAATTCCGGGAGGACCTCTACTACCGGCTGAAGGTCATCGAGATCACGGCCCCCCCGCTGAGGGAGCGCGCGGCCGACATTCCGGCGCTCATCGCGCACTTTCTGGAGGGGCATTCCGCCCGCGGGGGGCGCGGGTTCGCGCGGGTGAGCCCCGGGGCGATGGAGCTGCTCAAGGCCTACCGCTGGCCGGGGAACGTCCGCGAACTCAATAACGTCATCGAGCGTGCCGTCGTCCTCGGGAGCGGCGACACGCTCCTCCCGGAGCACCTGCCCCCCGAGATCGCGGCCCCCTCGCCGGAGAAGCGGGGCGGGCTTACGCTCGAGGATGCGGAGCGGGAACGCATCGTGCAGACGCTGGAGAGCGCGGGCGGGAACAAGAGCCTCGCCGCGAAGACGCTCGGCATATCCCGCAACCGGCTCGACCGGAAGCTCAAGTCTTACGGCATCGCCCAGCGCTGACTCTCACACCCTCAACCTACAACCGTTTTTATCCATTGCGCGGCGTCCGCGGCCCAGTAGGTCACGATGATGTCCGCCCCCGCGCGCCTGATCCCCGTGAGAAGTTCCATGACAACCGCTCGCTCATCAAGCCACCCCTTCTCCGCCGCCGCCTTCACCATCGCGTACTCGCCGCTCACGTTGTAGGCCGCCACCGGGATGCCGAACGCGTCCTTCACCCTGCGGATGACATCGCCGCAGGCGAGCGCCGGTTTCACCATGACGATGTCCGCGCCCTCCCCGATGTCGAGCGCGGCCTCGCGCAGCGCCTCGTCCGCGTTCGCGTGGTCCATCTGGTAGGAGCGCCGGTCACCGGACTGCGGCGCCGACCCGGCCGCCTCGCGGAACGGGGCATAGAGGGACGAGGCGTACTTCGCCGCATACGACATGATCGGGAGATCCGTGAACCCCTCCCGGTCGAGGGCCGCGCGGATCGCCGCCACGCGCCCGTCCATCATGTCGCTCGGCGCCGCCATATCAGCCCCGGCGCGAGCGTGGGCGAGCGCCATCTTCGCGAGGAGTTCGAGCGTCGCGTCGTTGTCGATGATCGGCCCGGTGACGCTTTGGGGATTTGGGATTTGGGATTTTGGATTTTTAATAACCCCGCAGTGCCCGTGGTCCGTGTACCCGCACAGGCACACGTCCGTGATCACCACAAGCCCCGGAAGCGCGCGCTTCACAAGGCGCACGCTCTCCGGGACGATCCCGTCGTCGGCGTACGCGCGGCTCCCGAGGGCATCCTTCCTGTCGGGGATACCGAAAAGGAGCACCCCCCCGATGCCGAGCGGGGCGATCTCCCGGCACCGCGCGACGAGCCGGTCGGTGGAGAGCTGGAACTGTCCCGGCATCGCGGGGATCGGCAGGGCGACGCCCTTCCCGGGCCTGACGAAGAGGGGCATCACCAGCGACGCCGCATCGAGGCGCGTTTCGCGCACCATCCGGCGCAACCCCTCGTGCGCGCGCAGTCGCCTCATCCGCTGTTCGGGAAACGCCATCGCGCACCTCCCCGCGTCATTTCGTCCAATGGCCGTGTCGCGCTGCGGCCCGTTCCGCGTCCGCCTTCGCGTTGCTCGGCGTCTCCGCAATGACATGTTCCATGACCATTTTTTCACGCCTTCTCTGCGCCGCGGGGGCGGCCATCAGTCCACGAGGACCAGCGCGAAATAATCCTGCCGGTCTTCATGCGTCCTGACGACGTCGATCCGGAACCCGCTCCTCCTCGCGGTCTCGAACACATCTACGCCGCACGCCTCCATCGCGGGCCGCGCATGGTACGGGTGCCTGCACCCCTTGTCGAAGGCGCAGGACTTGCAGAGGCGGCACGGCCCCGATCCCAACGCCCAGGCCTTGTAGTAGCCGGCGAGAAAGAGCGTGCGCTCGAGCGATACGGCAACCCTGTTGATGCGCCGATGCTCCGTGCTGTGGAGCAGGATCGCCCGGCGATAGCAGCGCACGACCTCCGCGGTCTCGGCGGACGTCGGGGAATGCGGCGGGCACATCAGCGTCCATCCGTAGCCGGGGCATCCCCATCGGCATTTGAACCGCACCCACGCGCCGGTCGCCACGTTTGAGGCGGGAATGACAACGGCGTGGTCGCATCCCTTCGCGATCGCCGAATCACAATGGCGCTTCAGATCGGTCTTCTTCACGGCTCCCGCAGGTCTCCGGGCACGGGGCCCATGCCCTTTTCCCCCTCCCCCCTTGAGGGGGAGGGTCGGGGTGAGGGGGGTGAAAGCACCCCCTATAACCGACCCCGTATTAGTTCTGCGCTATTTGGCAATATTTTCCTTGCGCAATAGCGCCTGTTATGCTACCATTCTACCGAATCTTGAATCAGTAGGATAGTGTTGTTCGGATTTCAAGTTTCAGACCGGTGCCCCCTAACACCGCTCCCCTGATTCTCCTTACCTGTGTGCCTCCCGACAAGGAAGGAGTCCCGCCATGGAAGATCTGATGCAGGACCAGGACACGGTCATCCAGCAGCTCCGGCTTCTCCTCGCCGCCAAGGATGAGGAGATGCACGCCCTCAAGGGCCGGGCGGGACATGACTCCGGCGACGGGCACACCGACTCCATCACCGACCGGCTGCTCAAGGAGATCGAGGACAAGAAGCGCGAGACCGCCGACCTCAAGGCGCGGCTGAAAGAGGTCGAGGCGAAGGCGAAGGAGAAGCTCGCCCGCATGGCCGCCGCGCTCGAGGAAAAGGCGGAAATGATCGCCGTGCTCCAGGATCGTCCCGCGCAGGCCGTCGTCGAAGACGAAGAGGCGCGGAGGAGGATCGCGGAGCTCGAGGAGCGGCTGGAGGACCAGGAGGCGCTCCTCGCGGAGGCGCGCGAGGCCCTGGAGCAGGCCGAGGCGCGGAGCGCCACGCCGGCGGAGGGGAAACCCGCCGGGGCCGTACGCGCGCACGCCGGCGGCGCGCGGGAAGGAGAGATCCAAAAGTCGATCGACGAGGCGCGGGCGGAGATAGACAGCCTCCATGAGGAGCTCCGGGAGTCGCGCATCGTCCGCGCAAACCTCGAGCTGGCCGCCGAGGAGCGAGACCGCGCGCGGGAGGAGGAAGCCAGGTTAGCCGCGGAGCTCGCCGCGGCGCGCAAGAAACTGGATGAGTCCGAGCGCGGGCACGCGGAGCGCGTCGCCGAACTCCAGCAGCGGCTCGACCTGCTCCAGGGGAGCCTCGACGCGGCGGAGGCGGCGGAGGCCGCCGGGAAAGACGGCGAGGGATCCGGGGCCGAGTCACTCCCCGTCTTCCAGCGGATACGCACCCTCGAGGCCGAGCTCGATGAGCGCGAGCTTTCCTACCGCACCACCCAGACCAAGCTGCACCGGATCACGCAGAACCAGCAGATACTCCGGGGCCTTTGCGCCGGCCTGTGCGTGTTCCTCATCTTCATCATATCGATGAAGGCGCGCCAGCCGTCCAACCCGAAGGCTGTGATCGCACGCGAGACGTCCCCCCCGGGAGCACGGGCGGCGGGGCGCGAGGCAGCGCCCGCGGTCGACGTCGCAAAGGGCGGCGCGCTCCGTGACAGCGATTTCCTGCCCGCCCCGGAGGCGGAGCTGACCGGCATAGGCGCCCCGACGGGCGGGCCCGTCCCCGCACCCGCGATCGCGGAGGCCCCTGCCGCGCCGCCCGCGAATGCGGCCGGACCCGCCGAGCCCGCGGCGGAGTCGCAGGTCGCCGCGAAGGAGCCCGCGCACACGGGCGCCCTTCCCGTGGACGTTCAGTTCGTGGAGGCTTCGACCCTCGCCCTCGGCCCGGCCGCGGCCCCGGTTGTGGCTTCCGCGCGGGACAACGCAAAAACCTCCATTGCGAAGGGCTCCGCTGAAACCCTCCCCGCGGAGAACCTCGCCGGCTCCCATCCCGCCGGCGGGCGTGTTCCCTACACGGTGAAGAAGGGCGAAAGCCTCTGGACCATCTGCCAGCGCGAGCTGGGCAACGGCGGCGCGATGGGCCGCGTCGCGCGCGAGAACAAGATCACAAACCCGAACACGGTCAAGGCGGGCGACGTGATCTATCTCACCCGACAGTAACCGCGGGGTTACCGCACGCACCGGCGCACAAGAGGATTCTCCTCCGTCTTGTGCGGGTGATTCTCTTCCATCCGTCTCCCCTTTGATGGGGGGAGGATGGGTTGAGCCCCCCGCATAACGCGAAAGACAAAGCGCGCGAGGACCCGTGGCCCGCACGTACTACCGCAAGCTCATCAGGGACCGCATCCCCGAGATCGTGGCGGCACGGGGGCTGCGCTGCCGGACGCGCCGCCTTTCCCCGGCGGCCTACGCCCGCGCGCTGAAGGAGAAGGTCATCGAGGAATCCCGCGAGCTCCTCGGCGCGCGCGGGCGCGCCGCGGTCCTCAACGAGCTCGCGGACCTCCGGGAACTCCTGGACGCGTGCCGGCGCGCGCTCGGCGTCGGGCCGAAAGCGTTTGCGCGGCTCGTGCGCGGGAAACGCCTCGCGCGGGGCGGGTTCAGGAAGCGGCTTTTCCTCGAATACACGGAAAAGCCGCGCTGACCACGCGTTCACTCCCGCTGCCCCGCTTCGCCCCTCTCTCCGGACTGTGGGGGGCGGCGGGGGAACGGCGGGCTAAAGCCCGCCCTGCGGATGGAGGACTATCAACCTATCCAGAGGCCCTCGACCCGGACGGAAAGGCCCTGCGCGGTCCTGTTGATGAAATTGACGAGGCCGCTGTGCCTCCACTGCAGCATGCAGCGGTGGGGCATGAAGAAGTAGCGCATCCCGATCTTCAGTTCCGCTCGCGTACTCCTGACCAGCCCCTCGTACGCCTCGGCGGAGTAGTAGCCGATATCCTTGTGCGCGCCGCGCCGCGGCCCGAGCGGCCCCGTAACACACCAGACCATGACCCCGGTCTTGTAATCCGCGTCCATCACCACGCCGCAGTGCGTGATCGGACAACCGCACGACATCCCGAGGGGCCTCCCGATCAGGATGTCGCCTTTTTTGATCTCCATCTCTTTCGTCATGAGCGGGTTGCGGGGCAGGATGGTCTCGCGGGGGCCCGGTTCGTGCGGAAACATGTCCAGGATGAAATCATACTCCCTGCCGAGCGAATCCCTCCACTCCTCCCGCGGTCCTCCCGCGGACGATGGGCACACGCTGCACCCGGCGGGCGCCGCCGCCTTCCGCCCCGCCGGCGCGCCGCACGCCTTGCGTGGGCTCAGGTGTATGCACCGCTTCAGTTCCTCCGGCTTCGCGGCGGCGATCACCGCGAACTCCGCGCACGTCTTCACCCCGCACATCCCGCAGTCGAGGCCGGGGAGTTCCCACGCGCCCCTCTCTCCGTCATTCACCGTCACACCCCCCTCCTGCCCCCCCCACCCCGCCCTCCCTCTTCAGGAGGGGAAAGGGAATATCAGTGCTGCCCGCACAGAACGGAAGAAAACCCTCCTTACTCGCCCTGGTAGAAGATGTCGCCCTCGAGCGGCCGGACGACCCCGAAGTGCTGCTTCCACCCTATCTCCTTTTTCCCCACGCAGATGGTGCAGGTGCCGATGGGCGGGTTTCCCCTCAAGAAAAGCGGGAACTCGATCTCCCGCGCCTCCTCGATCTTCTTCACGAGGCGATCGATCCCGATCCCGTAGAGGGCGTTCGACTCGATGACGAAGATGTCGCGCGCGGCGTCGAGGATGCGCGCCCTGAATACCTCGCGCTCCGCCTGCGAAATCAGGTCGATCTTCGTCACCACCGCGATGTCGGCGAGCGAAAGCATCGGGCCGATCTTTCGGGGCAGGTTCATCCCGCTCGTCGCCTCGAGCACGACGACGCCGAGCAGCCCCTCCACGTACGGCGAGCACCTGAGGCAGAGCCCGGCGGTCTCCACCAGGAGCACCTCGGCGCCTTTCCCTTCGGCCCACTCGATGGCATCCCCGAGCACCATCACGTTGCAGTGGTCGGGGCAGAGCTCGCCCGAGTAGACCTTCCTCGCCGGGATGCCGAACTCGTTCCGGAAAAGCTCGTCCTCGTCGGCGTACTGCACGTCGATTTTCACGTAGGAGAGCGCGCGCCCCTTCGCCTTCAGCCTCCGCGCGGCCTGTTTGAGCACCGTCGTCTTGCCGGTCGTCGGCGGCCCGGCGCATATGACCAGCTTCATGGTTCGCCCCCTTCCGCTCACGCGATATAGCCGAGAGCCCGCAGCCGGTCCTTGAGCACCTTGTCCGTGAGCTGCTCCCCGTCCCTGATGCGGTTCCTGAAGTCCACCAGGAGGTCGTCGAGCTTCCTCAGCTCCGCGGCGACCCCCTTCTCCTCGTCGCCCGTGACGATCACGCGCTGCATCGCCCCCCCCTTCATGGTGATGCGGAAATCCGAGAGGAGCGCAATCCGCGGGTCGTGCGTGACGAAGACGAAAATCTTCTCGTACCTGCGCAGGAGCTCGAGGGCCTTCGTCCTGTGGATGCCCGCGTTCTCGATCTCGTCGAGCAGGATGATCGGGGAGTTCCCGATGATGACGGCGTCCGCGATGAGGAGCGCGCGCGTCTGCCCCCCCGAGAGCTCGGTCATGGCGCTCTCCATGATGATCGGCTCGCCCGTGAGCTGGTTGGCGAACTCGATCGTTTCCCCCACGGCCTCCTCGCTCCCGCGGGACTGCCGTATCCGCGCGTGCGTGTCGAGAAATGCGCGGACCGGGAGGTCCGAGAGAAAGTTCGTGTGCTGGGAGATCAGGGCGATCGGGTTCCTCGACGGGTCGTACATGAACTCCTCGGGGCTGGGGACCCCGTTGATGAGGACCTTTCGTTTCGAGGGGGTGTTCTCGTCCGCGAAGAGCTCCACGTCGTTGATCAGGGTCGTCTTGCCGCACCCGGTCGGGCCGACGATGCTTACGACATCGCCCATCGAGAGCGTCACCTCGCCCACCGGCTCCCTCTGCCCGTTTCTTCCGCGCCCGCCTATGAGTGTCAGCTTCTTGATATCCATCGCGCCCCCTTCCATCCCCGCGAGACCGCGGCGCAGGCCCCGCGAAGACCCGCTCAGAGATACCCGAGCGCCTTCAGCCTGGCCCTGACCTGAATATCACCACACAGGCTGCATTCAAACACAATTTTCGAACCATGCGGAATTGAGGGCCGGCAGAAAAAAGCGCGGCGTTTCAGAAGGGGCCGAACGCGGCGAGCACGGCGGGTATCTGGGACGAGGCGATGATTCCCTTCGCGGCAAGGCCGAGGAGATTCGCCTTGTCGAGGACCACCCGTATGTCGAGCCCGGGCACGGCGATGTCCGCGGGGGCGGCGTCGCCCACGATGACCGTATTCGCCGGGGATATCCCCTTTTCGCGCGCGATGCTGGTGACGAGCGCGCGCCTCCCCGCCTCGTCGCGGACAAGCTGTTCGACCCTTCCCGTGAGCTTCCCCTTGTCGGTGAGGAGCCGGTCGCTGCAGATCCGGTCGATACACTGGTGCCCGCGCAGCGGCTCGAGGAAAAGGTCGAGCCCGTTCACCAGGAAGACCACGACCCAGCCCATCGCCTTCAGGGCGTGGAGGAGGTCCTCCCCCTCGGAATTGAGGCGGAGGCCCGCGGTGATCCTGGCGACCGTCTCGATCCTGAGGCCCTCGAGGGCCGCCGCGCTTTTCTTTCGCGCCCCCGCTTCTTTCCCCGCGCCGGCGAGGAGTTCTCCGCGCAGCGACTCCTCCACGAGATTCCGCCCCGCGGTGAGGACCAGGAGGCGGGGACGCGTGTGGTAGACGTCCTCGCGCTGGAAGAAACAGTGTATGCCCACCTTTTTCATGTCCGCCGCGACGCTTCGCTCGATCAGGGGGCCGGAGCACGGCGAGGAGCCCCAGTCGAGGTCCATCTCCATGGCGAAGAGGGTGCCGCGCGAGATCATCTTCGCGCCCTCGATGTTCACGCCGTTGTTGGCGAGGACGAACGTCGCGCAGGAGACGATGCCGGGGCGGTCCTGCCCGAGGAGGAGGAGCCGCATCACGCGGCGCGCCTTCGGGCGCGGGAGGAGGCGCTGCTTCTCGGCGATGATCTGGAGGCCCGACTGGTGCGCGACCGCCTGCATCTTCGCGATGAACTGGAGGCCTCTGATGTTCGCCGCGGTGAGGTCGACGGTGAAGAAGATGGAGAAGAGCCCGTGGAAGACGTTCTCCTCGAGGTCGAGGATGTTCGCGTGCGTGTCGGAAACGATCGAGGTGACCAGGGACACGAGGCCCGTGACGTCGCGCCCCATGCCGCTCACCACGTAGATCTCGCGCTCGCCTTCCATGCCCGGCTCCCCGTGAAGACCCATTCTAACAGCAGCCCCCCGCTGCGTCAAAAGCAAATACCGCGCCCGCGGGAACGCGGTGAAAACTCTGTTTTTGAGGCGACCGCCCCGCATGGTATCATATCCGACGAGAAAGGCGGCGGGGATGAGAATCGGGATCGACATACAGACCGTCATCGTGCGGCCCACGGGGGTGGGGCGATACACGGCCGGCCTTGCCAGGGCGCTGGCGGCTCTCGGCGGCGAGGAGTCCTACCGCCTTTTTTACTTCGACTTCAGGCGGAGGGGGGGCACCCTCGGCATCACCGATCCGCGTTTCGACGTGAGGCCCATCAGGTTCATCCCGGGCAGGGTCTATTGCTCCCTCGCGGAAAATTTCGGCCTCCCGGACATCGCCCTCTTCGCGGGCCGGTGCGACCTCTACCATTTTCCTAATTTCATCATCCCCCCGTGCGCCAGGGGGAAGGCGGTGGTAACCGTCCACGATCTTTCCTTCGCCCGGTTTCCCCAGTACGCCGAGGCGGGAAACCTGAAGCGGATCGAGAAGCGTTTCGGCGTGACCCTCGCGCGGGCGGATGCCGTCATCACCGTCTCCCAATTCTCCAAGCGCGAGCTCGTCGAGCTCTACGGGCTGTCCCCCGACAGGGTAATGGTGACGTGCCACGGCGTGAGCATTCAGCCGCGGCCGAGGCCCGCGCGGCCGCTCCCCTTCCCCTACTTCCTTTTCATCGGCACCATCGAGCCGCGGAAGAACCTCGAGACGCTCCTCGAGGCCTGGCGTATCCTGAAGGGGAGAAGCGGCGCGCACTGGACGCACCGGCTCTTCGTGGTCGGCCACCACGGCTGGCGCTGCAAGCCGGCGAAGGAGCAGGCGAGGGAAAAGGGCGTGGACGCCGACGTGATCGTGCTCGACTACGTGCGGGACGAGGAGCTCCCGGACCTCTACGGGGCGGCGGAGGCGCTCGTCTACCCGTCCCTCTACGAGGGGTTCGGCTTCCCGCCGCTCGAGGCGATGGCCTGCGGGACGCCGGTGATCGCCTCAACCGCCCCCGCCATACCGGAAGTGGTCGGGGACGCGGCGATCCTCTGCGACCCGCTTGACGCGGAGGGGTTCGCTGAGGCGATGCTCCGCGTCCGCGACGACGCGGCCCTGCGGGAGCGCCTGACGACGCGCGGGCGCGCCCGCGCGGGGCAGTTCACCTGGGAGAGGACGGCACGGGAGACGCTCGCGCTGTACCGGAAACTCCTGAGCTAAACGCTTCAACGCCGGGACGCAGATGAACGCGGATCGTCAGGATAGGCAGGATACAAAAAGGGGACAAAAGCGGCTGGATACCAAAATCGGACGCAGATTTCGCAGATGAACGCAGATACTATAGAGGATATTTTGGGAGGCGTACCTCCTTGAGAGCAGATGGGACGCGGATGAACGCGGATTAATAACGCAGCGTGATTCAATCTTGAACCTTCAATCTTGAACCATTGTGGTATCTGCGTGCTCTGCGTTCATCTGCGTCCC
>JBAXOY010000075.1:0-15432 GCA_037133055.1 Chlamydiota bacterium
GAAGCGCATCAGCTCGTTCCCCCCCCGTGTCCCGCCTCGATCGCGGGAGGAGTCGTCTCGTCCACGAAACGGGCTGCCGCGTCGAACGCCCTTTCCATCTCCTCGACGGCGGGGCCGTAGCGGGCGAACTTCACCATGTCGCACTGCTCCAGAAAATCTCCCACGAGCGTCCGGGCGCGCGCGTCCAGGAGCCCGGAGCCGCCCGCCTCGGCGAGGAATTCCTCGGTGGTCCTGTCGGGCGCCCTCAGACCGAACCGCGCCTCGATGTAGCGCCGCGCGATGCCCGAGAGCCTGATATAGTACTCCTTCACGCGCCCGCTCAGCGGCAGGTTCATCGCCTTCAGGCGACGGAGCTCATCGTGGGCGACCTCGTGCGGCGGCCGGAGCGGAAGCGCGGATTCGGCCGTGCGTTTCCTGAACCGCCGGAGGAGCGCTGCGGCCGCGGCCGCGGCGCACACCGCCGCGGCGAGCACCGCGACGAGCTTCACGGGGAAGTAGGGCATCGGCAGGGGGGGCTTTATGTCCCGTATGTCCTTGGGCTCCTTGTCGAGGACGCTTTCCACCACCACGGCGATGGCGCCGCCGTCCACCTCCGCCGTCTGCCCCTCCCTGTTCCTGACGACCGCCCTGAACGGGGGTATCTGCTTTTCTCCCGTCCCGTACGCCCGAAGGTCGTAGAGGAGGCTGACCTCCTCGCGCTTCCCCTTCGCATCCGCGACGGATTTTCTCCCGAGCTCCCTGATCCGGAAATCTCCCGCCTGCGTGCCGGTCGCGGGCGGAGAGACCGTCATGCCCTCGGGAACGGAGATGGCGAGCGCGTAGTAGATGCGGTCGCCCACGGTGACCCGTGTCGGGCTCGCGGACGCGGTGAGACGCACCCCCTCCGGCCGCCAGGCCGGGGCGGGCGCATCGCCGCCGGGAGCGGCGGATGCCGCCCGGAGCATCGCCCCCAAAATAAACAACCATCGCCATCTCATCTGATGCCGCATCACCCGTGTGGATCTCCGATGGGCGGAGTGCGTTGCCCCGTCCCGCCTGTCGGGACGGGGCTCGCACGTGGTCTGCTTTCAACCGGGAAGATCTCCACTATACCCGGCATCCCTCACATCGCCCCGGACGGGGGCGCGGCGGGGGGCTAGGGCTTCATGGGTGCAGGCGCGCCCGAGGGGGGCGCGAGCCTGACCGGGACGCCGCTCGGCTGCACCTGCCCCGGGGCCTTCAGGTCTCCTGGATTGAGCCTGATCTGCCTCGGGGCGCCCTGCGGCTGCATCGGCGCCGGGATCCTCCGATCCCCCATCCCCGCGGGGGCATTGAGTTCACCCTCCGATCCCTTGTCCGATTCGCCGAGTTTCTCCTCGTAGATCTCGACCCCTTGCTTCTTTTTCAGGTCGGAGAGATAGGCAGTCCACGCCTCGCGCTGCTTCTTGCTCTGCACCACGCGCTCGAGCCATGGGCTCACCTCCTCCAGGGGCTTCTTCTTCTCGGGGATGATCTCGGCGGCCTTGAGGATCCTCACCTCGTCCTTCCCCTCGACCAGCCCGCTGATTTCCCCGGTCTTCTCCATGGCCATCGCAATCTTGTACGCCTCGGGGGAGAGGGCGCGGCGCGTGGCATAGCCTATGTCGCCGCCCTTCGACGCGCTCGCCTGGTCGAGCGAGTATTTCTTCGCAAGCTCCGCGAAATCCTCGCCCTTTTTCGCCCGCGCCAGGATGTCCGCCGCGTCTTTTTTAACCGCCTCGACCTTCTGCGGCGGGGCGCTCTTGTCCCAGGTGAACACGATCTGGCTCACCTTGACCTGCTTCTGGGTCTTGTACCGGTCCCCCTCCTTCTCGTACTCCTTCCGGACCTCGTCCTTGTCGACCTTTACGGCATCGAGCACCTTCTCCCGCAGTTTCTCCGCCGCGAGCCGCTTCTTGAACTCCGCAATGCGCTCGACCGTCTCCTTGTCCCTGTCGAGGCCCTCCTTCTCGGCCTCCCGATAGATCAGCTCCAGCTCGACCATCGAGTTCAGGAGGTTCTTCTTCCCCGCCGTGGACTGGAAGCGCCCCACGACCCTCGGCGGCATCGCCTTGATCTTCTCATCGAGATCCCTGTCCGTGATCACCATGTCGCCGATCTTCGCGAGCACCTCGCCCGTCGGCTTCGTCCCCGGCAGTGCCGGGGCGGCCTTCGCCGCTTCCCCCGGCGCCCCCGCCCTGCCGGCCGGTGCCGCGCACCCGCACAGGCAGGCCGCCACGGCCGCCGCGCACCCCGCCATCATCAGCCTCATCTCCATCTCCTTTCACCGGCGCTTCGCGCTCCCCGCCGCTCTCCACGCCCGGGCACGGGACACCCGTTCCCGGGTCACACCGCCATTCTTCTCTCGCGCCGCTTGAAGAACCTCATGAGCTCCCGCGCGTAAGGCTCCGCGGTGTTCACCCTGATGCAGTCGATCCCGCGCGACGCGAAGATCTCGTCGCGCGCCTTCTCCCGCTCGCCCGTGATCCGGGAAAACCGTTCCCGCACCCCGCGGTCCCCCGTGTCCGCGGCGGCCAGTTCCCCCGTCTCGGGATCCTCGAACTCCACAATCCCCACGTCCGGGAGCGACCGCTCCCGCTGGTCCGCGACCGCGACCGCGATGAGGTCGTGGCGCTTCGCCGCGATCCCGAGCGCCCGTTCGTAGCCCGCGGCGAAGAAATCCGAGACGAGGAAGCTCACCGTCTGCCGCGTGGTCACCCTGCTCAGGAACTCGAGCGCCACGGCGATGTCCGTCTTCCTCCCCCGCGGGGAATGGTAAAGGAGCTCCCGTATCACGCGCAGGACATGCGTGACCCCCTTTTTCGGGGGGATGTACTTCTCGACGCGGTCGGTGAAAAGAATGAGCCCTATCCGGTCGTTGTTGTTGATGGCCGCGAAGGCGAGGACCGCGCAGAATTCCGCGATCAGCTCCTCCTTTCGCTGCCGGACGGTGCCGAAGGCGCCGGACGCGCTGACGTCCGCGAGGATCATCACGGTAAGCTCGCGCTCCTCACGGAAGACCTTTACGTGGGGGTTCCCGGTGCGCGCCGTGACGTTCCAGTCGATGGATCGGACGTCGTCCCCGGGCTGGTATTCGCGCACCTCCTCGAACTCCATCCCGTGCCCCTTGAAGACGCTCTGGTACTCCCCCGCGAAGACGTCCTGGACCATGCGGGTCGTGAAGATCTGTATGCGCCGGACCTTTTTGAGTATCTCTCTCGGGATCATGCCGTTTCGCCTATTGGGATTCGGGATTTGTCCGCCAGGGGCGGATCCGCCTTCGGCGGAGGATTTGGGATTTCGTCATGGCACCTCGACATTATCGAACACCCTCTGGATGATATCCTCGCTCGTCATCTCCTCCGCCTCCGCCTCGTAGCTCACGATCACGCGGTGCCTGAGGACGTCCATCCCGATGGACTTGACGTCCTGCGGCGTCACGTAGCCCCGCCCGCGCAGGAAGGCGTGCGCCTTCGCGGCGACGGTGAGGTAGATGGACGCCCTCGGGGACGCCCCGTACCGGATGTACGGCCCGATATCCAGGCGGTACGCCTTCGGCTCCCGGGTGGCGAACACCAGGTCCACGATGTAGTCCTTGATCTTGTCGTCGATGTAGATCTCGTTGATGAGCTCCCGCAATCGAATAATTTCCTCCGCCTGCATGACGGGGGACGCCTTCGGCTGGAAACCGACGACCGCCATCCGCTCCAGGATCTCCCGCTCCTCCTTTTTGCTCGGGTACCCGATCTTCAGCTTGAGCATGAACCGGTCCACCTGCGCCTCGGGGAGCGGGTAGGTCCCCGCATGCTCGATCGGATTCTGCGTCGCCATGACGAGGAACGGCTGCGCGAGCGGAAAGGTTTCCTTGCCGATCGACACCTGCCGCTCCTGCATCGCCTCGAGGAGGGCGCTCTGCACCTTCGCGGGCGCGCGGTTAATCTCGTCGGCGAGGATGATGTTGGAGAAGATCGGCCCCTTCTTCGTCGTGAACTCCCCCGTCCTCGGGTTGTAGACGAGGGTGCCGATGAGGTCCGCGGGCAGCAGGTCCGGGGTGAACTGGATGCGCTGGAACCCGGTGGCGATCGCCTGGGCGAGGGTCTTCACCGAGAGCGTCTTGGCGAGCCCCGGCACGCCCTCGAGCAGGACATGCCCGTCGGCGAGGAGCCCCACGAGCAGCCGCTCGACGAGGTACTTCTGGCCGACGATGACCTTCTCGATTTCGCCCGTGATCCTCTCCACGATCCCGATCTCACGCCGAACCTTCTCGTCGATCTCGCGCACGCCCTGCTGCATGGTCGTCCCTCCTTTTCAACTACGGGCTATCACGTTGCCACAGAGGCCGCATTATCCTACGCCTTCCCTGATCTTCTGTTTCAGGATCAGCTCGGCCTTCCGCACGCACTCCTGGATGCCCCGCTCCGCCTCGGCGTCCCTCGCGTAGCGCACGCGTTCGCAGACTCCCTCGATCGTTTTCGCGATCGCCGAGAGTTCCGCGCCTCCTCCCCGCGCCGCGCAGGCGGCAAGCGCCTGATGGATTCGCGCGGCGTACGCGCCCCAATCGCCGGAAAGCCTGATCGCGCGGGCATCCTCCATCGCCGCGAGCGCATCGATCGCGCCCTCGTGACGCCGGGATTCCGCGGCCTCCCGCGGCGCGGGGGGCGGGACGGGCCGCCTGCGCGCGAGACATGAGACGGCGAGCGCCGCGCCCGCCACGCCGGCGATGACGGCTATCGCGAGCCCCCATCGGTACACCACCCTCCCGGCGGGTTCGACCGTGAGCACGATCCCGGCCACGGTCAGCAGGGGGCCCTTCTCACCCTTCACACCTTCTTCTCGTTCCTCCCTTACCTCGATCGCGGGTATCTCCTCCGTCCCCGCGGACTTCGCGCGGAGCGCGTAGAGAAACGTGGCGGAATACGTTCCCCCGTCCGCGCCGGACACGGCCTCGTTGCGCTGGCCCGTGGAGATGAGATTGAACCGCTTCAAGGGCGGAAGGACAGGCTGCGCCACCCGGTATTCACGCGCGGAGCCGGGGGCGGTGATGGTCAGCGCCAGTCGGATTGTCCCGCCCTCCGCAACGCGTGTCCTGTCGGCGGTGAGCACACCCGTGACCCCGGCGGCGCGCGCGGGCCACGGGATGCCGAGAAGCGCCGCGGCCGCGCACGTCCGGAAGATCATCGCGGGCGCCGCGCCCCGCTCAGGTGACTTTCTCACCCTTCCTCCCCACGATTGCGTCGATCATGAGCTCTTTCCCCTCGCGCATCACCTTGAGCTTCATCCTCTTCCCGGCCTGCGTGCGGCCGATCTCCTCCATCAGCCCGTCCGCGTCCCTGACCGGCATGCCCCCGCATTCCCGGATGACATCGCCGACCACGAGGCCCGACGATGCCGCGGGGCTCCCCGGAACAACGGTCACCACGAGGGCGCCGGATGTGTCCGGGAGCTTGAACTCCCCGGAAAGCTCTTTGTCGAGCGACTGCACGCCGACCCCGAGCCATCCGTACTCGATCGCCTTACCCCTCTTCAGCTGGTCGAGCACCTCCTTGGCCCGGTTCACGGGTATGGCGAAACCGATGCCCGCGTACGCCCCCGAGGGGCTGATGATCGCCGCGTTTATTCCGACGACCTCCCCCTTCAGGTTGAGGAGGGGACCGCCGCTGTTGCCGGGATTGATGGCCGCGTCCGTCTGTATCAGGTCGCCGTAATAGCGCCCCCCGACGGCGGTGCCCCCGAGCTTCCGGTGCAGGGCGCTCACCACGCCGACCGTCATGGTGGGCATCGGGTTCTCCTCGACCATGCCGAACGGGTTGCCGATCGCGATCGCCCACTGGCCGGTCTTGACTCCGTCCGAGTCGCCGAGGGCGGCTGTCGGGAGCCCCCCGGCGTCTATCTTGATCACCGCCATGTCGGAGCGGGCGTCCTTTCCCGCCACTCCCCCGCTGAACTTGCGGCCGTCGGGGAGCAGCACCTCTATCGCGTCGGCGTTCCCCACCACGTGCTCGTTCGTCAGGATATAGCCGGCGGGGTCGATGATGACCCCGGAACCCATGCTCCGCCGCTCGATCGGGGTGTCGTACTGTTTGAGGAACTCGTCGAGATCGAAGTACCTCCCCGGCCGCACCATGTAGCCCATAACTCGCGCCTTCTGGATATTGTAGACCCCCACGACGGAAGGCCCGACCTCCTTCGCGACCTTTATAAACGCGGCCTGAAGGGACGAAGCCCTGTCCGTCGCGGCATTCTCCTCCCCCTTCCCGGAGACCGCAAGGGACATGCCCCCGGCGAGCACCAAAACCGCGCAGAGCGCTTTTTTCACCCGCTCCCCCTCTCCCGCGCGGACTGAAAGCGGATCAGTCCGCCCTGATGACGAAAAACCCCCGCTGCGTCCGGACGAGGAGCTTCTGTCCGGCCGTCCTGCCGAAGAGGAGCGCCTCCCAGTCCGCGAGGCTCCCGATCTTCTTCCTGTTCACCTCGTAGATCCCGTCGCCGCTCTTCAGGCCCGCCTTCGCCGCGGGGCTGCCGGGCCGCACGTCCCTGACCGTGATCGCGGCGCCGCCCTCGCCGGAACCGCCGGGCGCGGCCTCCTCGACACCGATCCCCAGACCGCCGGAGACGAGACCGGGCTCCGCCGGAGCGGGAGAGGCGGAGCGCCGCCCGATCTGCACGGAGAACGTCGTCTCTTTGCCGTTCCGCATCACGGAGAGCGTTGCCTTCGACCCGACCGGGGCGTCGACGACGCGGGCGATGAGCTCCCGCGGGCTTTGCACGGGAGCGCCGTTCAGCGCGCGCACCACGTCGCCCTCCTTCACCCCCGCGAGGGCGGCGGGGCCGTCCTCGATGACGCGGGCCACGATCACCCCCTGTCCGTCGGTGATGTTGAACTCGGCCTGGAGCGCCGGGGTCAGCTCCTGGACCCCCACGCCCAGCCAGCCGTGCTCGATCTCCCCGCCCGCCTTGAGTCCGGGCAGGACGGACTTCACCGCGTTGATCGGTATCGCGAAGCAGATCCCCTGCGGCGTCTCGTCACCCTCCCTCATTGCGCCCATCGAGGCCGCCAAAATCCCCGCCACCTCTCCCCGCGCGTCGATGACCGGGGCGCCGCTGTCGCCCGGATTGATGTCCGCGTTCACCTGGACGAGGTCCACCAGCTCCGCGATCTCCGGGACGGTCCTCCCGCGCCCGCCGACGACCCCCCATGCGACGCTCCCCGAGAGGCCGAACGGATTGCCCACGACGATCACGAAGCTTCCCGGGCGCAGCCGGTCCGAATCCCCGAGCGGGGGCGGGGCCTGGCGCACCCCCGACAGCTCCAGCACCGCCACGTTCATGCCGGGATCTCTCCCTTTCAGTTGCGCCTCGTGCTCCGCCCCGCTCTCGAGGCGGACCATGATCCGCCGCGCATCCCGGACGACATGGTCGGTGGTGAGGATGCGCCCCTCGTTGTCGATGAAGAAACCGCTGCCCGAGCGGCGGCGGAGCGACGGCTCGCCGCGCAGCCGCCTGAACGGGGATCCGGGAAGCATCATCCCCGGGACCGGCATCGGCGTCTCCCCCTCCGCGATGACCTGGATGACCGAGGGGCGAACCCCGGCGGCAAGCTCCTCCAGCTCGCGCCCCACCTGCGCGAGCAGCGAGCCCTTCTCGCCGCCCGCGTCCGCCCGCGATACCGCGAGCGCGCAGAGGAGCGCCGTGATGACAGGTCTCATGTGACAAGCCCTCCGCGGGAATGGCTATCCCCGGTCAATACGCCCATCGTGGCTCACTGCGCGGCGAGGGTTCGACCGCCCGGGTGATGATGTAGTCGGTCATCTTCGGGCCGCGGGCCGACCGGCGAAACGCCGCCGGCTGCAGCACATACTCGTCGATCCCCGCCCGCCCCCCGCTGTCGCACAGCACGGCATCGACCCCCGAGCCCGACCCCGCCCTGCGGCTGATCTCCATGCTCCCGCCGCGGGCGGCGAGGGACGCGAAGCGCCTCTCCGCCGCATCGCGGTCGCGAGCGGCTCCTGACGGGACAGCGGAGCCCGGAGCGCCCCTTCGCATCTGGGTGAGGAGGAGGACGTTGAAACAGACCAGGGCGAGGATCACCATGGCGGGCACCGGCGAGAAGACCCCGGCGAGGCGACCGGGGAAGAGAAGGCGGCGCAGCCGTTCGATCGGGGACGGTCGAGGCTCCTCCGCCCGGCCGAGCTGCTCTTTCATCCGCGGCCAGAAGCCGGTCCAGTAGTCGTCGCCGGGATCGGGGACGCGGGCCCCGCCGCGGACGAGCGCGCATGTGCGCTCGAGTCGCGAGAGAGAAGCCGCGCACGAGGGGCAATTTTCAAGATGGGCGGCGACGGCGGCGCGCCGCGCGGGCGCCAGGACGCCGTCAAGATAGTCCGAGAGCAGCCGCTCTATTCTATGACACCTCATATCTCCGTTGCCCCGTCTTTCTCCTGTTTCTTCTTTTTCCGACCGCTCGATAACCCGATAGCTCTTATCCTATATACTCTCGCAGCTTCCGCTGCATCCCGAAGCGCGCGTAGTGCAGCCTCGAGCGCACCGTCCCCGGCGAACATCCGAGAACCCGCGCGATCTCGTCGTGCGGCATCCCTTCGAGATCGTGGAGCACGAGCGTGGCGCGGTGCTTCTCGGGGAGCGCCGCAATCCCCCGCGCGACCGCCGCGCGCAGTTCCCCGGCCTCCGCCTCGCGCAGCCCGTCCGGGGCGCCTCTCCGCGTGTCCGCGAGCCGCCGCTCCGCGGCGTCAAGGGCGCCCTCCAGGTCGAGCTCGGCCCTCCGCCCTCTCCTCCGGAGCAGGTCGAGGCTGCAGTTCATCGCGATGCGGTACAGCCAAGTGTAGAAGCCGGACTGCCCCTCGAACTCTCCGAGCTTCCTGTACGCCTTGATGAACGTTTCCTGGGCGATGTCGTCCGAGTCGCCGTGGTTCCCGGTCATTCCCCACGCGATCCCGTACACCCTCTTCCGGTACCGCTCGACCAGCTGCCTGAACGCATCGGTATCGTGCGCCCTCGCGCGGCCGACAAGCACATCGTCCGAAAGCTCCATATACCCCCGGTGCCTCCCGTCGTGAACCGCGCGGAGGCACCAGTATAATATATGGGGGGACGAATACAAAGACCGGACAGACACCGACGATCTCAAATCTCAGATCATCGGACTTCCCTCTCTTTCCCGCACTCTCAAATCTCAAATGTGCGGCGCCGCCGCTTTCCCGCCCCCGGGATGATGAAATTGGCCGGGCAGGCCGTGTGAAAGGAGAGGCCCGCCGCATCGGCGGCGGTTCACGCTCGCACCTGCCCGGCCGGCTCGTCCATCGGATTGTCTCATCATCCTCCTTTCACCCTTTTTGACGCGGGGCGCGGAGCGGCGTTCAAAAAAAAGGGATCAGGCCCCGACCCATGGGATGTGGATGTCACGGACCGGTGGCTGACCCCGTTGCGGGCGGGCGGCTATCTCTGGACATCGCCGACGACCGCGTCCTCGGCGTCGTAGAGCATCTCCTCGTTCGATGACTGCTGCTGGGAGGCGAGGGCCTTCTCGGCGGAGATTTCCCCTTCCTTCTTGTCCACATCCTTCTTTTCGCCGAAGAACTTCCCGATCAACCCATAGATGATGAGCGGGATGGCGATGACGTAGAGGAGGTATTCCCATGTCCCGAGAGTGAAGAACGGCTTCGGGGCGAACCGGTTCAGGTTGAACAGCAGGACGGTGACCGCCAGGTAGTCGACCGAGAAGTTGGCGTGCGCGGCGCTCGCCTTGAACAGGCAGAGCCCGTTGGTCCTGTCCTTCTGGAACGGCCAGAGCAGGCTCCCGCCCATGTGCCCCGTGAGGTCCTCGGTGATATGGATGGAGTACCCGAGGAAGGAGACGAGCCCGTAGAGCCACCCCTTGTCCCACCCCGCGATCAGGGAGGCGATCAGCCAGACCGCCGCCGAGAGGATGAAGCCGAGCACGAAGCTGTGGCTCCATGTCCGGTGCCAGGGGAGGAATTCCACCTCGACGACCCCTCCCTTCTTGATGAAGCCGAACTGCGGCCCGCTCATGATGTCCACCACCGAGGGCTTCCCGTGCGTCTCGAGCATCTTTCCCTTCACCCGGCAGCGGCCGACGCGGTTCGTTTTCGGCGCGGAGCCGACGTACGAGGCCTGTGAGGTGTTCACGATCTCGTTGATGATCACCACGATCTCGTTCTTCTCTCCGTCGAACTTGACCACGTACTGGCGCCAGAGGTCCACGCTGATCCGGATCGGGTAGAGCTGGATCTTCACGTACCGTCCCGTCTCCCATGCATCGTCCATCGCCCTGCCGATCTGTTCCGCCATCTTCTGCGGGTCCAGCCTGTTCGGGTCCGCGTCCACGTCGTAGTCGGCGCCGGAGAAGAACTGCCCCACCTTGAAGTCGAGGGTGTCGGGCATGATGCCGAAGAGCCCCCCGAGGGCGAGGATGTAGGAGTTTTCCCCGGTGCTGTTGGCCATCCGGACGGCGGCCGGGATGAACGACCCCAGCGCGACGCCGCTCAGGAAATGGGTCAATCCCTTCATCTGTCGGGCCTCCTCTATCTTTTTACTTCAATCCAAACGGAAGAACTTCAGTATCGCCGGCCCGTGCCCGCCCTGGCTGAGCACCATCCAGACGAGGAGCACCGCCATGCAGTTGCTCTTGCGGGAGTGGTAAAACGCGGGAATGAGGCCGATCCCCGTCGAGACCCCCATGAGGAACATCCCCATCCATCCGGTGAGCCCGTAGACGATGACGAAGACAATCGCGAGCGCAATCCAGAGGATGATGTGGTAATCGACGTGCGTGATGAGGCGGATCGTCCACCGCGTAAGCGGGAACATCATCAGGAAGCTCAACGCCCCGCTGATCATGATCACCGAGAGGATCATGAAATATTCCTGGTTCGTATAAGGGGTAAAAAGCGGCTTCAGGATGATCGTCATGCCGCCGCGCGAGAGCATCAGGGTGGGGACGAAGAAGAGGAGGAACGCCCCCACGTAGTAGATAGTCTTGGAGACGCCCTGTGATATCACGAATATGCGATCATCGCGCTGCCCGGTCGCGGCGCCGGCTATGATGCCTCCGATGCCGCCCGTGACCGCGGGGATTATCGACGCGAGGCCGCCGCCGATCGTCCCTGCGAAGATCCCCTTCCCGAGGAGCCGGTAGTCGACGTCGATTGATTTGCTCTCGTGCTGGGGCGGCACCGCCTGATGCGAGACGAGGTTCTGTATGATCCCCGCCACCGCGAAGAGCCCCACGAAGACGGGCATGATCCCCTGGAAGCTCATGTCGAGCGGGACCATGGTGCGGTTCAGGATGATGAAGCCGAGAAACGCCGAGAGCGCGAAGGTGGTCAGGCCCGAGATCAGGTTGGCCCACGCCCACGTGAACCTCTCCCAGACCGTCTTCCCCATCCCGCTCCCCTTGGGCCACTCGCTCATGAGCATGTAGATGATGAAGAGAAGCATGATCCAGGCGAGGTTCTGGCTCCTGATGTTCTTGATGAAGGGCAGGGTGTAGTACAGGAACGGCGTGAGGAGGACCATCATCACGATCGCCCCGAGGCTTCCGACCCCCGTGAGGATCGACGCCTCGTAGCCGCGCCCCTGGAGCATGTACTTCTGCCCCGGCAGCACGACAAAGACCGCCGCCTCGTCGGGGGCCCCGATGAACATCGAGGGGATCGTGTTGATGTTCGCCCAGGCGACGAGCATCGCCATGAAGAACGCCGGGAGCGC
The DNA here is from genome assembly GCA_037133055.1 of Chlamydiota bacterium. Lineage (GTDB taxonomy): Bacteria > Auribacterota > Tritonobacteria > UBA1439 > UBA1439 > UBA1439. The sequence continues at coordinate 11,740 of JBAXOY010000075.1, forward strand.
CACCTCGGGCATGAGGAAGGGCCATCTGAACCAGATAAGAAGCGCGATCCCGCTCACGTTGAAGATGTGCAGGGCGGGGACCATCGAGAGGATGCCCCCGATGATCGTGCCGAGGATGGTGTAGATCAGTATCTGCAGCGCCGCCATGGAATCCATGATGAGTCCTCCGCCGTGTGAATGTCGTTCCACCCCCGCGACTCAGTACGCCATGATCTCCTGGTTCTCCGCGATATTTTCGGCGTTCTTCATGTTGGGCGACATCTTCGACTCGATCTCCTTCTCCTTGCGGGCCGCTTCCGCGTAGCCGGGGATATTCTTCGACGGGATCGTATCCCCCGGGAGCGTAACGATCTCATCCGCGTCGCGCACCTTGATCTGGATCTTTCCCTTGTACTCGTCAACCGTGCCGATGACCACGATCTCCTTTCCGACGGTCGTGAACCGGTCATTGTCCTTCACCCGCTGGAGATCGCTTTTAAAGAGCGGCACCTCGACCATCCCCGTCGTATCACCGATGGTCAGAAAGGTGCCGATATCCTTCTTGTCTGCGATCACGATCTCGCCCGTCACCTCGACGAGTTTGCCCTTGTTCTCGATCGTGACCTTGTCGATGGTGACCTTCTCGCACTTCGCCGGGGTGACCTTCACCTTCTCCGGGATATTGATCATGAGGCTCGTGCCGTACTTCTCCGTGAGCTGGACCGAGCCGATCACGCTCACCTGGTCTCCCGCGCGGGGGATATTCCCCAGCTTCTTCATCTCGGCGCGGCCGCGGAACGCCTGCGCCTTGATGCTGCCCGTCCCGTCATCCACATCGAACTCGATCTGGTCCTTCCCCTTCGTCCTCACGCTCTCGACCATGCCCTTGATCTCGACGACCGCGTTGTTGTAGCGCGCGTTGATATCGGAAACGTGGATAAGCGGGGGCTTCATCTTGACCGCGGTGAACCAGAGGAGGGCGAGGCCGCCGAAGGCGATCACGAGGGCCGCGCGCTTGAAGAAGATGATGCTGATCCTCTTCTTCATCTCGGTCCCGCAGTACGGGCACTTCTCGTAGGCGCCGACGAACTTCCCGCACCCGGGGCAGAGCACCTCGTCGAGAAGCGCCTTCTGGGGATCCGGGCATATAGTGGGCTGCGTCTTCTCTTGCATCGGCGTCTTCCTCCCTTTGTCGTGAACGCCTTTTCGCCGCTCGCCGTCCGGATGGACAAAAAACGCGGGGCACGTGGCGTATCGCCGCGCATCCCGCGCGCATCAGTCTCCGCCGCTTCTCTCGCCATCGCGCATGATCGCCTCTTCGGGGGATCCTGCGGCGCCACGCCGGCGCGTATCGGAACTGCACGGGCCGATTGTACCATCCCGCCGACCCGCCGCAAGAAATATATTCACCACGGAGGCACGGAGTTCACGAAGATATACGCTCGCCATGGATGTACATTGATCGCGGTGTCCCTGTCTTCCGGAAGGCAGGCGCCGTAGTGATTCCGCCGTCAATCCGCGTACTCCACCACGTCGCTCACACGGTCCGCCCAGGCAAGGCGTATCGAAACGTGCCCGAACCCGCCCCCCGCGGCTGCCCGCAGGGCGGTCCGGCGCGCCAGCTCCGGCCGGTTGCACTCCTGCGACAGGTGCGCGAGGAAGATGTCCTGAAGGGCCTCCGAGGCGACCTCCGCGAGGAGTTCGGCGGCGGAGGAGTTGGAGAGGTGCCCCCGGTCGCCCCAGATCCTCTCCTTGACCGAGGCGGGCCTGGAGGCGCCGCCGAGAAGCTCCACGTCGTGGTTGAACTCGATGACGAGCGCACGGCATCCCCTGAGGCGATCCGCCACCGGCGCCGAGAGATGCCCGAGATCGGTCGCGATGCCGATACGGCTCCCCCCCGCGGCGACGACGAATCCGACCGGATCGAACGCGTCATGGGGCACCGGGAACGGGTGCACCGTGAAGGGGCCCACATCGAAATCGATCCCCGTCTTGAAATACCTGAACGCCGCCGAAGGGACGCCGCGGTCGAGGAGCCCGCTCGCGGTCCCCCGGTTCAGGTGGACGGCGGCGCCGGAGGCCTTCTGCAGCGCCGCCAGCCCCCGCACATGGTCATCGTGCTCGTGGCTCAGGAGCACCGCCCCGATTCCTTCGAGCTCGACGCCGATCGCCCCGAGGCGGGACCGGAGCTCCCTCCGGCTCAGGCCCGCGTCGACCAGGATCCCGCAGCCGCCGCTCTCTATGTAGGTCGAGTTCCCGGAGCTCCCGCTCCCCAGGATGCAGAGTTTCAATGTGCCCTGTGCATTCTAAAGACCCCGGGACGCCAGAAACTCCCGCGCCTTTGAGCCCTCCGGGCACGACGGGAAGGCAGTGATGATCTCCCGGCACACATTTCCCGCCTTTGAGCGAAGCTCGATTTTCCTGCCCTCTTCCTTTTCCGCCTCGGCCATGGTGAGGTATGTCCCGGCGAGACTCATCTTTGCCTCGATCATGAACAGGCTCTGAGGCCAGGACGAGATAACCCTTCCCCATGCGTCCGCCGCCTGCGGTGTGGCTCCATGGATCTTGGCGAGCCGCATCAACGCCCTAACCGCCCAGACGCTCTTCGGGTACTGCGTAACGACGGAGTTCAGCAGGGAAACGGCCTCATCGGCCCTTCCGTGATACGACAGAGCCTCCGCCTTTTTCAGGGACGCGTCGAGCCCGACATTCGTGCCATAGAACCGGGTGGCGACGCTCGTGAGGCCCTCGATCTCCGCATCCTTGATTTCCAGCGCGCGGATCGCGGCGGCCCGCTTTTCCACCGCATCCTGCATCACGGTGTCAAGGAGATGGTACGTGTGCGAGTAGGCGCCGTCGATTCCCATGGAATCGACGAGGGTGGCGCACATGTCGGCGGCTTCCCCGAGCGATCCATCGTCGAAAACCATCGCGGCATACTTGAGCGTCGCGAGCGAGGCGACCTCAGGGAATGACGCCCGCGCGGCGGTGTAGGCCTGTTTCGCCCCGAGTCTGTCCCCCGCCGCGAGCGCCACATCGCCGAGCACGATCTGCGCCCTCCCCGCCTCTTCCGGGTAGTTGTCGATCGCCCTCTTCAGCTCCGTGTTCGCCTCTTCCATCTTCTCCTGGCCCCGGGCCGCGTAGAGCTCGCCAAGCCCGATGAGCGCCTCCGCGCGGGCGGCGGGGAACTGCGCCGCGGCCTTCCGGTAGGCTGCGATCGACTGGTTCATCTGCGAGGTGACTCTCGACTGCAGATCCTCGATTTCCCTTTTCGGCGCCCCCGCCGCCGTCGCTCTCTGGAGGTCGGACATCGCCTGCTGCATCAGTTGGCAATACCCATATCCGACGGAGAGCCATCCGCGCTCCGCCTCTTTCGTGTCGGCGTACCTGGCGATCATCGCGGTGTAGTTCGCGATGGCCTGGGCATACTGCTTGGTGTTGAGGTAATACCCGCCCAGGTGATAGTACTCGCCCAGGCTCGGATTCTCCATGCTCGCGCCCGCGCGCACGGCGCCGAACGACGCCGCGAAACCGATTGCCAAAACCGCGGTGATCACCCTGTTCATGGGACAGTCCCTCCTGTCGCGCCGGTCGATCCGAGATAGGGCGCTTTTTAACAGTATAGCACAACGGGGATGCGGGGCGATAATCCGTGTGCCGCCGGGTGACGTAAACTCTTTTATGCAAATTCAAGATAGGGGCTCCTGTGGAGTG
>JBAXOY010000076.1:0-15277 GCA_037133055.1 Chlamydiota bacterium
ATCTGCGTCCCGGCGTTGAAGCGTGTAACGCTGGATTCCCGCTGGAGTTTACCCCGGCGAAAAGCGGGGCGGGAATGACATCCGGAAGAAGATACCCCCCGTACGTGACCCAGTACTCCCCGTCCCCCCGCAAAAATAGTGCTGGTCGAACGGGCCGCTTTGGGCGATAATGGCTTTTTCAGCAGTTGGAATGGCCTGTCTGTCGCGTCACACCGATCATTTCCGAAGGGGAGTAGCGCCATGCTGACCGCCAAGGACTATTACCGCGATCCGGAGGTGCAGGAGAGGATCGCCGAGTACTGCGGGGGGAGCGCCCAGGAGCCGGAGCTCTGCACCGCGGAGTACCTCGTCGGCTACGGGGAGGCCCTCATCGGCAACCTCGCCCCGGAACCGTACGTCTCGACCCCCAAAAATGGGTTCCACTACATCCTCGACAACAGCCTGGACATCTTCCGTTCGCTCTGGGACCGGGTCCACACGCTCGGGGTCCTCGACGTGGAATATTTCAACATGGACTACCCCGGCGCGGTTTACCTCGACCAGGTCGGCGTCTTCACAAAGATCGAGCCGGTCTATCGCGCGATCCTGGACGTGTACGGGCGCTACGGCATCCAGCCGATGGCCCTCATGACCGGGCAGGGGTACCATTTCTCGTTCCAGATCCAGTCGGGGACGAAGACCGACCTGATGATCGAGGAGTTCGGGCGCCTGATCGACTCGCTCGAGGGCAAATACGAGGTCAACCTGAGCAAGCGGCACCGGAACGTGTCGCTCCGCCACGGGCGATCGTTCGACGGGATGGGGCGCGTCATGGAGTTCCTGGCCCACGAGGTCATCAAGGCCGCGGCCGCGGCGAGCCCGATCCCGGTCATGCTGACCGACGTCTCCGTCGGGCGCGTCAAGGGCGGCCCGCGCGAGGCGGTCTCGGTCGACCTCTCCTGCTTCGGCGACCCGATCTATATGCGCGACCTCCGCTGCGCCTTCTCCACGCATCAGAAGCACAAGGTCCAGCGCCACAAGGTCGGCGAGGAAATCGCCCAAGGCACGCCGGTCCAGGTGGCGATCCCGCGCGGGAAGCTCAGCCTCGACGAGTGCATGGCGATGCGCCGGCATTTCCGGAACTGCGCGGAGTACGCGAAGAAGACCTACTGCTTCATCCCCGATTTCTCGGTCAACTTCAAGAAGGTCATCCAGGATTACAAGGAGTCGAAGCTGCACCGGTTCCACGAGTGGTTCAACAGCGAGAAGCAGGACCCGTGGACCGTGTGGGACAAGACCTACCGCGCCTTCGACATGCGCGTCCTGCCGCCCTGCGTCCAGCACTCGCTCCGCGTGCCGAACGACAACCTCCTGAAGCCCACCAACCTCCAGACGCTCACCCGCTGCCTCCTCGCCATCGGCTGGCACCCGCAGCACATCGCCGGCCTCGTGCGCTCCAAGTGGGAGGGGAACTACGGGTGGGGCCCCGACCGATGGGCGCACTTCGACGCGGGCTCACGCTCCTCGTTCTACGTGCGGCTCTTCTCCGGCCTCATGGCCGCGGGGGTGGACCGGCTGCTCGACCACAACTGCGTCTCCCACCTCGAGAAGGGCTTTTGCTGGCAGCCCAACTGCGGCTACAGCCTGGGGATGTACCACTGGAACGGCAAGTTCTGACCCCCCATGAACATGATCAGCCGCGTGATGTCGGAAGACGAGTTTCGCTCCATCCAGGGATACTACCTGCACGACACCGTCCGCGCCCGGGTTCGCGAGTTCTGCGGCGGAAACAAATTCACCTGCGAGTACCTCGTCGGCTTCGGCGAATTCCTCGTCCGGCAGGGCTACCGGCGGCCCCTGCGGCTTACCGGGGAGGATGGCCTGCCGGGATTGATGGACGAGGGGCTCGACCTGTTCCGCTCCGTGTGGGACCGCGAGTCCACGCTCGCCGTCTGGGACGTCGAGTATTTCAACCTTGACACCTGGTCGGGGCTCTACGGCGACCAGCTCCCCTACTTCGAGCTTATGGAGCCGACCTACCGCGCGATCGAGGGGCTCCTCAAGGGGTACGGCATCCCCCACCTGAACGACACGACCGCCTCCGGCTACCATTTCATATCGCGCCTCCCGTTCGACTCCCCGGTGCACACGCGGCTCGAGGCGATCGGGGCGCCCGAGAAGAGCCTGATGGAGAAATACGCGACGGTCCCGGGGGGCGACAACAAGCGGATGCGCCCCCTCCCCGAGCGCGAAGCGAAGGGCTACAGCGGCATCGGGCGCCTGATGGAGTTCCTCTGCCACCGCGTCATCGAGAAGTCGCGCGGGCGGGGGCCGCTCCCCGTGATGATCTCGGACGTCGCGACCACCCGGACGCCGCGGGGCCGCGAGGGGATGAACCTCGACATCACGCAGTACGCCGACCCGCTCTTCATGCGCGACATCCGGACCTCGTTCTCCACGCACCAGAAGCACAAGGTCTACGTCGGGCGCGTCGGCGAGGAGCTCGCCCGCGAGCTCCCGATCTACGCCACCGTGCCGCGGGGCACGCTCTCCTGCACCGAGCTCCTCGAGATCAGGAGCAATCTGAACCGCGCCGCGGAGTACGCCGGGAAGGTTTCCTCCGCGATCCCGGACGCCGCGCGCGGGTGGGGGAAGGTCATCGACGACTACCTCGGCTCGCCGCTCCGCGCGTTCCACAAGGAGTTCGACTCGGTCGAGCACGAGCCCTCGTGGAAGTGGCCGGAGACGTACCGGAGGCTCGACCTCGGCGGCATCCCCCCGTGCGCCGCGCAGGCGATCCGCAACTCGAGCTGGGGGCTCATGACCCCGACGAGCATCCAGACGGTGTGCCGCACGCTCATGAGCTGCGGCTGGCACCCGAAGCACATCGGAGGGCTCATCCGCTCCCACTACGAGCAGCCGCTCGACTGGGGGACCGACTGGTCGAAGTACCACGCGGAGACGAGGGCGAACTTCTGGGCGAGGGTCTACTGCGGGCTCATCGCGACGGGGCTCGACCCGCTCGGCGACTTCAACTGCGTCTCCCAGCAGGAGAAGGGCTTCTGCCCCTCCCCCTGGTGCGGCTTCAACCTCGAGGAGCGTAAGGAAGCGCTCCTGGCGAAGTAGGCGGAAAAACTCCCAGGAGCCTCGGCGGGACCGTCCGCTACTCTTCTTTCTTCGACTCGAAATAATCGTCGTCTTTGCAGCCGGGGAACTTGAACACCGCGGGGGTGCAGGTGCCGCGCGTGAGGACCTTCAGAATGCACGTGTAGGTGTTCCCCACCTTGATCCCGTACTTGTCGATGTACTTCTCCCCGGGATACCAGGAGTTCGCCAGGCGGAAGAGGTGCTCGCGGTCGACGACCTTGCGTGCCCAATCCTGCCTTATCAGGGCGTCGGTTTTGAACGAGAACCATATCTCGCACCCCGGGTAGCCTGGGCCGCCCGTGGCGAGAACCTGCTTCCCCGATGCGGCGCTGATCTCCATCTTCGTGATCGTCGCCGTGCCCGCGTAGTCCACATAGTCGCACGGCCCGCCGACCTTCATCTTCTCCCGGCTTTCCGGTTTCACGCGCATCGCCTCTCCTTCCGCGAACGCCCCCGCGAGGCACAGAAACCCCGCGAGCATTCCGCACCACACGATCCGTGTCTTCACGTCTCCCTCCCTGTTGCCGTGCATGCTTTCGGTCTTGAACTTTTGCCTTCGGCCGCCGTCCCATGCTCAACGCGGAATGACGAAATCCGAGTGACATTCGAACGACCCGCCATCCAAGAACCGTTTCAGTAGCCGCCCTTCGCGGCCTTGCCCGTCACGAGTGCGACCGACTGGCTCGCGCCGATGCGGTTGGCGCCGGCCGCGATGAGCGCATAGGCGAACTCCCGAGTCTTGACGCCCCCGCTCGCCTTGATGAGCACCTCGTCCCCCACGACCTCGCGCATGAGCTTCACGTCCTCGACCGTCGCGCCGCCCTCCTCCTTGCCGGTCGAGGTCTTGATGAACCGCGCCCCGGCGGTCTTCGCCAGGCAGCAGGCGCATACCTTCTCGTACGTGGTGAGGAGCCCCGTCTCGATGATGACCTTCACCGGCTTCTCCTCGCAGGCCTTCACCACCTGCTGGATATCCTCGAGGACCAGGATGTAGTGCCTGCTCTTCAGGGCGCTGACATTGATCACCATGTCGATCTCCTGCGCCCCCCTCCGCACGATGGCGTCGTGCGCCTCGAACGCCTTGGCGACCGGGGTCATCTGCCCGTGGGGAAAGCCGACCACCGCGATCGGGATGACGTCGGAGCCCTTGAGCTTCGCGGCCACGTACTCCACGTCCCCGGAGAAGACGCAGACCGACCTGAAATGGTACTTCTTCGCCTCCGCGCAGGCGCGGTCGAAGTCGGCCTTCTTCGCGTCCGTCTTCAGAAGCGTGTGGTCGATCAGCCTCGCCAGCTCCCGGTCATACTCGAGTTCCTTCATCGCGATCCTCTCCCGCGCCACGGCGCTCCCCCGCCGCGGCTTAACCCTCAGTCACCGGATGCAATGAAACCTTTTCCCCTCCCCCCTTGAGGGGGAGGGTCAGGGTGGGGGGTAGAAACAAACACCCCGTACATGAGGCATGACGCCGCGGCCTACAGTTTGAGCTCCACGTTCTGCCCGTCCTGGATCATGAGCTCCGGGACGATCTCCGAGAGGGAATGCCCGTGCTCGGTCTGCTGCATCTTCAGGGTGTAGACCCCCGGCGGAACCGGCACGGGGCCCCACTCGCCGTTGACGGTGATGACCTCTTTTCCCGTCCCCTTCGCGATGAGGACCCACCGGTAGGGAGGCGGCGCGCCGGGCGCCGACGGGGCGATGCCGAGCCCCGTGTTCACATCCACGCCCAGGCATTTCCCGCGAGTGACGGTCACCGATTTCGCGAGGCAGATCTCGCTCGATCCGTGCTCCCACTGCCGGTACCAGAGCGAGTATATCCCGGCGGGCGCCGGAACGGCGTCCCACGCGCCGCTCGCCTTCACGACATCTTTCCCGCTCGCGGGATCCCTGAGCAGCCAGTAATACGGCGGATCCTTCACCCACTTCGCCGGGACGAGGTGGATGCCGGTGTCGAGCTTCAGCACCGCCGTCTCGCCGGCCCTGACCGCCGCCTCCACGCCGAGGTCGGTGTCGCTCGCGCCGTGCTCGGACTGCCGCCACACGATGCGGTACGCTCCTGGGGGCAGCGAGATCTCCTCGATTTTCCCCTTGAGGGACGCGACCTCACGGCCGTCGGCCGCCGACAGCACCTTCACCGAGTACGGCTCCTTCCCCACCCATGCCGCGGGATCGATGCGGAGTCTCCCGACCGCCGCGACCTTCACCGTGACCGACTCCGGCTCCTTCTTCAGCGCCTGCCCCTGCGCCTTCGCGAGCGCCTCGTTCAGGCCCGGCGCGGGGAGGGCGAGAAGCGCCGCGGCCGTCATGCCGTACCATCTCATATTCCCGCCATGCCTCCCGATCGACCACCGCAACCGCACCATGATGATTCTATACCAGATGACCCTGCCCAATCCATCAAAAAAGCCCGGGCGGCGATCACCCCGGGATACGGGGGTTACTTGTGGGGGGCATTCTCACCCCCCACCCCGACCCCGCCCCTCAAGGGGGGAGGGGAATAAGGCCGAACTCCTTCCGTAATCGAGGTGCGAATTTTGTGTGTCGAATTTTGTGTCGTACCGGTGTATGAGATTCGCTATCATAGGGATCCGAGCGGATTCCATTTTTCCAGAGACGGTCTGTTGTTTCGACAGGGGGCCCGCGGATAGTTCCCCGATTACACGGAGCGGCAGTTCGAGGCGGAGTTCACCCCGTATTTCACACCGGCAGCGAAAGAGCGCCTCGCGGACTCCGGCCGGGTCATCTACGGAATTGAGGTGACGGCATGAGGAATGACGCCCCGTCGAGGGGCTATGCGGAAGTCCTTTACGCCGCCGCGCTTTTCAGTTTCACGCTGCTCTTCTTCGCGCCGCTGGTGATCTACTATCTCAATGCCGAGGAATTCCCCTTCGTCGCTCCCGGGATCGTGCCGTACCTGATCGCCCTGTCCCTCGGGTGCACCTACATCCCTTCGTTCTATCTCCTCATCCTGCCCGCGGCATTCCGGCGGAGGGCTGTCAGCCTCCTCATCGCATTCTCGTTTCTTCTCTGGCTGCAGGGAAATATCTTCACCTGGAGGTACGGCCCCCTTAACGGAACGGAGATCCCGTGGGGGACGCTCAACGGGCTGGCCGTGAGAGACGGTGTCATATGGGGTGCGGTGTGCGCCGCCGCGCTCCTCGGGTATCGCTTCATCTTCCGGTTCGCACGACGGCTGATCGCGGCCATCGTTGCGGTGCAGGTGATTGGGCTCATGTATCTTATCCTCCAGGCCCCTGAAGAGGCTAATTTCAAGCGGTACCGCGCCGACGAGAAGCAGTTCTTCAACTTCTCCCCCGATGGGAACGTTGTGATGCTGCTGCTCGACTCGTTTCAGAGCAACGTGTTCGATTATGTCGTGCGGGGAGACCGCTCCCTCCGGCGCACCTTCGACGGCTTCACCTTTTTCCGGAACACGGTCGGGGGGTATCCCGAAACACACTCCGCCATGCCGCTGATAATGACGGGACGGTACATGGACAACGCGATCCCGTACCGGAAATACATACGGGAGGCCTATTCCCACTCCCTGCCCGGTGTCCTGAATCGCAATGGATACCAGTTCCATCTGCAGGATACCTGGTTTTACGGCCTCGATGTGAGTCTGGCCTCGAACGTGACCCCGCGCCCCCGTGCGACGCCGGTTGATGCGCGCTCGCTCGCGCGCCTGTACGACGCCGCGCTGCTCCGGTACCTGCCGTATTTCGCCAAAAAGCATGTCTGGCGCGACAGCATGGGAATCCTGGAAAGACGCGCGGTCGAGGATGCTCGCGCGCATGCTGACTCCGGCGGGGAGGACGCAGGCGACACTACGGAATCAAACATGGAACTGCTCCATCGATTAATTTCGAGGATGGACACCCGATGCTCGAGCCGCACGTTCAAGTACTTCTACTTCAACGGAGTCCACCCTCCGTTCCAGCTCAACGAGAAATGCGAGTACGAGCCGATGCCCGAGACCGCTGAATCGTATGAGCGGCAGGCGAAGGGACTGCTCTGTATCGTCGGGAAATTTCTGGATCTGCTCAAGAAACACGACGTGTACGACAAGTCCCTCATCATCATCCTGGGAGATCACGGGGTGAGATACCCTTTCCCGTTGTCGCCAGATATGCTCGAACGCTGCGCACGACCGGGGGGCGCGGAGGCGGGGGGATTACTCCGGCGCGTCCTGTCACGGATGTTCGGTCAACCGCGATCCTGGAAATCGGGGCCCCCTGTCAACACCGGCGGGTTCCGGGAAGATATCATGGCGCGGGGGTCGCCGCTGCTGCTGATCAAGCCCCCGCGATCCGCAGGCAGAATGCGCATCAGCGACGCGCCCGTATGCCACGGCGACATCCCGGCGACCATCGTCTCCGAGCTGGGGCTTCAATCCGACTTCCCCGGGCAATCGATGTTTGCCGTGGCGGAATCGGAGACACGCGTGAGAAACTTTTATTACTGGGTTTTCAGCGGCCGGTGGGAAAAAGGGTTCGCCCCCATTCTGCGTGAGTACGCCGTGAAGGGATTTGCCTGGTGCCCGGATTCCTGGAGCGCCACCGGCTACCTGCTGTCCCCGGGAAAGGGGCGCATTGCGGATAAGGGCGGGGGCCCGGTCACCGCGCCCTGATGAAGTTCGCCTCGTATTTCACACCGGCAGCGAAAGAGCGCCTCGCGGACTCCGGCCGGGTCATCTACGGAATTGAGGTGACGGCATGAGGAATGACGCCCCGTCGAGGGGCTATGCGGAAGTCCTTTACGCCGCCGCGCTTTTCAGTTTCACGCTGCTCTTCTTCGCGCCGCTGGTGATCTACTATCTCAATGCCGAGGAATTCCCCTTCGTCGCTCCCGGGATCGTGCCGTACCTGATCGCCCTGTCCCTCGGGTGCACCTACATCCCTTCGTTCTATCTCCTCATCCTGCCCGCGGCATTCCGGCGGAGGGCTGTCAGCCTCCTCATCGCATTCTCGTTTCTTCTCTGGCTGCAGGGAAATATCTTCACCTGGAGGTACGGCCCCCTTAACGGAACGGAGATCCCGTGGGGGACGCTCAACGGGCTGGCCGTGAGAGACGGTGTCATATGGGGTGCGGTGTGCGCCGCCGCGCTCCTCGGGTATCGCTTCATCTTCCGGTTCGCACGACGGCTGATCGCGGCCATCGTTGCGGTGCAGGTGATTGGGCTCATGTATCTTATCCTCCAGGCCCCTGAAGAGGCTAATTTCAAGCGGTACCGCGCCGACGAGAAGCAGTTCTTCAACTTCTCCCCCGATGGGAACGTTGTGATGCTGCTGCTCGACTCGTTTCAGAGCAACGTGTTCGATTATGTCGTGCGGGGAGACCGCTCCCTCCGGCGCACCTTCGACGGCTTCACCTTTTTCCGGAACACGGTCGGGGGGTATCCCGAAACACACTCCGCCATGCCGCTGATAATGACGGGACGGTACATGGACAACGCGATCCCGTACCGGAAATACATACGGGAGGCCTATTCCCACTCCCTGCCCGGTGTCCTGAATCGCAATGGATACCAGTTCCATCTGCAGGATACCTGGTTTTACGGCCTCGATGTGAGTCTGGCCTCGAACGTGACCCCGCGCCCCCGTGCGACGCCGGTTGATGCGCGCTCGCTCGCGCGCCTGTACGACGCCGCGCTGCTCCGGTACCTGCCGTATTTCGCCAAAAAGCATGTCTGGCGCGACAGCATGGGAATCCTGGAAAGACGCGCGGTCGAGGATGCTCGCGCGCATGCTGACTCCGGCGGGGAGGACGCAGGCGACACTACGGAATCAAACATGGAACTGCTCCATCGATTAATTTCGAGGATGGACACCCGATGCTCGAGCCGCACGTTCAAGTACTTCTACTTCAACGGAGTCCACCCTCCGTTCCAGCTCAACGAGAAATGCGAGTACGAGCCGATGCCCGAGACCGCTGAATCGTATGAGCGGCAGGCGAAGGGACTGCTCTGTATCGTCGGGAAATTTCTGGATCTGCTCAAGAAACACGACGTGTACGACAAGTCCCTCATCATCATCCTGGGAGATCACGGGGTGAGATACCCTTTCCCGTTGTCGCCAGATATGCTCGAACGCTGCGCACGACCGGGGGGCGCGGAGGCGGGGGGATTACTCCGGCGCGTCCTGTCACGGATGTTCGGTCAACCGCGATCCTGGAAATCGGGGCCCCCTGTCAACACCGGCGGGTTCCGGGAAGATATCATGGCGCGGGGGTCGCCGCTGCTGCTGATCAAGCCCCCGCGATCCGCAGGCAGAATGCGCATCAGCGACGCGCCCGTATGCCACGGCGACATCCCGGCGACCATCGTCTCCGAGCTGGGGCTTCAATCCGACTTCCCCGGGCAATCGATGTTTGCCGTGGCGGAATCGGAGACACGCGTGAGAAACTTTTATTACTGGGTTTTCAGCGGCCGGTGGGAAAAAGGGTTCGCCCCCATTCTGCGTGAGTACGCCGTGAAGGGATTTGCCTGGTGCCCGGATTCCTGGAGCGCCACCGGCTACCTGCTGTCCCCGGGAAAGGGGCGCATTGCGGATAAGGGCGGGGGCCCGGTCACCGCGCCCTGATGAGCCTCCGCGTCAGCGTGCTGCCGAGGATGGCGCAAACATCGGTCGGGAGGTGCCGACCCGCGGAGCTGTCGAAGAGGAGCTTCGCGGAGGCGGGGAACTCCTCGTCGCCGCGCCAGCAGACGAGAAGGATCGGGACCCTGGGGAGCGCGCGGAACGAGAACGCGAGGTCCCCCTCCGCTTCGCGCCGTCCCCCGAGTTTCTCCGCGGCGCGTCCGAGCGCGGCGAGGTCGCCGCCGAACACCCGCGCGAGCATCTCACCCGTGTAGCCCTGGAATGCCCTGAAGTAGAACGCGCCGTCGGGGAGTTCGGAGAACGAGATCCGGCGCCCCTCCTCCGGCGAGCCGTCGGTGGTGCGGAGGTAGTAGGCCGTCAGGGCCTGGGTCCCCGGGTCGCACTCCTTCCCGGTGGCGGGGTCCCGGGCGACGAAGCCGGGGACTTCGACCGCGACCTCCCGCCCCCAGACCGCGAACCTGATCTCGTACGCGCCTGTGCCGGCCGGGCAATAGGCGGCCCCCGCGCGCGAGGCGACAGAGGCGGGGTCCATGCCGGCAAGCTCCGCGCGCAGGCCCTCGACGCGCCGCATCAGGCTCCCAAGCTCTTCGTGGGGTGAGTTCGCCATCGGTTCACGCGCCCCGGGTCCGGAGGGTGAGAACATAGCACATCTCTCTTCAGTGCCGCAAGCGGGGGCGGGGACCCGAAATGGCGGATAGCATGGAGACCGGATCCACTATTTGAACCACGCCGTTCGAACATGTATACTATCGGCAATGACCAGGAAAGAGAAAATCACCCTTCTAATGCTTCTTGCCCTCGCGGCGGGGCTCAGGTTCCACCATCTCGATAAAAACAGTCTCTGGTATGATGAGGCGATAACCGCCATCGCCGCCCGGGGAGGAATGGCGGGGGTTATACAGCACCTCACCTCGGAGGGGGGTTACCACCCCCCCCTCGACTATCTTCTCGTGAGCCTGTCGCTCTCGATACATCAGAGCGATTTCTTCGAACGGCTCCCCTCCGCGATCGAGGGAATCGCGGGGGTGTTCCTCTCGTTTTGTTTCGGCAGGGCACTGTGGGGAACCCGGTTCGGGCTGGCTCTCTGCCTGTGCATGGCCGTCAGCCCGGCGCACGTCGCCTACTCCCAGGAGGGGCGGATCTACTCTCTTTTCACGACGACCTCCCTCGCCGCGAGCTATTTCCTCGTCAGGGCGATCCAGGCGGGCCGATCGCGTTTCTGGGTTGCCTATGCCGCGGCGCTCGGGCTCTGTCTGTACTCGCACTGCTACGCCTTCTACATCGTGATCGCGCATTGCACGGCTCTTCTGCTCTCCGCCCTGTCCAAAGGTCCGCGCAATGCCGGCGATACCACGCTCCCCGGCTGGAGGATATTCTGGGTATGGGTGCTCGCCGCATCGGCAGCGTGTTTCCTCTACCTCCCGTGGCTTGCCTACCAGGTCGCCAAGACGTTCCAGTACGTCGAGGGCACCGTACTGGCGCCGATCTCGGCGGCATCCCCCCGCAGCCCGAACAAGCTGCTCGGCTTTTTTAATTTCATGCTCTGGGGATGGGCCATCAATCCCTGGACCGGCTGGGCGCCCCGATTTTATGCGCACCATCTCGTCTCGTGCATATTTGTGTACCCTCTTATGATCCTCGGCTTCATGCGCGGATGGACGGCGCAGCGATGGAAGGTCATCCTGCTCGCCTGTTGCGGGATCCTCCCGCATCTTCTTCTCTACTGCGCGGTTTCGCTCAAACCCGGATTCCCCTGGAATCCCCAGTATCTGCTTCCCACACTCCCCTACTACATGGCGCTCACGCTCGCCGGCATATTTTCCCTGCGCGCGATCCCCGGACTGCGGCCTCGCGCGGCTCTCTATGCCACGGCGGCCTGTTTATGGGCCCTGCTGTGTATAGAACTGCTCTCAATCACGCACTATTTTCAGAACTACCGGAAGGAAAATTGGCGGATGATCGGGGACACGCTCAAGTCGATGAGCCTCCCCGGGGACGGATTCGTAGTGTTCCTGAGTCACCTGCAATCTGCTGTTGCCTGGTATTACAATGCCCCGCTGGAGTGGTACGAACTTGACGATGAACGTATGTTTTTCCCCTCCTCCCTTGAAAATTCGTTCCGCCATCCAAGACTGTGGCTGCTCATGGGGCACATTTGGGACACTCCGCAATGGGTCCCCTACAGGAAATTCACGAGGGAAAAAATCGAAGAGCGCTACCTCAGAGTCTCGCAGTGGCATTGCGGGTCGGACATCGAGCTCTTCCTTTACGAACGGAAGGCGTCTCCTCCCGCCCGGGGCGGCGTGCTGCGGTGAATGTGGAATCTGTTCCGCCGCTGAGGAATACGGCGGCCCTTCCGCGCGCGAGCGCGGCGTCGCAATGGGCCGTGTCGCGCGGGAGAACAAGATCACGAACCCGAACAGGGGTGAAGGCCGCCGCCGTGATCTATCTCTCGCGCCAGTGACGCCGGCGTCGCGCGCGCGGCGAGCGCCGCGGGTTCCATTCCGGCAAGCTCCGCGCGCAGCCCCTTGACGCGCCCCATCGGATGGGCTGAAGATTTCGCCGGAGATTTCAGCAACCAATCCATTGCCGGATACCTGGCTGTTTAGTATAGTCCGTCTGAAAGAGGTGTACCCTATCCCGGCAATGGAAGGATCATTCGTGGGAAAAAGCCCCTACTACTTGGAATATTTGCAGACAACCGACCGATTTCCTCAATCCGTATACCACAGGGCAAAACACGACATGGTTCGGCAGGTTTTCAGGTCCCTTGAACCCGCCTCTCTGGTGCTGGATGCCGGCTGCGGCGTAGGCCATGTGACCGCCCGATATTGCGCCGAGTATCGGGTTATCGGGATAGATGAGCAGCTATCGGCCTTGCAACAATGCCTGCTGCGCTGCAAGGGACGATACGCTCAGTCGAGCCTCTACCGCCTGCCGCTTCGCGATAACGTCTTTGACGCGATACTATTCCTCGATGCCATAGAACACCTCACCCACCCGGTTATCGTGCTCAAGGAACTGGCCAGAGTGCTGAAACCGGAGGGCGTAATACTCATCTGCACCATGAATTACGAAAGCCCCCTATGGTTCATCCTTGAACACACGTGGCACAGATTTTTCGGCGGGCCGTGCAAACCGTATTCCAAGGATGTGCACCCGACACGATATACGGAGAGATTGCTGAGAGAACACGGCCAGACTTCTTTTCAGGAAGTCTATCTGCAGAAACGCGTAATGAACATGGAGCTCTTCTACCTTGGCAAAAAGACACATGAAGTTAAATAGCGCAGGCCGGTCACGGAATCAGAATACGTGCCATCTCATACGCAACGGCACCGTATGCGTCCACGAGCATAAAAATGAGCTCCATAACTATCACGGCAGGTGCATATACACGTGCGATACGTGCGGACTGATTTTTGCCGATAGCCTCATAGCCGGCCTGGACCCGACAAGCACCTATGCGAATTTTTATAAGCACGGATCCGGCGCCAGATTCAATTTTGGCCTAGAGGCAGTTATAAGACTTTTTCGTTTTTGGCGCGCCTTCAAGATATTCACTATCAACCCCAGAGCCACGAAGATGCTGGATATCGGAAGCGGCAGAGGGTTTACGCTGTATTATCTTAAAAAATATTATGGCTACGCGCGGGCGGTCGGCACACAGATATCCAAAAATGCCTACGAATTCTCACGGACAAAACTCGGGCTCGAAATCTATAACGGAGACCTTCTGGGGCTGCGGCTGGAGGATAAAAGCTTTGACATCATAACCATGTGGCATGTTCTGGAACACGTCCTCAAGCCGGAGGAATATGTCAAAAGGATATCGGAATTGCTGTCGGATAACGGCATGGTCCTGATAGAGGTGCCGAACTTTGATTCCTGGACGCGTAAAATAACCGGCGAATACTGGCTGGGTCTCGATCTGGAGCACCACGTGACGTTCTTTACGCCGGATACGCTTGTCAGTTTGCTTGAAAAATACGGTTTCAAAATACGGAAAATCCACACTTTTTCGTTGGAATATTCGGCATTCATATCGGCGCAAAGCATCGTCAGTGTAGTGACGGAATCGGACCAGCTTTTCTTCAACTATACGCAAACCGGCGACCGCGCCAAAGTGCGCATAAGCCATATAGCTCTTCTGGCTCTCCTCGTCCCGATCTGCCTTGTGATAAATATCCTGCTATTCTTTTCCAAAAGAGGCGAGGTGCTTCTGGTTGTAGCAGAGAAGACATGCAACGCACAGAGGATGGGTGGGCAATAGGCTTCTCCTTTGAGGGGGGCATCTTTTTCCGGATATCATTCCCGCAAAAGCGGGAATCCGGCGTTACACGCTTCAACGCCGGGATGACAGAATAGAGTACAACTTTCTCAGCCCCATCTTCTCCTTGATCCAGGCAACCAAAAAAGCTATTGACACTCCCCCCACCCTGCGGTAAAGTTAGCACAGAATAAACGCCGCGCGATGTCACCCCGGGAGGGCACAATGGCAAAGAAATCGGCGCTCGTCACGTTCATCTTTATTGCCATTATCGTTTCGTTTGCCGGCTGCCGCGCCTACGGGTACCGGCCCGAGTTCGGGGGCGGTCCTCACGTGGACGGCACCCCGGAAATGACTTTCCCGCTCTTCCTGAGCCACCGGCCGCTGCCGCAGGAAGAGCTCAAGCAGGTCTATCCCCCCGAGAACAACATCTCCACAAAATAGCCCAGGTCCTCGACCGGATGATATCGGGCGGCCGCCGCGACAGTCGGCGAGCCGCCTTTCCTTTTTCCACGTTCAAGCCGTTCAAACAGTTTAAGCGGTTCAAACAGCGAGACGCTTTCTCCGTGAACCTCCGTGTCCTCCGTGGTGAGGCAGTACGTTATCTCCGTGCCCTCCGTGGTGAAACAGCATGGTTTCCCTTCTTCCAGTACTTCTCAAGCGCCCGCACGAGCCCCTCGTCCGTGTGCGCGGTCCCCGTAACCGCGACGCCGAGCCCAAGGCCCCTCGCCGCACGCCCCGTCACCGGTCCGATAACCGCGAGGAGCGGGAGGCGCGCCCTTCCCCCGCCCGAGCGCGCGATCGCGCGCGCGTACGCCTCGGCCGCCGACGGGCTTGTCAGGAGCGCCACGTCGACCTCCCCGCCGCGCATCGCGCGGCCCGCCGCGGCCATGCCCTCCGTGCTGAGCACCGTCCTGTAGGCGCAGACGACCTCGCGCCGCCCCCCCATCCGCGTCAATGCCGCCGGCAATTCGCTCCCGGCACGGTCGCTTCCCGGGAGCAGGAACGACTTCCCGCTCACCGCACCCCGCGCGGCAAGCGTCTGCGCGATGTCGGCCGTGGTGAATGAGCGGGGCACGCAGTCCGCCCGCAGTCCGTGCCGGGAGAGTTCCGCGGCCGTCGCGGGGCCTATGGCGCAGAGTTGCACCCCCGCGAACGCGCGTGCGTCGCGCCCCGCGGAAGCGAGCCGGTCCATGCAGGCCCGCACGCCGTTGGCGCTCGTGAACACGACCCAGTCATGGCGCGGGAGGGCGTCGAGGGCGCGGTCGAGCGCGGCGAAGCTCCGCGG
>JBAXOY010000077.1:0-15169 GCA_037133055.1 Chlamydiota bacterium
CGATCGTCCCCACGTTCACGTGCGGCTTCGTCCGCTCGAATTTGTCCTTGCCCATGTCTGTCCCCCTTCACACCTACGCTTTTTTAGTCCAGTCGAGCAGCTGCTCTTCCTTCTGCTTCGGCACCTTCTCGAAGCAGGCGGGCTCCATCGAGTACGAGGCCCGCCCGCGCGAGAGCGAGCGCATCGCGGTGGCGTAGCCGAACATCTCGGCGAGCGGCACGGAGGCCCGCACGATGTGCGAGTCAGGCCGCGATTCCATCTCCCGCACCTTCCCGCGGCGCGCGTTCAGGTCGCCGATGACGTCCCCCAGGAACTCGGCGGGGGTCGTGACCTCCACATCCATGATCGGCTCGAGCAGCACGGGGTTCCCGCGGCGCATCGCGTCCTTGATGGCCATGGAGCCGGCGACCTTGAACGCCATGTCGGAAGAGTCCACCTCGTGATAGGAGCCGTCCGTGATGACGACCTTCATGTCCACCATCGAATAGCCGCCGAGGGGGCCGGAGGTGCAGCACTCCTCGATCCCCTGAGTGGCCGCCCGGACGTACTCCCGCGGCACGGCGCCGCCCTTGATCTCGTTCTCGATGACGATCCCCGACCCCTTCTCCCCCGGGGCGGCCTCGAGGACGATGTGCCCGTACTGGCCGTGGCCGCCGGTCTGGCGGATGAACTTGCCCTCGCCGGCGCAGGGCTTTGTGATCGTCTCACGGTACGCGACCTCGGGCTTCCCGACCTTCGCGACCACCTTGAACTCCCTGAGCATCCGGTCCTTGATGATGTCGAGGTGGAGCTCCCCCATCCCCGAGATGATGAGCTGGCCGGTCTCCTCGTTCGTCTTCGTCTTGAAGGTCGGGTCCTCCTCGGAGAGGCGCCGGAGCGACTCCCCGAGCTTCTCCCTGTCCGCCTTCGTGCTCGGCTCGATCGCCATCGAGATCACCGGCTCCGGGAAGTGCATCGACTCGAGCACGATCGGGTGCCGCTCGTCGCAGAGCGTCTGCCCGGTGACGGTGCGCCCGAGCCCCACCGCGGCGACGATCTCTCCGGCGGAGGCCTCGTCGACCTCCTCCCTGCGGTTCGCGTGCATGAGGAGGAGCCTCCCGATACGCTCGCGCTTCATCACGGTCGCGTTGTAGACCTGCGCGCCCTTTTTCAGCACCCCGGAATAGACCCTGAGGTAGACCAGTTTCCCCACAAAGTCGTCCGACATCACCTTGAAGGCGAGCGCGCAGAGCGGCTGGGCCGGATCGGCCCGGCGCTCGGAGGGCTCGTTGTTCTTCGGGTTCACCCCGATCATCGGGCGCGCGTCGAGCGGCGAGGGGAGGTAGTCCACCACCGCGTCGAGGAGCTGCTGCACCCCCTTGTTCTTCAGCGCCGTGCCGCAGAGCACGGGGACGATCCGGTTGCGGATCGCGCTGCGGCGGAGCGCCGCCTTCACCTCGGTCTCCGGGAACCCCTTGCCCGCCAGGTAGATCTCGAAAAACCGCTCGTCCTCGCCCGCGATCGCCTCCATCAGCCGGTCCCTGGCCTTCCGGGCCTTGTCGGCGAGCGCCTCCGGAATCTCCTCCTCGCGGAAGCCAACGTCGGGGTCCTCGCCGAAGATGTACGCCTTCATCCGCACCAGGTCCACGACGCCCCTGAACTCCGCCTCGAACCCGATCGGCATCTGCACCGGGACGGCGTTCGCGGCGAGGCGCTCGCGCATCCGCGCCACCGCCCACTCGAAGTTCGACCCGACCCGGTCGAGCTTGTTCACGAAGGCGAGGCGCGGTATGCCGTAGCGATTCGCCTGCCGCCAGACCGTCTCCGACTGGGGCTCGACCCCCTCGACGCCGCAGAAGACCGCGACCGCGCCGTCGAGCACCCTCAGGCTCCGCTCCACCTCGACGGTGAAGTCGACGTGCCCGGGCGTGTCGATGATGTTCACGCGGTGGTCGCTCCAGGAACAGGTGGTCGCGGCCGAGGTGATGGTGATCCCGCGCTCCTGCTCCTGGACCATCCAGTCCATGGTCGCGGTTCCCTCGTCGACCTCGCCGATCCGGTAGGTCTTCCCCGTGTAGAAGAGGATCCGCTCCGTCACCGTGGTCTTCCCGGCATCGATATGCGCCATGATCCCTATGTTCCTGACCCTTTCAAGGGGCACTTGCAATGACATGCTGTCGCGATGCCTCGAAACGACCGTGCCGTGCGACGCGTGCGAAACGGTGTCGAGAAGCATTCCCGTCCTTCCGTGTTACCACCGATAGTGCGCGAAGGCCTTGTTCGCGTCGGCCATCTTGTGCGTGTCCTCGCGCTTCTTGACCGCCGCCCCCTCGCCCTTGTAGGCGTCGAGAAGCTCCGCCGCGAGCCGCTCCTGCATCGGCTTGCCCTTGCGCGCGCGGGCGAAGCCGATGATCCACCGGAGCGCCAGGGCGAGCTGGCGGTCCGACCGCACCTCGACCGGCACCTGGTACGTCGCGCCGCCGACCCTCCGCGACTTAACCTCGAGGAACGGCTTCACCCTGTCGATCGCCTTCTCGACGATCTTGATCGGCGGGGCGTCCTGCACCCGCTGGCCGATGAGATCGAGGGTCGAATAGAAGATGCCCTCGGCGATGCTCTTCTTCCCGTCCCGCATCAGACTGGTGATGAACCTGGCCACCAGGGGGCTTCCGAATTTCACGTCAACCAGCATCCTCTTCTTGATGACCCTGCGGCGTCTCGACATTTTGACCTCTATTTCCCGTCCCGCGTCCTTTGTTAGCTTCAAGTTGTAAGCTCTAAGCTTTAAGCTTACAGCTTACGGCTTACAGCTTACTTCGGCGTCTTCGCCCCGTACTTCGAACGGCTCTGCTTGCGCCCCTCGACCCCGCTCGTGTCCAGGTTGCCCCGGATGATGTGGTACCGCACCCCGGGCAGGTCCTTGACCCTCCCGCCGCGGATCATCACGATCGAGTGTTCCTGAAGGTTGTGCCCCTCGCCCGGTATGTAGGCGGTCACCTCCATGCCGTTCGTGAGCCGCACCCTGGCAACCTTCCGTAGCGCCGAGTTCGGCTTCTTGGGCGTCATCGTCTTCACCAGGAGGCAGACCCCCCTGCGCTGGGGGCACTTCTGGAGGGCGGGCGCCTTCGTCCTGTTCTTCGGCTTCCGCCTCCCCTTTCTCACGAGCTGATTGATCGTCGGCATTTCTCCTGCTCCTCGCGTTATTTTGTCGTGCGGATGATTACGCCTTCGCCTTCTTCTTCGGTTTGGCCGCGGGCGCCTTCTTGGCGGCCATCTTCTTCGTCTCGTTGTCGGCGTCCTCTTCGGCGGCCTTTTTCTTCTGCTTCGCGGACTCCTCGGCCTTCTTCTCCGCCATCAGGGTGTCGAGCGTCTTCGCGGGCCTGGGCTGCTCCACCTGCGGGATGTCGATCGTCTTGGCGGGCTTCAGCTCCACCAGCGGGATCACGTCGATCTCGCGGTTCTTCCCGAAGCCGCTCCCGGCCGGGATCAGGTGCCCCATGATGACGTTCTCCTTGAACCCGTTGAGCACGTCGGCGCGCCCCCTGGCGGCGGCGTCCGTGAGGACCCGGGTGGTCTCCTGGAAGGAGGCCGCGGAGATGAAGCTCTCGACGCCAAGCGAGGCCTTGGTGATGCCGAGGAGGATGGGCTGCGCGTCCGCGGCCTTTGCGCCCTTCTTGAGCAGCCCCTCATTCTCGCGGTCGAAAAGGTACTTCTCAACGTGCTCCCCGTAGAGGAAATCGCTGTCCCCGGGGTCGGAGATGCGGACCTTCTTGAGCATCTGCCGTATGATGACCTCGATGTGCTTGTCGTTGATCTCGACACCCTGGAGCCGGTAGACCTCCTGGACCTCGTCGACCAGGTACTTCTGGAGCTCCTTCGGGCCGCAGACCTGCAGCAGCTCCTGCGGCGCGATCGGCCCCTCGGTCAGGCGGTCGCCCTTTTTGACCCGGTCTCCGCGGTAGACGACGAGGTGCTTGGCGTAGGGTATCAGGTGCTCCTCCTCGACCTCGGTGACCTCGTTCCTGACGACGAGCTTGCGGCGCCCCTTGAAGGTGCCCCTGAACTCGACGATCCCGTCGATCTTGGCGATCTCGGCGGCCTCCTTCGGCCTGCGCGCCTCGAACAGCTCGGCCACCCGGGGAAGGCCGCCCGTGATGTCTTTGGTCTTGCTCCGCTTCCGCGGGCTCCTCGCCAGCAGTATTCCCACGGTGACGAACTCGCCCTCCTTGACCATGATGTGCGCGCCGGTCGGCAGGGGGTAGTAGCCGAGGGCCTCCTTGCCGTCGCGGCTCGTGATCACAATCTGGGGGTGCTTGTCCTCCTTGTGGTCGATGATCACGTAGTCGGTGAGCCCGGTGCCCCGGTCGATCTCCTTCTTGGCCGTCACGT
This sequence comes from Chlamydiota bacterium, assembly GCA_037133055.1. Taxonomy (GTDB): domain Bacteria; phylum Auribacterota; class Tritonobacteria; order UBA1439; family UBA1439; genus UBA1439. The sequence continues at coordinate 4,369 of JBAXOY010000077.1, forward strand.
CCTCGATGATGTCGATGAACTCGACAAGGCCGTCCTTCTCGGTGAGGACCGGGGTGCTGTACGGGTCCCACTTGGCGACGAGCTCGCCCTTCTTGACGATCTCCTCGTCGTTCTTCGAGAGGGTCGCCCCGTAGGGGAGATCGTTGTTCTCGAGCTCGGGCCCCGGCCGCACCTCGCCCTTCCCGCCCTTCAGGACGGCATGGACCGCGAGGGTGCCGTTCTTCGAGACCACGATGCGCGTCCCGTCCTTGTCGAGGAGGATCTTGATGTTGCGGAACTTGATGATCCCGTCCTGCTTCGGGCGGATCTCCTGCTTCACCCTGTGGACGGCGGTGCCGCCGATGTGGAACGTCCGCATCGTGAGCTGGGTGCCCGGCTCGCCGATCGACTGCGCGGCGATGATCCCCACCGCGGTGCCGAAGTCGACCTGGCGGCCGTTGGAAAGATCGTAGCCGTAGCACTTCGCGCAGATGCCGCGGGTGGTCTCGCAGGTGAGGACGGAGCGAATCTTCAGCTGCTCGATCCCCATCGTCTCGATCCGCTCCGCGAGCGCCTCGGTGATCGGCTCGTTGGCCCTTACCACCACCTCCTTCGAGACCGGTTCGACGATGTCCTCGAGGCTGGTGCGGCCCACGATCCGCTCCTTGAGCTGCACGACGACGTCCTCGCCCTCGTGGATGGCGTAGATGGTGATACCGTTCAGGGTGCCGCAGTCGTCCTCGATGACGATCACGTCCTGCGCCACGTCCACAAGGCGCCGCGTGAGGTAGCCGGAGTCGGCGGTCTTCAGCGCCGTGTCGGCGAGCCCCTTGCGGGCCCCGTGGGTCGAGATGAAGTACTCGAGCACGCTGAGGCCCTCGCGGAAGTTGGAGCGGATCGGCTGCTCGATGATCGCGCCCGACGGCTTGGCCATGAGACCGCGCATGCCGGCGAGCTGGCGTATCTGCTGCTTCGAGCCGCGCGCGCCGGAGTCGACCATCATGTAGATCGGGTTGGGGCCCTTCCCCTTCCCGGAGGCGACGAGCCCGCGGTACATGACATCGGAGAGCTCGTCGGTCGTGTGGGTCCAGATGTCGAGGATCATGTTGTAGCGCTCGCCCGGGGTGATGCTCCCGTTCCGGTACTGCTTCTCGACCTCCTGGATCCTCCGGGCCGCCGCGGCGAGGAGCTTCTCCTTCTCCGGGGGGATGATCATGTCGTCGGTCGAGATGGAGATCCCCGCGCGCGTGGCCTCGCGGAACCCGAGGTCCTTCATCCGGTCGAGGATCTCGACGGTCCGCTCCTTGCCGACGGCGCGGTAGCAGTCCATCACCACCTCGGCGAGCTTCTTCTTGTTGAGCTCTATGTTGATGAAGCCACGCTTCTTCCGGAACGCCTCTTCCCCCGGGAGGATCTCGTTGAACATGACCCGGCCCGCCGTCGTTTCGATCATCGCGCCGTCGATCCTGACGCGCACCTTCTGGTGGATGGTGATCGCGCGGGAATCGTAGGCGAGCAAAAGCTCGCCCGTGTCGGAGAAGGTGAACCGGGGCGCCGCCGTGCTCGGCACCTCTTTCGTGGCGTAGTAGCACCCGAGCGCGATGTCCTGGGTCGGGGTGTCGATCGGCTTCCCGCTCGAGGGGGAAAAGATGTTGTGCGGGGCGAGCATGAGGAGCTTCGCCTCGAGCTGCGCCTCGTAGGAGAGCGGGATGTGGACCGCCATCTGGTCGCCGTCGAAGTCGGCGTTGAAGGCCGAGCAGACGAGCGGGTGGATGCGGATCGCCTTGCCCTCGATCAGGACCGGCTCGAACGCCTGGATGCCGAGGCGGTGGAGCGTGGGGGCGCGGTTGAGCATCACCGGGTGCCCCTTGGTTACCTGCTCGAGGATGTCCCAGACCTCGGGCACCTCCTTCTCGATCATCTTCTTGGCGCTGCGGATCGTGTGCACGAGGCCGCGGTTCTTGAGCTCGCGGATGATGAACGGTTCGAACAGCTCGAGGGCCATCTTCTTCGGCAGCCCGCACTGGTGGAGCTTGAGCTCGGGGCCCACCACGATGACCGAGCGGCCGGAGTAATCGACGCGCTTGCCGAGGAGGTTCTGCCGGAAGCGCCCCTGCTTTCCCTTGAGCATGTCGGAGAGCGACTTCAGCGGGCGGTTTCCCGCGCCGACGATCGGGCGGCCGTGGCGGCCGTTGTCGAAGAGGGCGTCCACCGCCTCCTGGAGCATCCGCTTCTCGTTCCGGATGATAACCTCGGGGGTCTTCAGCTCGAGGATCGCCTTCAGGCGGTTGTTGCGGTTGATCACCCGCCGGTAGAGGTCGTTCAGGTCGGAGGTGGCGAACCGCCCGCCTTCGAGCGGGACCAGGGGCCGGAGGTCCGGCGGTATCACGGGGACCACGCCGATGATCATCCACTCGGGCCTGCACCCCGCCTTGCGGAACCCCTCGACGATCTGGAGCCGCTTGCTCAGCTTCTTCTTCGTCTGCTTCGAGCTCGTCTTCTCCATCTTGAGGCGCAGGTCGAGGGAGAGCGTCTCGAGGTCCTCCGTCTTGAGGAGCTCGCGGATCGCCTCCGCGCCCATGCCGGCCTTGAACCGCCTGCCGTACTCCTTCGCGGCCTTGCGGTACTCCTCCTCGCTCAAAAGCTTCTTCTTCTGCAGCGGGGTGTCGCCGGGGTTGACGACGATGTAATCCTCGTAGTAGAGGACGCGCTCGAGCTCCGAAGAGGAGAGGTCGAGGATGTTGCCGATGCGGCTCGGCTGGGTCTTGAAGAACCAGATGTGCGACACGGGGACCGCGAGGTCGATGTGCCCCATCCGCTCCCGCCGCACCTTGGACTGCGTGACCTCGACGCCGCAGCGGTCGCAGACAATCCCCTTGTGCTTGATGCGCTTGTACTTGCCGCAGCTGCACTCCCAGTCGCGCGTGGGGCCGAAGATGCGCTCGCAGAAGAGGCCGCCCTTCTCCGGCTTGAAGGTCCGGTAGTTGATCGTCTCGGGGTTCTTGACCTCTCCCTTTGACCAGGAGCGGATCACCTCGGGGGAGGCGATGCGGATCGTCACCCGGTCGAAGGTGTGTTCGCTGCTCTCAAGCCCCAGGAACGCCTTTGCGGTTCTTTGGTCAGTCAAGGTGATTCTCCCATTTCCCTTCCTGCGCCTCTTCCACGTACGGCTTAGAGCTTACCGCTGTCTTCATGCCTTCTTCTCCGTCCTCACGTCGAGGCACAGGCTCTGCATCTCCTTGATGAGCACGTTGAACGACTCGGGCGTCCCCGCCTCGAGCGAGTTCTGCCCCTTCACGATCGACTCGTAGATCTTCGTCCTCCCGACCACGTCGTCGCTCTTGACCGTGAGGAGCTCCTGGAGGGCGTAGGCGGCGCCGTAGGCCTCGAGCGCCCAGACCTCCATTTCGCCGAAGCGCTGTCCGCCGAACTGGGCCTTTCCGCCGAGGGGCTGCTGCGTCACGAGCGAGTACGGGCCGATCGCCCGGGCGTGGATCTTGTCGGAGACAAGGTGCGAGAGCTTCATCATGTAGAGGTACCCGACGGTCACCTCCTGCTCGAACCGATCCCCGGTCCTGCCGTCCGAAAGGACCGCCTTGCCGCTCGCGGGGAGCCCCGCCTGCGCCATGAGCTCCTTGATCTGCGGCTCCGTGACCCCGTTGAAGACGGGGGTGAAGACCTTCATCCCCAGCACCTTTGCCGCCCATCCCAGATGGGTCTCGAGGAGCTGACCCACGTTCATGCGGGAGGGCACCCCGAGGGGGTTGAGGACCATGCCCACCGGCGTTCCGTCGGGGAGGAACGGCATGTCCTCTTCGGGGAGGATCTTGGCGATGACGCCCTTGTTGCCGTGGCGCCCCGCCATCTTGTCGCCGACCTGGAGCTTCCGCTTCGAGGCGACGTACACCTTCACCTGCTTGATGAGGCCCGGATCGAGATCGTCGCCGCGCTTGAACTTGTCGATCTCGCGGCTCTCCGCCATCTCCGCTTCCTCGAGCGCGTGGGTGAACTCGAGGAGGATGCGCTTGATCTCTATCCCCGACACGAGGGCGCCGTCCTTCCCGCCCCTCCCGTCGCGCTCCTCCTCGTCATCCTCGATCTCGATGTCGGTGAAGTCCACCTCCTGCAGCCGCTGGATGTGGGGCTTCTTGATCTCGGTGCCCGCGGGGATGATGACCTCGCCGGTCTGGATGTTGATGACCTGCCCGCGGGTCTGCCTGCCCTTCATGAGATCGGCGAGCTTCTGGTCCCGCTCTTCCTTTATCTTGGCGGTGCGCTTGCGGAACTGGTCGGTGATCTCCTTGATCCTGCGCCGCTCCTCGTGCCGCTCCTCATCGGTCTGGGCGGCGTCCTTGCGGGAGAAGACCTTCACGTCCATGACGATCCCCTCGGTCCCCGACGGCACCGTGAGCGAGGCGTCGCGCACATCCGCCGCCTTCTCGCCGAAGATGGCCCTGAGCAGCCGCTCCTCGGGAGAGAGCTCGGTCTCGCTCTTCGGGGTGATCTTGCCCACCAGGATGTCGCCGGCCTTCACCTCGGCCCCGAGGCGGACGATGCCGTCCACGCCGAGGTCCTTCAGCGCCTCCTCCCCCACGTTCGGGATGTCGCGGGTGATCTCCTCGCGCCCGAGCTTCGTGTCGCGCGCACCGATCTCGAACTCCTCGATGTGGATGGAGGTGTAGGCGTCCTCCCTGACCAGCTTCTCGCTGATGAGGATGGCGTCCTCGAAGTTGTACCCGCCCCACGGCATGAACGCGACCAGGATGTTCCGCCCGAGCGCGAGCTCGCCGTCCTTCGTGGCCTGCCCGTCGGCGATCACGTCGCCCTTCCTCACCCGGTCGCCCACCCGCACGATGGGCCGCTGGTTGATGCAGGTCCCGGCGTTCGAGCGGAAGTACTTGATGAGCCGGTAGGTCATGCACGTGTCGCGCTCGCGTTCATCCCGGATGATGATCTTGTCGCTGTCCACGTACTCGACCTCGCCGGAGTTCTGCGCGAGCGCCATGACGCCCGTGTCGCGCGCCACCTGCGTCTCGAGGCCGGTCACGATGATCGGGGCCTCGGTGGTGAGGAGCGGCACCGCCTGCCGCTGCATGTTCGACCCCATCAGGGCGCGGTTTGCGTCGTTGTGCTCGAGGAACGGGATGAGCCCCGCCGCCACGCTCACAAGCTGCTTCGGGGAGACATCGATGAACTCGACCTTCTCCGGGGGGGCGTAGACGAACTCGCCGCGCTCCCGCGCGGAGACCTTCTCCTCGACCAGGCGGTTCTTCTCGTCGAGCCTCGCGTTCGCCTGCGCGATGATGTGCTTTTCCTCCTCGTCGGCGGTGAGCCATACGGGCCCCTTCTCGCGGTCCGTCAGGACCTTCCCGTCCCGCACCGGCCAGTAGGGAGACTCGAGGAAGCCGTAGTCGTTCACGCGGGCGAAGGTGCTCAGCGACGCGATAAGGCCGATGTTGGGCCCCTCCGGCGTCTCGATCGGGCAGATGCGGCCGTAGTGGCTCGTGTGCACGTCGCGCACCTCGAAGCCGGCGCGGTCGCGGCTCAAGCCCCCGGGGCCGAGCGCGGAGAGCCGACGCTTGTGGGTGATCTCCGCGAGCGGGTTCGTCTGGTCCATGAACTGGGAGAGCTGGCTGCGGCCGAAGAAATCGCGGATCACGCTGGTGAACGCCTTGGGGTTGATGAGCCGGTGCGGGGTCACGGTCTCCGCGCTCATGTCGTAGACGTTCATCCGCTCCTTGGTGAGGCGCTCCATGCGCGCGAGCCCGATGCGGCACTGGTTCTGGAGGAGCTCGCCGACCGAGCGCACCCGGCGGTTGCCGAGGTGGTCGATGTCGTCGAGCCGCCCCCCCTCGCCGTGGCGCAGGGCGACCAGGTAGCGGCACGCTTCGACGATGTCCTCCTTGCGGAGGATCCCGACGCGGTCGTTCACCTCCATCCCCAGCTTCTTGTTGAGCTTGAACCTGCCGACGCGCCCGAGGTCGTAGTGGCGCTGGTCGAAGAATATCCTCTTCAGCATCGTCCGCGCGCTCGAGACGTTCGCCGGGTCGCCGGGCCTCAGGCGCTTGTAGATCTCCTTCAGCGCCTCGTCCTGCGAGTCGATCTGCTTCTGCCGGTCCTTCTCGAGCATCCCCAGGATGCCCTTCTCCCCCATGGTGGAGACCGCCACCGCGACGGTGCCCACGCCCGCCTTGAGGAGCGACGCGATCTTCGCCTTCGTGAGCTTCTCGCCGGGGATCGCGACCGCGGCCTGCGTCGCCGGGTCGACGATCTTCTGAATGATCGTGCGCTCCGCGACCGCCTTGTCGTCGGCCTTCGCCAGCGCGATCTCCTCCCTGCCGAGCAGCGCCTCGAGGATCGCCTCGTCGGTCGCATACCCCGCGGCCCTCAGGAACGTCGTCGCATGGATCTTGCGCCTGCGCCGCCGCCTGTCGATGTAGAGGTTGATCCCGTCGTTCGCGTCGAGCTCGCCCTCGATCCACGAGCCGCGGTACGGGATGACCCTGAACCAGTAGCTCGGGACCGCGCGCTGGCTCTGCACCTTCTCGAAGCAGATGCCCGGGGAGCGGTGGAGCTGGCTCACGATGACGCGCTCGGCGCCGTTGATGATGAACGTCCCCTGCTCGGTCATGAGCGGCATGCTGCCGAAGTAGACCGTCTCCTCCTTGATGTTGCCGCTCTCGCAGAGGCGCAGGGTCACGCGGAGGGGGGCCGAGTAGGTGAGCCCGCGCCTGCGGCACTCGATGATGTCGTACTTCGGCCTGCCGAGGTCGTACCCGACGAATTCCAGGGCGCAGGTCTCGTCGTAGCTCTTGAGCGGGAAGACCTCCTTGAACACCTCCTGGAGCCCCCTCAGCTTCCGCTTGTTGGGGAGCATGTCGGGCTGGAGGAAATCCTCGTAGGACTTCGTCTGGATCTCGACGAGGTTGGGCATCGGGACGACTTCCCGGAGCCTTGAATAATCGCGAATGGTTTTCTTCGGTGACATGGGTCCCCTCTTGGGAATGACCAATGACAAAATCCAAATGACAACACTCGACGGCCCGGCACGGGCCGCCGCGTCATCCCGCATCCTTCGCTCGTTATTTGATCTCCACGGTGCCGCCGGCCGCGACGATCTTCTTCCTGATCTCCTCGGCCTCTTCCTTGGTGACGTTCTCCTTCACCGGCTTCGGGGCGCCCTCGACGAGGTCCTTGGCCTCCTTCAGGCCGAGGCTCGTGATCGCGCGCACCTCTTTGATCACCTGGATCTTCTTGTCGCCGAACCCGGTCAGGATCACGCTAAAGGTGGTCTTCTCCTCCTTCTGCGCCGCGGGGGCCGCGGCGGCGGCTGCCGCGACGGGCGCGGCGGCGGTGACCCCGAACTCCTCTTCCATCGACTTCACCCACTCCGAGAGCTCGAGGACCGTGAGTCCCTTCACCATCTCGAGCCCGAGCGCCTTCCGCTCCTCGGGCTTCAGTTCGCCGATCTTCCTGAGGATCGCCCTGAGCTCCGCCGACAGCTCGGCGGCCGCGCCCTCGACCTGCTTCGCCTCTGCCTTCTCCACCTTCTTTGTCTCCTCGGTCATCGCTGCCTCCTCCTTCACGAGCGGCCGATCGCCGGTCGTGAACTCTGTGGGGTTGTTATCATGAAGCCCTTTTACGGGCGATCTGATCCATCACGGACACGAACTGCCTGACGATCCCCGAGAGCCCGCACACGAAGCCGGTGATCGGGGCACGCATGCCGGCCAGGAATATCGCGACGAGCACCGGGCGCGGCGGGAGGGCGGCGAGCGCCCCCACCTGCGTCTCCGAGAGGACCGCCCCGTCCAGGAAGCCGGCCTTCACCCTCGGGGCCCGGTGCTTCTTGGCGAAGTCGACGATGATCTTCGAGAGCGCGGCGCAGTCCCCCGCCGTGACCGCGATGGCGGTCGGCCCCTCGAGCTGCCCCGCGAGGGCCCCCGCGGCGGCCGTGTCGAGCGCGCGCGTCAGGAGCCGGTTCTTGACGACCATGTACCGCGAGCCGCTCTTTTGAAGCTGGGCGCGCAGCTCGGTCATCGTGTTCGATGCCAGGCCGGTGTGATCGGTGAGGATGAGCATGGAGCTCCCCTCGATGGCCGTCCTGACCGCGCTGACGATGCTCTTCTTTTCCGTGCGCATGGGCTGAAACCGTTTCTCGTTTCTCGTTGCTCGTTTCTCGGGAACCACAGCGCCGCGCCGGACGCCGACGCGGCTACACCGTCACGAACTCCTTCATGTCCACGGGAACGCCCGCTCCCATCGTGCTCGACAGAACGCACTTCTTCATATAGATGCCCTTGACCGAGGGGGGCTTCGCCTTGAGGAGGCCCTCGATGACGGCCCGGGCATTCTCCTCCAGCGCGCCCGCGGCGAACGACCGCTTGCCGATCGGCACCTGGATGTTCGCTCCCTTGTCGGTCCGGAACTCGATCCTCCCGGCCTTCAGCTCCTTGATCGTCTTGCCGATCTCGCGCGTGACCGTGCCGGTCTTCGGGCTCGGCATCAGGCCTCGCGGCCCCAATATCTTGCCGAGGCGCCCGACCTCCTTCATCAGGTCGGGGGTCGTCACGGCCATGTCGAACTCCGACCACCCCTCGCTCACCTTCTTGATCAGGTCCTCGTAGCCGATGATGTCGGCGCCCGCCGCCTTCGCCTCGTCGGCCTGGCTTCCCTTCGCGAACACGGCGATGCGGACCTTCTTGCCGGTCCCGTGGGGGAGCGCCACCGTCCCCCGGACAAGCTGCTCGGTCTGCTTCGGGTCGATCCCCATAAAGAAGGCGAGCTCGACCGTTTCGTCGAACTTGGCCGGGGGCAGCTCCTTCAGCACCTTCAGCGCATCCGCGAGCGGATACAGCTTCCCCGCCTCCACCTGCTCCAATCCCTTCCGGTATCGCTTGCTCTTTTTTTTCACCTCGACTCCTCGGGCTTCCGGGATCACCCCTCGACGACCTCTATGCCCATGCTCCTGGCGGTTCCCTCGATTATCCTCGCGGCGGCATCCTCGCTCCCGGAGGTGAGGTCCGCGGCCTTTAGACGCGCGATCTCCCGGACCTGGCTTCTCGTCACGGCGCCGACCTTGTCCTTGCCCGCCGTCCCGGAGCCCACCGCGATGTTGGCGGCCTTCTTCAAAAGCACGGCCGCGGGCGGCGACTTCAATACGAACGTGAATGAGCGGTCCTTGTACACCGTGATGAGCACCGGAATCACCAGGCCGCCCTTGTCTTTCGTGGCGGCGTTGAACTGCTTGCAGAACTCCATGATGTTGACGCCGTGCTGGCCCAGCGCGGGCCCCACGGGCGGCGCGGGATTCGCCTGCCCGGCCGGTATCTGCAGCTTGATGAGTGCGCCTATTTCCTTCGCCATATCCGCCTCTTTGTTCAGCTCTAAGCTGTAAGTTATAAGCTCTAAGCTGTAAGTTATAAGCTGTAAGCTGTAAGTTATAAGCTGTAAGCTTAAAGCTTACGGCTTAAAGCTTACGGCTTAAAACGCACGGCTCATAGCGTGCTCACGCCTTCCCGACTTGCCAGTACTCCAGCTCGACCGGGGTGGACCTCCCGAAGATCGTCACGAGCACCTTCAGCTTGCCGCGGTCCGGGTTGATCTCGTCGATGGTGCCGTTGAAATTGATGAACGGCCCTTCCGTCACCTTCACCGTCTCGCCGATGTCGAAGAGCGTCTTCGGCTTCACCTTCTCGCGCTTCAGCTCGATCTGCGAGAGCACGTCCTTCACCTCGTGCTCCTGCAGGGGTATCGGCGCCCCCGAGCCGATGAACCCGATGACGCCCGGCGTCTGCCGCACGAGGTAGTAGGTCTCGTCCGTCCGCACCATCTCGATCATCAGGTAGCCGGGAAAGAACTTCCGGGCGCTGATGGTCTTCTTTCCGGCCTTGACCTCGGCGACCTTCTCGGACGGGATCAGCACCTGGAAGATGAGCCCCTCCATCTCGTGGCTCTTGACCCTGCTCTCCAGCATCTCCTTGACCTTGTACTCCTGGCCCGAGAGGGTGTGCACGACGTACCACTTCCTGTCCTGCCCGCCCGCGTCTTTCTGCTCGACACCCTGTTCGTTCACGATCACCTGTTTCACTCCCGCGTTCGCCGGACATTCACGACCCGGGCTCACCCGATCAGCAGCCCCATGAGGCTGGAGAGCACCACGTCCACGAGGCCGATGTACGCGGCCAGCGCGATCGTGGACACGATCACCATCGTGGTGGAGTCGATGAGCTCCCGGTACCGCTCGGCGGGCTTCAGGTCCTTGCCCCGCTTGATCGGCCACGAGACCTTGTTCATCTCCGCCGCGACTTCGACGATAAATGTCTTGATCTTTTGAAACATACGCCACCCCTCGTGCATGTCCCGGAGGGATACGAACGATGAACTTCGACCGGCCGTCCGCGGAACGCTCCGCGGCGCCGTACAGTGGCAGGCGGGACAGGAATCGAACCTGCAGCCGCCGGTTTTGGAGACCGGTGCTCTCCCTAGTTGAGCTACCCGCCTTCACGATGTGCCGGGCGTACGGTCGTCACCGCATCCGTGCGCCCGCGACAGGGGCGTTGCTATTTCGTCTCCTTGTGCAACGTGTGCTTCCGGTCAAACCTGCAATATTTTTTCAGTTCGATGCGCTCGGGGTGTTTTTTCTTGTCCTTCGTGGAGGTATAGTTCCTCCGCTTGCACCCCTGACACGCGAGCGTGATAATCTCTCTCATGTGACTCTTCCCTGTCATAGGTCCCACGGGACCTGTAGGACCTCTGCACTGCCTTCTACTTTATGACCTCGGAGACCCTGCCCGCGCCGACCGTGCGGCCGCCCTCGCGC
>JBAXOY010000078.1:0-15143 GCA_037133055.1 Chlamydiota bacterium
AAACGGGGCGGGAATGACATCCGGAAGAAGATACCCCCCGTAAGTGACCCAGTACCCCCTGCCCGCTTATTTCCCCTTCGACTGCAGCGTTTTTACGGCGGCCGGCGTGGAGGGAGAGTTGAAACTGGGAGGGACGCGGAGCTCGCACTTCATCTCCAGATGCTTGAGCGCCTCGTAGCTTTTGTACTTTCCCCCGCACCATTCCGTGAGCTTCCCATCGATGAACCAGGCCCTGACCACGTGCGTGGTCGGGTATTTGATCCAGCCGTAGTCGTCGAGGTAGTTGGGTATCCCCATGGTCTCTTTCGAATAGTCGATCACCTGGACAAAACTGCCCCCCGCCTTCTCCGAATACACCGCTTTGGGCGCGCCGAACAGGTCGTTGACCTGCTGCTCGCTCATCCCCACCTTCAGCTTTTCAGTTCTGAACATCGCGCAGCCGCAGACGAGCGCCGCGACGAGCACGGATGCTCCCGCATACATCATTTTTCTCATGGCCCCCTCCTTTCCCTGCGAATGGTACCATAATGCCCTGGGATACCGGAAGGCCGGAGTCATTTTGCGCTCCCGCCCGGAGGCGCATCCGTCGACGGGCGGTCCCGCCGGTAGATCTCCACGAAGTCGACGCCGCATATCGATATCGCGTGGGCCCGCCGCAGTTTCGCCGCCTCCCGTACCGATTCCCGCTCCACGGACCGATCCTTGTGCGCGAGGGGAATCACCAGCCAGTCGACGGTCGAGGGGTTCTCACGATTGATGCGCGGGGTGAACGCGGCCCGCGGGGTGTCGCGCTCCCAGTGGAAACGGAACTCCCCGCTGATGCCGGCGGCGAATATCGTTTCGCCCTTTCGCGCATTGGCCTTGAGATACCGGACCGCTTCCTTCGTCCCCACGCCGAACCCCGTCGACACCATGCGGGATACCCCGGCCGGCCCGCCCATGAGGGGACTGCAGTAGATGTCGTAATAGGGAGCAATATAAAGGAGCGGGAGCGCGCACAGCCCCGCGACAATTACGCCCGACACCGCGCGCCATGTCGGGAATGACGACGGGGCGCGGCCTCGTGCCACGGCGGCATCGAGCGCGTTGAGTATTCCCTCGATGCCGAGCCCCGCGATCAGGCAGAGAAACGGAAGCGCGGGATCGATATAGCGCGCGGCCATCTTGTTCCCAAAGCTCATCGCGGTGATGAATACGAGGGGGGCTAGGAGACTCATGAGGCACGCGTCCCAGCCCGTCTCCCGGCGGACTATCGCACGGCACAGCGGCACGAGGCCCAGGGCCATCAGGGCAAGCATGAGCGGGGGGGTTTTTACCACGAACATGAACAGGTAGAACCAGTACGGGGGTGCGAGGGTGGTCCCGCCCATCCAGAATTTTTCGTGTCCCCTCTGCCCCAGGTACGTCATCACCGCGGTGTGAAACACCTCGTTGATCATCGCCGTGCGGAATACCTGCACAAACGCGAGAACGAGGAGGGCGATGAACGCCGCACGGACGGGCAGAACGAGATCCATCCACCGGGGCCAACCGGCCGACTTCGAGCGCCCTGCGACAAGGGCATAGAGGAGGTATGCGCACACGAGGACGCCGAGGATCTGCAGCCAGGGGAACGATCCCACCGCGCCGACCGTAACGATGACCGCCCGCGAGAACGGGACCCTCCGGAGAAACTGCCCGTAGACGATCCAGGGGGGGCCGAACGGCGCGTACCAGAGCTTGGTGAAAAGCGCGAGGTACGTGCCAAGGCCGATCCCCAGCCATGCGAGATCGCTCGATTCGATGAGGCGCATCGTTCCCCTCCGATCCCGGAGCCGCAGGATCGTCTTCCATGCGATAAGGCAGGGCACAATCATAACGGCGGCGATTTTGGTGAGCAGCCCCAGACCGAAGAAGGCGGCGGAGACGATCTTCCAGCGGATACGCATGCGCCGCGCATACATGAGGTAGCACAGCAGCGACAGCATGAAGAAGAGCGTGAGCGTCGAATCCACGTGGGCGATGCGGGAGAGACCAATATGCTCCGGGTACAGGGCGAGAACTACCGCACCCCAGAACGCGGCCCCTTCGCCGAGGGCTGCGCGGGCGAAAAGATAGAGGAGAAGGCAGGTCAGGGTGCCGATGAGCGCGGCGGGGAGACGCGCGGCGACGAGGGGGGACAGAAGGGCATACGAGAACGTCGAGCCGCCCTCCCCCAGATACACGCAGGAGGAGCCGATGAGCGCGGCGGAAACGAGCCCGGGGTAACTGAGACGGGCGGTCGCGCTCTTGAACTCGCGCACCCGCACCTCGAAGATGAGCGTCCTTCCGTTGTCTATCCAGGTGAGCTCGTCCGGGAAAAGGCTGTGCCCCCCGAGGTCATACATGCGGGGGATGGCGGCGGTGAGCGCGATGAGACCGCCGAGCAGGAGCGGGCGCCTGTTCCGCTCCCCCCAGCGCCTCAGCCGCCCCGCCGGATCAGGGCGTCCGAGAACGAATCTGAGCGCGAGCGCGATAAGGAGAACGCGGAACGGGTCGGCGATGTGACTGCACGAGAATCCGATCCGGCCCATACCGGGCATGGGGAGTCCGCAGTCCAGGTCGATTGTGCCGGCGAAGAAGATGTAGAGGAAGACACAGAGCGACACCCCTGTCGTGACGTCGAGCGCGCGAACAAGATACCTATTGCCGGTAAGTTTCATAGTCCTTTTACGCCGGTCAGGCCGTCGGCGGTGCTGCCCGGGCGGGGAACGGCGGGCTGAAGCCCGCACTGCAGATGAGAGGGAAAGGCCGTCCAATCCCTCCCTATTCTTCCGTGGCCAGCGACACATCGTTGATCCCCGCCTCCTGGCACGCGTTCAGAACCGCCACGATGTTTTCGTGGTACGCCTTCGCGTCGCCGCGCACGAAGACCCTCGGTTTGCGCGCCTCCGCCATCGCCGCCTTGAGCCGTTTCGGCAGCTCCTCGATTGTGACCGGCGCGCCGCCCATGGTGATCTCCCCCCCCTTCGACACCGTGACGGCGACGGGCTGAATGTCCATCGACACCGTTTCCGAGGACTTTGCCTTCGGAAGGTTTACCTGGAGCTCGCGCTGGACCCTCTGGAACGACGTGGCGACCAGGAAGAAGACGAGGAGATTGAAGACGACGTCGATCAGCGGCGTCATGTTCATCTCATCGCCTTCCGTCGACTTCCTCCGCACGAGTCTCATTGCCCGCCCCTCCTCTCGAAGAGGTCCTCGAGGAACATCCTGAGCGTGATCTCCATCCGCTCGGAGATCCTCCCCTCCAGGAGGCCCCGGAAATAGTGGTAGAAGGCGAGCGCGGGGATGGCAATGAGAAGCCCCGAGGCGGTAGTGATAAGCGCCTCCGAGATGCCCGCGGCGAGGAGATCTGCCCTTCCCAGACCCGACTCAGAGGCCACCACGTTGAACGCCTTGATGATCCCGAAGATCGTCCCCAGGAGACCAAGGAGCGGGCTGATGTTCGAGATCACGAGGAGGGGCTTGATCCGCAGGGCGAGATCGTCCATCTCCCGCGCGCCGAGGTCCTCCACGGTGCTCCGGATCAGCGCGTTCGAGACCGACGGGCGCTCGTTCAGCGTCAGGGCGATGGTGAACACCGACGCGGCCGGGTTCCGGTGCTCCCGGCAGTAGTCCATCGCCCGTCCGTATTCGCCGGCCGACACGAGCGCGCGCACCTCCTTGGCGAACTTGAGCGGGACCACCCGGTCTGGGCGCATCGCGATGAACCGCTCCACGGCGAAGCCGAGCGCCAGTATGGAGCAGGCCAGGAGCGGCCACATCAGCACGCCCCCCTTCTGGAACTCCTCGTACCGCAGAGAGAACCATGAATCCGCGGCGCAGTACGCGGGAACCGCCGCCGCGCCGAGAAGCACCGCGCACACCGCCCACCCGCGCGTTCCATGTCTCATCGTGCACCCCCCTTCCCTTTTCCCCCGTCGGCGCCGGGGCGCTCACGCGCCCCGTTCGCCTCGGGCTTTTTCGTCCCCTGTGCCTGCCGCTTCTTCTCCGCCGCCGTCACCGTGAACGCGGGCCCCTTGTAGGACCAGACGGGACTGAACACCACCCGCTCGATCCCGTCGGGGTCGGCCTTCGACGAGGAGTAATAGTCCTCCTCGGCCGCGATGATCGCCGCCATGGCGGCGACCGTGGGCGAGAGATAGGACCGCGCGGGCCCGTCCCCCGGCTCGCTGAGCGCCACGACCGCCGTCCCGGCGGCGGGCATCGCCGCGCGCTTCCCTTTCACCGCCCGCCCGGCGCGCGAGGAGAGGTTCTTGAACTGTCCCGGCGTGAGAAGCCATTGCGAGGTGAACTGGAGATTGAAATCGCTCACCTTCCTGCTCCCGTACCCGATCTCCATCTTGAACTGGTCCATCAGGCGCCCGATCTCGAAATCCGAGCATTTCCTGAGGTCGATCACCCGCTGGTAGCCGACCGCGCCCTCCTCCGCCTGCGCGGCCTCGCCGCTGACGACGTCTGCCTCCCTGGAGACCCAGGCGCGCGCGTCGATTTGTCGGTCCGCGAGAATCTCCCTGAGACGCGCTTCTTTCGTTTTTGCCGACTTCTCCGCGGTCTGGGGGGAGAGAACCTGCGAGAGCTTCCGCGACAGCTCCTCTTTGCCGTAGACCGGCCGCCGCCCGGGGGCCTTCTCCGCCGGCTTCGCCTGCGCCGCCTTCTCCGCCGGCTTCGCCTGCGCCGCCTTCACCGCCGCCGGGGCCTTCACGGCCGAGGGCGCGCCTCCCGCGGGACGGGGCCTGAGCCTGAGCGAAACCGCCCTCGTTCCGGCCGGCCTCAGACGGGCGGGCTTCGCGGACCAGGGCGGCCCGAAGGAGAAGAGGACCAGGAAATGCGCCGCGAACGAAGCGGCGAGGCAGAGGGCGAGGACCCTGCGGCGGCGCCGCCTCTCCCCGGCGCGCCACTCCTGCTCCCCGGCCTGCACCGCGTTTAACGTGCTCATTCCTCCACGACCCAGTCTTCCTCGGCCTGCTCCGCCGCTTCCTCCCCTTCCTTGAGCTGCTCCTCGGAGTCGTCCTTGACCTCCTTCGCCTTGTCGATCGTCTCGGACGCCTTATCCTTCGCCTCGTCGTACTCGGCGCGCTCGAACCGGTCGTTCGCCTCCTTCAGGAGGTCCTTCGCCTCGTCCAGGGCCGTGCGCAGGTCGTCAAACTCCTGGTCGAGCTTATCCTCGGTCTCCTCCACCGCGTCCTCGGCATCCCGGACGGCGCTGTCGGCATCATCGATCTCCTTCTGCGCGTTCTCCCGCTGGCCCCCGGCCACGCCGAGGAGCTTCTCCGCCTCCTCGCGCGCGTCCTCGGCCTTGCCGAGGGCGTCGCGGGCCTTCTTTTCCGCGTCATCGAGCGTGCCACTCTCGATGAGCCCGGCCGCGTCGTCGGCGAGGTCCGTCGCCCTGTCGAGAAGGGCGCGCGCGTCGCGCATGTCGATCTTCTCCCCCTCCCCGCGATCGATCAGTTCCGTAACCGCATCGATTTCATCGCGGGCATTTTTAAGCGTGTCCTCCGCGCCCCCGCCCCCGCCCTCGCCCCCACGCACCGCCGCGAGATCGAGTTTTTCGGCGAGGGAACCCCTGAGGCGGGCAATCTCCATCCCGGGGAACGTGTCCTTCAGCCCGAAATAGAAATCGATCCTTTTCCTCAACACCAGGTCCGGCCCGTCCACGTCGAGGACCTCGTTCTTCAGGAGGTCTCGGAAGATCCGGTCGATCTTCTGGTAGCCGCGCTGCGATGTCTCGTACCACGCGAGCGCGATCAGGAGCTGCGCCCGGTCCCGCAGATCGTCGTCGGGTTTCGCCGCGAGCAGCTCGTCGCAGCGCGCGTAGACCGTCGCCTCGTCGCCCACGAACGAGGCCTCGTACGCTCCCCGGAGGAGCAGCAGGAGCGCGCCCCGCTGCTGCGCCTTCCGCTGCGCGTAGAGATCGAGCATCTTCCCCGCCTCTCCCGCAAGGGCGCTCCGGGGGTGCTTCTCCACGACCATGCGGAACTGCTTCACCGCCTTGTCGTACTCCTCAACCTCGTAGAGCTCCTTGCCTTTGGCGAAAAGCCTGATCGCCTCGGCTTCCTGCGCGGCCTCGCGCACGGCGCGGTCGCCGGGCGCCCGGCGCTCGCTGAGGGAGAGCGACCTCGTGGCGGCTTCGATATCCCCGGCGGCGATCGAACCGACGGCCGCCCGGAACAGCTCCTCCGACGCCAGCGCGTCCGGCGGGATATCCCGCATCGCGCCGGCGACCTGGGCGATCCGGGCCTGGCTCGACTTCCTCAGGCCCCCCGCCCCTTCCGGGACGGCCGCGTAGAGGGCGGCGGCCCTCATGAGGGCATCGTTCGCGGCGAACGGCTTCCCTTCGAGGCGGGCCTTGCCGGCGGACGCCTCAAGCCTGTTCGCCTCGCGGTAGACCCGCCACGCGTTCTCGGGCACGTCCATGTCCCTGAGCTCGTTCAGGCCGTAGAGGGCGCCGATCGCCCCGGTCGTCCGGTCGGGCTGGTATCCCTCCCGCAGGAGGATCGCGAGCGCAGTCCGCGCGCTGTCCTTCAAGCCGGAATCGACGCATCGCTGGGCGAACGCCGAGAGGGCCGTCAGGAACAGCGCCTTCTGTTTCCCGCCCGCGGGGGAGGGAATCTCGACACCGGCGGCCCTCATCTCCTTATCGAGAGCCTCGAGGTCGCGCACGATCGCGTACCGCTCCAAGGCGGTCTCGATCGTGTCGATCTGCGGCGGCCCCGTTTCCCCCGCGATCAGGCGGTAGGCAGCCGCGGCCTCCGGCTGCATTCCGCGCCGGAGATAAAACCCGCAGGCATCGCGATAAAAATCGTCGAGGGATTTCGGGCTCACCTGCGCCTTTCGCTCCGCCCCGACCGTCGCGAGCGCGTTCCGCACGAGGGACGCCGCGGCCTGCGCGGAGCCCGCCGCCGCCTGCCGCGTGATGGTGTTGTAGCCCCGCCCTGCGAGGTACTGCGCACGCACGGGCCCCGCCCAGCCGGACGACCGGTCGAGAGCGCTTTTGAGCGCGGATGCGGGGTTGGCGAGGACCCTGGACGCCGCGGGCGGGGCGTCAAGGTCGGCGGGATGCGCCTCGATATCCCGCAGGAAGCGCTCCCTGATGCCGGCCGCGTCCGGCGGGGCCCACGCGGGCAGCGGAAAGCTCATCTCGATCAGGGTGCGCGTGAGGACGCCGAGACGATAGGCCATGTACGGGGATCGCTCGGAGGGAAAGAGTGCGCGGGCGAGCGCGATCTGCGCGGCGAGCGCGCCCGCGGCGGTCGCCGCGGCGTCAACGCCCGCGATGCCCGCGTAGGAGAACGCCGTCGCGGGCGCGGCGTCGAGCCCCTCGCGGAAATACTCCGGATGGGAGCGGAGGAAATTCGGGACGGCCCCCTCGAAGCCGGCGAGCGCCGCGGCGGTCACCCTGTCGACCACGATGTCCGCGCCGTGGGCGGGGCGGAGAATGAGGCAGAGGGCGCACGCGCAGAGCGCGGAGAGACAGGGGTGC
Organism: Chlamydiota bacterium; assembly: GCA_037133055.1. Taxonomy (GTDB): domain Bacteria; phylum Auribacterota; class Tritonobacteria; order UBA1439; family UBA1439; genus UBA1439. Next base: position 7,505 of record JBAXOY010000078.1, read on the forward strand.
GGTGCGGTGCGCGCGGCCATGCGGGTCAAACCCTATCCCCCGCGCCCCCGCGCGGGTTCCGGCCTGTGGTATAATCCGGGCGATGTAACGGCGTCATGGGGTCGGGTTCTATGGTACTGCATGCGCGCCGGGTTTGGAACGTAAAACATGGCCACCCACATTGCGCGGCTCCTCCAGGGCGACAAGGACGAGTGGGACGAATTCGTCGATCGCTTCACTCCCGTCATCTGGGCCGCGGTGAAGGGCTCGATCTTCGCCCACGCGGGCTCGGTGAACGAGGAGGACGTGCGGGAGCTCGTCCAGTCCGTCTTCGTCCGCCTTGTCGCCCAGGAGTTCCGCCTGCTCAGGACCTACGACCCGGCGAGGGCGTCGCTCGTCACCTGGCTCACCATCGTCGCCAGGAGCGCGGCGATCGACTCCCTGCGGCGTCGGCGCCTTCAGGTCGTCCCGCTCGACGAGCGAGCGATGGATCCCCCTGCGCCCGAGGCGGTGTCCGACTCCGGCATCGAGCTCCCGGGCAACCTGCTCTCGCCGCGCCAGAAGCTCGTTCTCCATCTCCTGTGCGATGACGGGATGGAAACGTCCGAGATCGCCTCGATGCTCGGCGTGGACGCGCAGACGGTGCGCAGCACGATCCACAAGGCGGTTTCCAAGCTGAGGAAGCATTTTAAAATCAGGAGCCTGAATCCCAGTTCCGGCGGGGATGTTTCGGCCGGATTATGCGTATAACATTGCGGAGGCGGATCATGACCGGATCACGGGATGAATTCCGCGAGGCACGGGCACTCTGGAAGCGGGTGAAGGACAACGCCCCTCAAGGGGACCGCTCCGCCTGCCCGGGGCCCGGCGACCTCGCCGCCTATCTTGACGGGGCGATGCGCGGCGCGCAGCGCGGCGGGATCGAGGAGCATCTCCGTTTCTGTCCCCCCTGCGTCGAGGCGATTGCCGGGCTCCGCGTCCTGCTCCGCGCCGGCCCCTCCCCCGCGCCTTCAGCCGTCTTCGAGAGGGCGAAGGGGCTGGTGGCGGCGCCCGCCGCGGGCGAGCGGCGAATCAACGGCGTCATCGCGCTGCGCCATCTCTTCTCCCTCATGAGGACCTCGGCGGCATGGGCGGCAGCCGCGGCGCTCATCGTCGCCGCGTGCGCCGCGGGCTTCATGATGGGGCAGGAGACGACTGCCCCCGCACAATCGGGGCAAGCCCCGGTTTCCGAACTCGGCGCGCACGCCCCCATCATTTCTGAATTCAACAGGCTGGAACAGCAGTTCCTGAAAGGCGACCCGTCATGAACAGGCTTTCCCGGAATCTCCTGCTCGTCGTCATGCTCGTGTCGATCGGCTTCAATATTTTTTTCATCGCCGGGTATAGGCGGGCCCGCTCAACCCTCGACAAATTGAAAACCGACAGGGGCTATGTCCAGCTCCTCTCCCGCAGGCTCAACTTCACCCCCGAGCAGGAGACGAAGCTCGTCACGATCAGGGAAAACCTCCAGATGGATACCGCGGCGTTCAACAAGGCCCACTCGCCTGAAATCGACGCGTTCTGGGACGAGATGGTCAAGGACAACCCGGACCCCGCGAAAATCCAGGTGTTGGAAAAAGCCCTGTCCGAGAAGCGCCAGGAGATTCGGCACCGGGTGGTCGGGCGGATCCGGGAGGCGTTCGCGTGCCTCACCCCCGCGCAGCGCCGCGACCTTGCCCGCATCATCAAGGACCGCAGTTTCCTGAAGCAGCTATAGCCGGTCCCCCGCCCACGACCGGCCCGCCCCGGGGATGGGCCCGTCTTTAGGGAACCCCCGCGGGGTGGGGATCATCCATTCCCGATCCATACTCATCGGTAAAAAGCCGCCGCCGGGCCCCCCATCTTCAGGGAAACCCGGCGGCGTCGCTCCTGATTCATCTCCCGCCTTACCACCATCTCGGCGCGTCGTAATACCCGGGATAATACACGGGCGGATTGTACACCACCACCGGCGGAGGAAGCGGCCTGTAGCCCCACCCGCCGTAGCCCGGGCCGTACCAGGGCCCCTGGTAGTTCCAGCCCCACCCGCCCGGCCTCGGCCCCGGCGGACACCCTTGGTTCCATCCCCCGTGCCTCGGCGGCCCGCCCCGTTGCCCCTGCCCCGGTCCGCCCCATCCCCCGCGTCCAGGGCCGCTTCGGCCGTCCCCGGCAGCCGCCTGCCCGGCCGCGAGCGCCAACACGAGCATGATGCCTGTCGCCACTGCGATCCTCTTCATCCCGATCCCTCCTTTCGGTCGGTGCCATGCTGCATCTTCTACCGCGTTATACGGAAGAACCCCCCGCCGCATCCCCGCTAAAAATCACCCCTCGCACGGTTCCCGACACGGGTGCGGGAGGCAAGGAGGAAGCCGGCGAGCATGATCGTGAGGGTGCCGGCGACGGGAACGAGGAACTGGTTGAAGGGGCAGCGGAGCGCAGCGGGGCACCAATCCGCCTTCGGCGTGAGCGTCATCCAGGCGATCATGAACACGCCCGCAAGGACGCCGCCCGCCGCGGCGCGGCTCCCGACGCGCGTCCCCGTGTAGCCGAGGAGGAACAGGCCGAGCATCCCTCCCCCGAAAATCCCCGAAAGGGTCCACCATGCGTCGAGGGCGCTCTTAATGTGGATCATTCCCAGCGCGAAGCCGACGCCCACGCACCCCCAGAGGAGCGTCCCGGCGTAGAGGACCGCCATCGACTCGCGCTCGCCCGCCTGCGGGCGGAGAAATCGACGGTAGAGGTCGCAGAGGGTGAGCGTCGCGCAGCAGTTGAGGCTCGACGAGATGGTGCTCATCGCCGCCGCGAAGATCGCCGCGATGAGGAGCCCGGCCATCCCGGGCGGCAGGGCGTGCACGATGTAGTACGGGAAGACGTTGTCACCGCCGCCCGCAGCGACCTCCGCCCTGATCTCCGGGGAGAATGCCTCGGGGCGCGCCATGTAATAGGCGAAGAGCGCCGTGCCGATGAAAAAGAAGAACGCCGAGACCGGGATGTAGAGGAGCGCGCTCATCCAGACGGACCGTTTCGCGCCTCCCTCCGAGCGTGCCGCGAGATACTTCTGGACATAGCTCTGGTCGATGCCGAAGTTCTGGAGGTTCATGAAAAGGCCGTAGAGAAGGACGACCCAGAAGGTCGCCGCCGAGAGGCTCGCCCCGAAACTCCCGAGGCTGAACTTCCCGTGCGCCGCGGCGATCCGGAAGACCTGGCCCGGCCCCTCCGGCATTCCGAGCGGGATGCTCACCACGCACGCGAGCGCCCCGGCGATCAGGACGATGCTCTGGACGACGTCCGTGTAAATGACCCCCTCGATCCCGCCGAGGAGCGTGTAGAGCGTTACGAGGCCGCCCGTCATGAGGATGGTGAGGCGCGTGTCCCAGCCGAGGAGATGGTTCAGGGGCAGGGCGAGGAGATACATGATCGATCCCGTACGCGCCATCTGCGTCAGGAGATAGCAGGCGACCGCGTACATCCGCGCCCAGGTCCCGAAGCGGCGCTCGAGATGGGAATATGCGGAGATGTCGCCGCAGCGGCGGAAGAACGGGACGAAGTAGCGGGAGCCGGCCCACGCGGCGAGCGGGAGCGCGAGGCTGAAGACGAACGGGTTCCAGTTCCCGGAGAACGCCTTCCCCGGGAGCGCGAGGAACGAGATGCTGCTCACGTAGGTGCCGAAGATGGAGAGCCCTACGGCCCACGCGGGGATCGACCCGCCCGCCTTCATGAAGGCGTCGGAGGCGCGGCTCTTTCGGAGGAACCAGCAGCCGAAGGCGACCGTGCCGATCATGTAGGCGGCGAGCACGACGATGTCGAGGAGCGGGAGGCGATACTGCATCTGGTCCCTCAGTCGTGAGGCCACATGAATTCGTCGAACACCGTCAGTACCGGCCAGCCCGTGACGCGAAGCCCCTGATACGGGGAGAAATCGCACCGCATGTGCAATGCGGCGTGGTCGATCGTCCGCGATGTTCCGGGATCATAGACGAAGAAGTCCGCCCTCTTCCCCTCCTCGATCCCCGTCCGCGGGGGAAGACCGAAGATCCCCGCGGCGTTCCCCGCCGAGAGCGCCGAGAGCTTCTCGTACGAGAGCCCCCGTTTCCTCCCCTCGCCGAAGAGGAGAGGCACCATCGTCTCGACGCCGGGGATGCCGAACGGGAGGCGGGTGTAATCCCCGCCCCACGTCTCCTTCTGGCCCTGCATGAACGGGCAGTGGTCGGTCGCGACCGTGTCTATCGACCCGTCCGCGAGCCCTCCCCAGAGCGCCTCGCGGTCCTCGTCCTTCCTGAACGGAGGGCAGCAGGTCGAGCAGAATCCGTCCGGCTCCGCGTATTTCGCCTCCGTGAGGAACAGGTACTGCGGGCACGTCTCGGCGTGAATGCGAGCGCCCGCCTTCCGGTGCCTCCGCACCGCATCGAGCCCCGCAGCGCTGGAAAGATGGACGATATAGATTTGCGTTCGATATTTCGCCGCGAGCGACATGACGAAATCGATCGCGTGCGCCTCGCACTCCGGCGGGCGGCTTCCGGGATACTGCGCGAGCGCGGTCTTCCCCTCCGCGACGAGGCGTGCCTGCGCCTTTGCGATCGAGGGGCCGTCCTCGGCGTGCACCATGAGGACGCAGTCCCGCTCCGCCGAGAAGCGGCAGATCCGGTCAAGGAGAGTACGGCCGACGGAGGCATCGTTCATGTGCACTTTGAACGAGCGGACCCCCTCTGCGACACACTCCTCCATCTGCGCATCGAGGTCCGGAGGGTTCTCGGAGACCGCCACGTGGAGGAAGAAATCAGTCCGGCACCGCCCCTGCGCCGCCTCTCGCCTCGCACAAAGCGCGTGAATGAGCCGCTCACCCTTCTCCGGGTAGGCGAAATCGCCGAGCGTCGTGATGCCGCCCATGAGCGCCGCGCGCGAGCCGCTCTCGAAATCGTCGGAAGAGACCTTCCCGCTGACGGTAAGGAGCTCCACGTGCACGTGCGGGTCGATCGCCCCCGTGAGAATGACCTTCCCCGTCCCGTCCACCACCCGCGCCGCGCCCGTCTCCCCCACCCCGCCGACACGGACGACCTTCCCGCGATCGAGGGCCACGTCCGCCCGCTCGATCCCCCGCGGCGTCAGCACCTCGGCTCCCCTGATGACGAGATCCATTGGAATCTTCAACTCCTGATATCTTTTCGACTTCCGCTCCCCCCGAGCGAGAAATCTACCTGCTCTCCCCTCCTCCTGAAGGGGCGGGGGGTGGCACGTTGCATCTCCCGTTCACTCACATCCCCGGAAGCATTATGCAGAATAGCCCTCCCGATTTCAGCATATTTCGCCTGATCGTGGTGTGATAATCGTGGTGTGATAATGATTGTTCCACCATACGCCATCATATAAGATTTGTAACTGATCAGGATCCGGAATTCAGGAGTCAGAAGTCAGGAGTTGGAATAAGGGCGCTCGCAGCGACATTTGAGGACCTGGGACACGGCGAGGTCTCCGACGTTTTCAACAATGGAACGTTCGAGAGAACACCAGAGGAAGGGTTTGAAACATCAGCAGTGAATTTGCAGGGCTGCAGTCAGAAGGAAAAGTCGAACGGGCAAATGCAGCCGACGCCGAGGACGGCGGAATTGAGCGGACCCTCATGACGTGTCGCGCCTGGCGGCGCGAAGGAGTCATTCGAGCGGGGCCTTCTGCGGGGCTGCCGCCTTGCCGGCGCTGGACATTTCTGCGCGCCGCCGGAGATTCCAACCGCACGACCACAGGAAACAAAACCAATGAAAAACACCGCCTCGATTCTCATAGCCGTCGCCCTTTCGCTTCGCCTCGCCTCGGCCTTCGCTGAAGAGCCTAAAGACAAGAAACCGGCGACCGAGAAATCGGCTGCGAAAACGTCTGCAGCAGCCAACGCGACCGGGGGAGAGTCTATGCGCATCACCGCATCTGCCGTGTCGCTCACCGTGGACGATGTCGTCGCGTCCCGGGATTTCCTTATCACGCACTTCGGCTTCCACGTGAACATGGCTGACGAACAGAGCACCTTCGTTTCGTTGGGACGCAAGGACAGCGCCATGACGGTCATCTTCCTGCGTCGCGGGAACAAGGTGCTGCCCGAGGGTTTCCGCGACCAGCGTGCGACCGGGCTCATCCTCGCATTCACCGTCAAGGGACTGGCATCCGAAGAGCGCCGACTTCGGGAGGAGGGCGTGACCATCACGATGCCCTTGCGCGAGGAGCCGTGGGGTGAACGGCTCTTTCAGGTGACCGACCCCAACGGGATTCTTATTGAGTTGGTCGAGTGGATTGCACCCAAAGGCAGCAAATGAGCGCACGATTCATGCAACCGTCTGAGGACTGGAAGGAGAGGGGGGGATTCCAACCGGTTTCCCATCGCATGATCGAGTTCTCGTTCACCCCGAATGCGCTCCCCGAGCGTCCGGTCGGGATAGAGTGAACAGGAAACGACGATGCCGGATGGCCTGCGGTATATATATGGACCGGATAAAGACATACTACCAGATGGTCAGAAGCCGTCGCAGCAGGCTCCTGCCCGCATCCCGCACCGTGATCGTCTTCTTGCCAAGGAAGATCACGTACTGAGTCGTCGGCGTCAACTCGGAGAGCGACCCCACCGGCGGCAGTTTTCCCGCGTCCACCAGCACCACGTACAGCGTCGTCGTACCCTTGATCGACGCCGGCACGTTCAGCCCGTCCAGGATCGTCGCCTTGAACGGCGCCCCTAGACTCTTCACGTTCCGCACCGCAGGTGTTATCCCCGGCAGGATCATCCCGTTCAGAAAAATGCTATAGATCCCGATCGGCGTATCCGCCAGGATATACGCGTCGAAGGGCGTCGTCACCGGCTTGCTGATCACCACCTCCACCGTCAGCGGTTCCCCCGGGTTCAGATCGTCGTCGGGCACCACGATGTCCACAACCGGCGTCGGCGTTGGGACAATAAATGGCGTAATCACGATGGTCGGTGTCTGAGTAGGCGTTTCAGTCGGTGCCGGAGCCGTAGGTGTAGGTGTCGACGTAGGAGACATCTCGGTCGGCGTCTCGGTCGGAGTCTGAGTCGGTGTCGGCGAGGGCGTTATCGTCGGGGTTTCCGTCGGCGGTACCGGAGTCTCGGTTGGCGTTTCAGTCGGAGACATCGTCGGCGTTTCCGTCGGCGGTACCGGAGTCTCGGTCGGCGTTTCAGTCGGCGCCGGAGCCGTAGGCGTAGGTGTCGACGTAGGAGACATCTGGGTTGGCGTCTTGGTGGGTGTCGGCGTGGGCGTTATCGTCGGCGTGCTCGTCGGCGGGACCGGCGTCCCGGTAGGTGTCGACGTAGGAGACATCTGAGTCGGCGTTTCCGTCGGCAGTGCCGGAGTCTCGGTTGGCGTTTCTGTCGGAGACATCGTCGGCGTTTCCGTCGGCGGTACCGGAGTCTCGGTTGGCGTTTCAGTCGGAGACATCTGGGTCGGCGTCTGAGTCGGCGTTTCCGTCGGCGGTGCCGGAGTCTCGGTTGGGGTTTCAGTCGGCGCCGGAGCCGTAGGCGTAGGTGTCGACGTAGGAGACATCTCGGTCGGCGTCTTGGTGGGTATCGCTGTCGGCGGCACCGGTGTCAGCGTCGGTGTCGCTGTCGGCGGCACAGGGGTCAGCGTCGGCGTCTTGGTGGGTGCCGGAG
>JBAXOY010000079.1:0-14808 GCA_037133055.1 Chlamydiota bacterium
TATATACTCCGAAGGAGGCGAAAGCGCAATGCGAATCGCGGCGAATCGCGGCGCATATAAATAGGACAGTCGTGGGGGGTACAACTCCTATTCTGTCATCCCGACGAAAGCCGGGATCCAGCTTTGAAGCAGCACGCAGATGAACGCAGATCGTCAGGATAGACAGGATACAAAAGGGTGACAAAAGCGGCTGGATACCCGAATTGGACGCAGATTTCGCAAGATGAACGCAGATACTATGGGGAATATTTGAGACGCCATACTTTTACAAGAGCAGATGGGACGCGGATTGCCGCGGATGAACGCGGATTTTTAACGCAGCGTGCTACCATCTTTAATCTTGAACCATTGTGGTATCTGCGTGCTCTGCGTTCATCTGCGTCCTGAAACCCTTTTTATCTTTGTCCCGCATTTTATCCGCGTTCATCCGCGGCAATCCGCGTCCTATCCACCCATTGAAAGCCTGAGCCGTTTCTCAATCTGCGTTCATCCTGACGATCTGCGTTCATCTGCGTCCCGGCGTTGAAGCGTGTAACGCCGGTCTCCCGCTACAAAGAACGCGAGACTACTCACCGATGTTCGAAGACCCGGTCAGGCCTCTTTCACCTTGTCCGCCAGCTTGGTAAGGCGGCAGATGCGGATGATCTCGATCCTTCCGCCCATGCCGATGGCCGCGCAGTCTGCGCGGAACTCCTGGACCACGCCGATGCGGTCTTTGCCGCTGTCCGTCCTCCAGCCGACCAGGTTGCCGACCCTGATCTCAGTCGGAACCGAGGGACGCCTGCTGGGCTTCGCGGGAGTCATCTGGGAATATCTCACCCAGACCGGCTCGGCCTGCTCCGCCCCGCCGACGACCAGGATCGAGGGAGCGCCTTCGGCGCCCATTTTCCTGATCACGATCTTCGCGGCCTTGCGGCCTCTCTTCCTGCCCCTCTTCGCCTTCTTTGCGGGCTTGGGGGCTGCCTTCTTCACGGGCTTTACCGCGGCCACGGCGGCGACCTTCCTGGCCTGCTTTTTCGCGGCCTTTTTCCCCGCCCTTTTGCCCTTCTTCAGGGCCTTCTTCACCGCCTTCTTCTCGGCGGGAGACTCCATGGATTTCGTGGAGATACTTTCCTCGATCATGTGAATCCTCCTTCCTTTCTTTCAGCGCATCCCCGCGCACCTGCTGCGCGAGGCCTCCATTACAGGGCGCAGGCTGCTGCAACCCGCACCAGAGTCACTTCACGCCGTCATGATATCAGGAAAGCCGCCGATGTCCAGAGAAATGATTGTCCCCCCACGTGAGACCGGCAGCGGGAATGGCGGAAAATGGCAGTGCGACCATTTCCGTGCTATACTATTTTTATGCACCGTTTCACCCTTCTTATTCTCGCCGCCTTTCTCAGCGTCCCGGCCGCGTCTGGCCTTGCGGAGACGTGGGGATGGTCCGGGACCGCCCCCCTCCCGGGGGCGGATGACGCCTTCCGCCTCCTCTCCGCGGACGACGGGTCGCTCTACGCGGCCACGGGACCCAAGGGCGCGGTATTCAGGACGGACGACGGCGGGGCGACATGGTCCCTTACCGCGGCACTCCCGGGCGCGCGGCAGATTTACGCGCTTCTCCAGGCCCAGGGCGGCGCTGTGTACGCCGGGACGTCGCCCGGGGGGACCCTTTTCAGGACTGTCGACGGCGGCGCATCGTGGTCCGCCGCGTTCTCCGCACCCGGCGTGTCCGAGGTCAAATCACTCGCGCGGACATCCGACGGCTCCCTCTACGCGGGCACCGGGCCCGAGGGCCGCGTTTTCGTGACGCGAGACGGGGGCACATCGTGGGACGAGACCGGCGGACTCGCGGGCGCGCGGTTCGTCTACTGCCTCCTCGCCGCGTCCGACGGCTCCGTCTACGCGGGCACGGACTGCGGCGTCTTCGTGACGCGCGATGGGGGCGCACGCTGGGACGGCACCGGGGGGCCTCCGGACGCCTCCCACATCTTCCGTCTCGCGGAAGCGGGTGACGGGACGATGTATGCCGGCTGCGACGGGACGGTGTTCGCGACATCCTGGGAGGGAGCCCCGTGGCGCTCAACCGGGAGGCTGAGCCCTCTCGCGTACGCCGTCTTCAGCTTTGCGGATGTTTCCGGCACCCTCTTCGCGGGAACCGGAACCGACGGCGCCATCCACGCGCTGGCCCCGGACGGGCAGGGCTGGCGGCCAGTCGCCGCGTTCAAGGGCGCGCCGAACGTCTACGATCTTCTCCCGATGCCCGGCGGCATTGCGTATGCCGCGGTCGGCGGAAGGCCCGGCGGCGGGGCGGTCTTCGCCTTCGCTCCCCTCCTGAGTCTCACGGCGAGCAACGCCGCACCCGCCCCCGGAGAACCGTTGACGGTGAAGGTCGCCGTCCGCCCGGTCGCGGCGCGCTTCGACGCGTACGTGGTCGTCACCGGCCCGGGGGGGACCTACTCGTGCAGCCCGGATACCCCGGGTGCGCTCGTCCCCGGCGTCCGCCCGTTCCTCCGCGGCGTTCCCGGTCTCGCGGTCCCCGTGTCGCTTCCCGTGCTCGCCTTCCCCGCGATTCCCTTCGGAACGCCGCCCGGCACATGGACCGTCATCGCCGGTCTCGTCCCCCCCGGCTCCCCCCCGTCGGAGCGCGGGGCCATCCCGGGATATCTCGACTCGCGGACCATCGAGATCCGGGCTTGGGACTAACACCCTTTTGCGTCGCATGCCCGAACAGCGTTCCCGACAGCATGCCCGAACTGTCTTGACACGCCGCATCGCCTGGCGGATACTACCCCTGATGCGGGAAACCGAATGCGCCGGCGAATACCTGCCGGCCGGACAGGCTCCCGGGGAGGCATACGATGAAAGTGCTGCTGTTCATCATACTCCTGGCCGCTGCGATCGCGGCGTATTACCGCTACGTCCATACGCCGGGGGATCAAGCCGGGACGCCCGCCACGGTCTCCTCGACGGCTCCCGCGCAGCCGGCCTCGGGCGGGCAGATGATGATCGAGCGCGCCACGGGCAAGACCGCCGTGGACCAGGGGATGAAGGTCCGCCAGGTCATCCAGAAGGCGAACACCTCAAACGCCCGGATGCCGAACTTTTGAGGCCGCTCCTCCCGCGGGCATGTCACCCTCACGCGCCATGAAGACATTCACCGCCGCCCTCATCCAGTTCCAGGTCGCGGACGATCCTGAGGCGAACCTCCGCCGCATCGAGGAGGGGCTCCGCGAAGCCGCAGCGCGCGGCGCAAAGCTCGTGTGCGGCCCCGAACTGTTCCTCTGCCCCTGCACGCCCGAGAGTATCTCCGCACACGCGGCCGCCATCCCCGGCGCACTGACCGGGCGCCTCGCCGAGCTCGCCCGCCGACACTCCGTCTACTTCGTCCCCGGCAGCATCCCCGAGCGGCGCGAGGGCGGGAAGCCGTACAACACCCTCGTCGCATTCGGCCCCGACGGCTCGCTTATCGGCGCCTATCGCAAGCGCCACCTCTTCCGCGTGGAGTTCCGCGGCTCCTTCGCGCACGATGAGCGGGACTACCTCTCCCCGGGCTGCGAACCCGCCCCCATCATCGAGACCCCCCTCGCCCGCATCGGAACGAGCATCTGCTACGACCTGCGCTTCCCGGAGCAGACACTCCGCCTCGCGCTCGACGGGGCCGAGATTATCGTCGTCCCCTCGGCATTCACGAAGCTCACCGGCCAGGCGCACTGGCATGTCCTCTGCCGCGCCCGGGCGATCGAGACCGGCTGCTTCCTCCTCGCCCCCGATCAGGCCGGGACCCCTCCCGGCGGCCCCGCGCGCTACGGCCGCAGCACCATCGTCGGCCCGTGGGGCGACGTGCTCGCCGTGGCCGGGGACGGCGACGAGGTGATCACCGCCGAGCTCCCCGCGGAGTCCCTCGCGGAGGCGCGCGCCCGGATGCGATCCCTCGCCGACCGCGTCCGGGGCGATTCCGTGCCGGAGCCGTGAGCCGCACGGCCGCCGCACGCGGTCATACCGTCAGGTCAAACCAGTCCAGCATGATCATACCGTTCCCGGGCGCCCGCACCGATCCGACACGCCCACCTAAAAATACTCTCACCCTATTAGTCGTATCCGGGCTGTTTTTATTACAAGAAATTATATTATTGTCGGCGGAATGAAACTGCTATACTGCCTCCACGATACTTGCATTCTCTCAAAGAGGAGAACGATCATGGAAATGCACTCAGCGCTCATTTTTCCGATGCCCCGCGTGTACCGCGCCGGCCTGCGGGCCGGGCGGGCGGCCGCCTTCCTCGCCGCCGCGCTGCCCTTCCTCTGCTCGACCATCGCGCATGCACAGCCCTGCTGCATCGGCCCACAGAGCGCCACGCTCGCGACCGCGTCGACGAACAGCACCACGCTCGCCGACACCGGCCTCGAGGTCACGGTCAACCTCTCCTCGGCGGGGGCCATCGCCGTCTACACATCTTTCACCGCCGAGTCGACCAGCGACACCGGGAACGGCACCTGGGACCTCAGGGTGGACAACACGACCTCCAGCCAGTTGATCCAGCGCTACCTGAGCGGTGTCTTCGACACCGACATGGCCGGGGCGGTCACTATCTTCACCGGGCTCTCAAGCGGCAACCACACCATACGGCTGCGGCACGCGTCCCCCACGCATGCGAAAACGCTCGTGACCCGTGACGCGATCATGGTCGCCTTCCCGCTCACGACGTCGTGCGGGGCAAGTTTCAACTACGGCGTCGACACCCTTGACGCGACGGGAGACTCGACCAACGGGACGAGCTTCAGCCCCGTGGCCGGTCTGGCGACGCAGGTGACCCTCGACGCACCGGCGCGCATCTTCGTTTCCGCAGTGCTCGACGCGCAGCAGATCCCCCCCGCCTCCGACCGCACCGGTGAATGGGAGGTCCAGGTGGGGAGCGGCGTCACCTTCACCACCGTCGGGCAGCCGGTCCAGCGTGGGCTGATCGGGGCCAGCGACATGGGCTGCGTGATGCTCCAGGGGCTCTCGGACGAGCTCGCGCCGGGGACATACGATATCAGGGTGCAGCACAGGACAAGCGTCGCGGCCGCCGAGATCCTGACGTTCAACGCTACCCTGCAGGCGATCGCGCTCAGCACCTCGACGGGCGGCGGCTACACGCTCCAGTCGGCGCAGGTGACCTACGGGACCCCGGCCCTCTCCACCAGTTCGACGACGCTTGCGAACATCACCCAGACGCAACTCGCCCTCTCCCTCGGCAGCAACAGCCCGATCTTCGCCGCATCGAGCCTCAGCAGCGAGATACCCGGCGCCGGCACCACCTCGAGGACGGCGAGCTTCGATCTGCGCATAGACGGCGTCTCCGTTTCACCGACCGGGCTTCACGACCTCTCCGCCGCCAGCGACCTCGACGCGGGCGGCCTCTTCGGGTTGAGCGGGCTGCTCACCTCCGGCTCGCACGCCGCCTTCATGCGGGACGCGACGAGTTCCTCTACGAATCAGATCGCCGCGAGCAACATCACGCTTGTCCTGCTCGGGATGTGCGCGCAGCCCCCGCCCACCCCCACGCCGACGATTACCCCGACGCCGACTCGGACGCCCACGCGGACCCCGACGCCGACTCGGACCCCGACCTCCACGCGCACACCCACGAGGACGCCGACCGTCACCCCCACGCGCACGCCGACAAGGACATCGACGCCGACGATCACCCCGACGCCCACGAGGACGCCCACCTGCACGCCCGGCGTCACGCCGCATCTCGTCGCCGGCAAGTCGGTCACGCCGCTTCCCGCATGCGAGACCGCGCAGGTCACCCTTACGGTGACGGGCGCCGGCGATTCGGTGTGCGTACGTCTCCCGCTGGATGTGATGCTGGTGCTCGACTGTTCGGGCTCGATGAGCGGCACCAAGCTCGCCAATATGAAAGTGGCCGCAAAGAGCATGGTGGACCAGCTCGACCCGCTTCAGGACAGGGTAGGGCTCGCCTCGTATTCCACGACGGCGACCCTGGACGACAGCCTGACCTCCAATTTCTCCCAGGTCAAAACCGATATCGATGGCCTCTCCGCCTCGGGCTGGACCAATATCGGCGACGGCGTGTTCGTGGGGCAAAACGACATCGCGACCAACGGCCGGCCCATCGCCGTCAAGGTCATGGTGGTCCTGACCGACGGCGTCGCCAATCGCAGCCATGGCGGCAACATCTGCCCCGACGAGCCGACCACCGCGAACAATTGCACCAACGACGCGATCAACCAGGCCGCGGCCGCCAAATCCGCCGGCACGACGGTATTCACCGTCGGCCTCGGCCTGAATGTCTTCTCGCCCGCCACGCAGGCCCTTGCGCGGCAGGTCCTCCAGACGATGGCGTCGAGCCTGAGCGACTATTTCGAGACGAACAACCCCGCCGATCTCCAGGGCATCTTCGACGCGATCGCCAACACCATCACCAACACCGCGGGCACCAACGCCGTCGTCACCGATTTCCTGCCGCCGGATGTCCATTACATCCCCGACTCCGCGATCCCGGCCCCCACCACCGCCGTCGGGCAGACCCTGACCTGGAACCTTGGCCTCATCGCCCTCGGCGACGTGCACACGATCACCTTCAGCGTTTCCCTCAACCCGGCCGTGCCCGACCAACTGGTGGATGTCTATCCGGACTCACAGGTGAATTACACCGACTATCAGGGGGGCGACGCCTTCGTCGCCTTCCCGGAGACGCGCGTCACGGTGAATTTCTGCCCCACCAAAACGCCGACGGTGACCCCGACACCGACAGCCACGCGGACGCCGACCCCGACGCGGACGCCGACCATCACCCCGACCCTCACGCCGACGGAAACGCCGACCGAGACGCCGACCATCACCCCGACACCGACGATCACCCCGACGCCCACGGAGACGCCGACCGGCACCCTGCCGCCCACGGAGACGCCGACGATAACCCCGACGCCCACGGAGACGCCGACGGAAACGCCCACGCGGACGCCGACCTTCACGCCGACCGAGACGCCGACCGAGACGCCGACCGAGACGCCGACCTCTACGCCGACCTTCACGCCGACCGAGACGCCGACCGTGACGCCCACGCCGACGCCCACGCGGACGGCGACGCCCACACGGACATCAACCCCCAGTCCCACCGTTACACCCACGGAAACACCTACGCTAACGCCCACGATAACGCCGACCGAGACTCCCACCGAGACGCCCACGGAGACGCCCACCGAGACGCCCACGGAGACGCCGACCGGGACGCCGACCGTGACGGAGACGCCCACCCCGATGCCGACCGAAACGCCGACTCCCACGCCGACACCGACCTCAACGGGCACATTCACCATGACGCCGACAGCGACTCCGACTCCCACGCCGACGCCGCCTCCTCCGCCGGTGGCCTGTCTCGATATCCACGGGGACTCGCTGCTCTCGGCCGCGACGTTCAGCACGACCCTCCAGGACACGGGCCTCGAGACGAGCGTCTTTCTCCCCGTCACCGGATCCATCGCGGCGTTCAGCTCCTTCTCCTCTCAATCGACGAGCGGGGCAGGCTGCGGAACGTGGGACCTGCGCCTCGACGATCTCTCCTCCAGCCAGCAGATCCAGCGCTACCTGAAGGGAGATTTCGACCTCGGACTCTGCGGCGCAGTGGCCCTGTTCGAGAACGTTCCGCCGGGACACCATACGATCCGGCTGCGGCACGCGACGAGCGACCCGCCGAAGACGCTCGTCACGCGCAACGCAAATATCGTCGCCTTCTCCCTGCTGACCTCCTCCGGGGCCCGCTTCAACAGCGGCGTCTCGTCGCTCGGGCCCGCGGGGGCGACCACCACGTCTCCCTCGCTCACGGACGTCACGGGACTCGGCACGACGGTCACGCTCGACATGCCCTCGCGCATCTATGTCTCGGCGGCCTTGAACGCCGAGTCCGTGGACGGCGCCGCCAAGACCGGGACGTGGGACCTCCAGGTGGACGGGGTGACGGTCGGGCATGATTCGAACCGGTATCTGTCCGGGGCGAATGACCTCGGGGCGGTCCTGCTCGACGGGCTGAGCGGCGAGCTCCCGGCGGGAACGCACGTCGTCACGGCGCGGCACGCGACCGACAGCGGCGAGATACGTACGATGAATGCCACGCTCCTCGCCGTCGCCCTGAGCGACGACGGCGGCGGCGGCGTCACACTCCCGGTCTCCCAGGTGGTGGTGGACGAGATGACCTCGACGGCGGCCACCGTGCTGACCGAGATCATCCCCAGCCTGACGTCGCTCCTGCTCGACGGGCCGAGCAGCATCTTCCTTGCCGCCAGCTTCAACGTGCAGAGCGGCGGCGGTCCGGGGCCGCGCATCATCGAGCTCGACGCCCTGATGGACGGGGCGCCCGTCACGGAGGAAATTGACCGCTACCTGTCGGGCATCGACGACCGCGGCGCCGGGGGCCTCTTCGGCCTCTCGGCGCTCCTGGCCGCCGGGGCGCACAGCGCCGTCATGCGGCAGGACACGCATGACTCGTTGGAGCCGGTGGAGACGGGCCACATCGCCCTCGTGTTGATGAGCGGTTGCACGGTCGAGGCAATTCCGACGCCGACGCCGATCGCCTGCGACGGGGCGGTGCTGAGCCTCGGGGCGAAGGTGGTCTCCCCCGGGCAGGAACTGAAGTTCTTCGGCTGCATCCCCGCGTTCGGCAACCAGAGGGTGGATATCTACCTTGTGGTCTTCAGCCCCGCGGGCGCCGCGTATTCGGCGCTATACCCGAATGGCGTTGCGCCGGGTATCCATCCCTACGTACGCGGGATAGTCAACCCGTCCACCTGCCAGTGCCGCGACCTCTTGAGCCACGTCGTCTGCGCTAACACCCAGACCGGGAATTGGGACGCGGTCCTGGCGGTGCTCCCCGCAGGGGCGCCGGCCACAGTGGCGAACATCATCACGTATGCGCAGCAGACGGTCATGGTGACGCTCTGACGATTCGCGTCTCCGCGCTGTCAGTTATAGGGGGGTATTGTCACCCCCCATCCTGCCCCTCCCCCTCAAGGGGGGAGGGAAATTATGGTGTCACCCTGCCGTACCTGAGGCCGCACTCCGAGCTCACAATTCCTGTTCCCCTCTCCCTCCCCTCCCGCTATAATGGTCCGCCATGAGCCCACGCGCGCGCCATCCACGCAGGCCGTATTACCCCCTCGAGTTTCCGATCTCCCGCGCACAGTGGGAGCGCTACGAACTCGGCCGGGGCGTCTTCCCCGAGAAGGGGGAAATCCGGGTCCCCGACTTCCGCGTCCTCCGCCAGCTCGTCAAGCGCATCTACGAGAGGCAGGACACGCAGGCGTTCGCCCACCGTCCGATCAAGGCGGGGCAGCTCAACGCCACCGGGCTCCTCAACGAGATCTTCCGCTGCATCATCCGGACCTACTGCGAAACGAAGAACCCGCCCGCGTTCAGGAAGGGGCTGAAACAGGCGAAGACGCAGCTCCCGCCCGGCGCCCTTCGCGGCACGCTCGAGCAGTTCGTCGCCCTATTTCCCCCGCAGGCGCTGCTGAGGGGCGCTGTCTCGCCGCGCGACTTTCTCTCGGGAGAGACCGGGGATATCCCCAACGCGCAGCTCGCCGCGGCGGAACTCCTCCTTCTCTCCCTCGCGAACTCGAATCCCGCGCTCGCCGCGTCTCTAGAGCTCTTCAGCGACGACGAACTCGCGCGCGGCACCGCCTACCCGGACCTCTTTCGCGTCCTCGAGGATTTCTTCCGCCTGCAGCCGGGCTTCGGGCGCGAGGTGAAGCCGGTCTTCGACTTCCTCCGCGAGCCGCTCGCCGCGGCGCCCGACTCGCTCCAGGGCCAGCTTTCCTACATCAGGGAGAAGTGGCGGGAGTACCTGCCGGAGTCGCTCTACTACCGTCTCCTCACGGCCCTTGACCTCCTGAAGGAGGAGGAGAAGGCGGGGTGGCTCGGCGCAGGGCCCACCCAGGTCCTCACGTTCAAGGGGCTTTACGACGCCGAGTATCCCGAGTACGCGAGATATGTCGACTCGCCCGAGTACGAGCGCTTCACCGAGGACCGCGACTGGATGTCGAAGGTCGTCATCATCGCCAAGAGCACCTACGTCTGGCTCGACCAGCTCTCCAGGAAATACGGCAGGGAGATCCGGCGCATCGACGAAATCCCCGACGAGGAGCTCGACACGCTCGCCCGCTGGGGCTTCTCGGGCCTCTGGCTCATCGGCGTCTGGGAGCGGAGCCCCGCCTCGCGGGAGATCAAGCAGATCTGCGGCAACCGCGACGCGCTCGCCTCCGCCTACTCGCTCTACGACTACTCGATCAGCCGCGACCTCGGCGGTGAGGAGGCGTACCGGAACCTCAAGGACCGGGCATGGCGGCGCGGGCTGCGGCTCGCGACCGACGTCGTCCCCAACCACACCGGGATCTACTCGAAGTGGGTCATTGAGCACCCCGAGCGGTACATCCAGCTCGACTGCCCGCCGTTCCCGGGCTACCGCTTCACCGGCCCCGACCTTTCCGGGGACCCGACCGTCACGCTTCAGATCGAGGACGGCTACTGGAGCCGTCGCGACGCCGCGGTTGTCTTCCAGCGCCGCGACAACCGGACCGGCGCCGTGAGCTACCTCTACCACGGGAACGACGGCACGAGCATGCCCTGGAACGACACCGCGCAGCTCGACTTCCTGCGTGCGGATGTCCGGGAGGCGGTCATCCGGACCATTCTCGACGTCGCGAAGCGCTTCCCGATCATCCGCCTCGACGCCGCCATGACGCTCGCGAAGAAGCATTTCCAGCGCCTCTGGTACCCCCACCCCGGCACGGGCGGCGGCATCCCCTCGCGCGCGGAGCACGGGATGATGCGCGACGAGTTCGACCGCCACATGCCGCACGAGTTCTGGCGAGAGGTCGTGGACCGCGTCACCCGCGAGATGCCCGACACGCTCCTCCTCGCCGAGGCGTTCTGGATGATGGAGGGGTATTTCGTCCGCACGCTCGGGATGCACCGCGTCTACAACAGCGCCTTCATGAACATGCTCAAGATGGAGGAGAACGACAAGTACCGGAGCGTGGTGAAGAACGTCCTCGAGTTCGATCCGCGGATCCTCAGGCGCTTCGTCAACTTCATGAACAACCCGGACGAGCGGACGGCGATCGACCAGTTCGGGAGCGGGGACAAGTACTTCGGGATCTGCCTGATGATGGTGACGATGCCGGGCCTCCCGATGTTCGGGCACGGGCAGATCGAGGGATTCACCGAGAGATACGGCATGGAGTACCGGCGCGCCTACGTGAACGAGGGGGTCGACTGGAACCTCGTCCGGCGCCACGAGGCCGAGATATTCCCGCTGATGCGGAAGCGGCACCTGTTCAGCGGGGTGGAGCATTTCGCCCTTTACGACTTCTTCACCCCGCGGGGAAGGGTGGACGAGAACGTCTTCGCCTACTCGAACCGCTCCGGCGACGAGCGGGCGGTGGTGCTCTACCACAACAAGTACCAGGAGACGGAGGGGTGGATCCGGACCTCGTGCGGGATGGCGGTCGACTACGACGACCCCGCGAAGAAGCGCGTCGTCCAGAGGACGATCGCCGAGGCGCTTGGATTGAACGCGGGACCCCGCCTGTACTACATCTTCCGGAACAGCGTGACGAATCTCGAGCACCTGCGGCCCGCCCGCGAGCTCGTTCGCCAGGGGATCTACGCCCGCCTCGGGGCGTTCCGTTTCACCGTCTATCTCGACTTCAGGGAAGTCGCGGACGGCCCCGCGGGCTACTACGGGAAGCTCGCGGCGGCGCTCGGCTGGCAGGGGGTGCCGAGCGTTGAGGAGGCGGTGCGGGAGATGATCCTCGATCCCGTGCACACCCCGTTCGCGGGCCTCGTCGGCAGGGCCGCGGTCGAGGCCTTCGTCGCGGACCCCGCGAAGACGCGCGCGGAACTCGCGAAGGCCGCCGGCGAGCTCGTCCGCGCGACCGCGAAGTTCACCGGGGCCTCGTGCGACGCGCGGAAGGTGCGGGAGGGGATCATGGCCGGCGTGGACGCCGTCGCTGAACTCGGGCGCATGAAGAAGGGGGCATCGCCCGCTGCCGAGTACCTCCGCGCCGGGCTCGACGAGGGGAGCGCGTTCCACGCCACGGCCCTCGCCTGGGCCGTGACGCACAATCTCGGCGCGGTGCGGACGCGCGACGACGACGCGGCGCAGGGCGTCGCGATCATGGACGAACTCCTGCTCGGGAAGGCGTTCGCGAAGGCCCTCCACGGGCACGGGCTCGACCCCTGGGCCGCGGCCCAGCGCGCGACGCTCCTCGCCGTCCTCACCGGCTATGCCCGCTGGTGCGATGCGGGAGACGAGGCGGAGGCGGTCGCGGCGTTCCGCGATCTCCTGAACGACGGCGACGCGCGGCTCTACCTCGGCTTCAATCAATACAACGGCGTCCCCTGGTTCAACAGGGAGCGGATGGAAAGTCTCCTCTACTGGCTCTTCGCCGTGTCGGTCCTCGGGCTCCTGGAAGGCGGGGGTGCGAGGGCGGCGGTCTCGCGCGGAATCGAAGCGCGCTACGAGGTCGTGAGCCGCATCAGGAACGCCGCGGAGAACTCCGGCTGCGAGGTGGAGAAGTTCGTCGCCCTCCTCTGCCCCGCCCCGGCGGCCGGGTAGCCGGCGCCCCCCCAGGTCAGAACCCGATCAGCGCCCCGAAGCCGTACGCCGCCGCGAACCCGGCGATTGCCGCCCCCAGCGCCACATATCGGTTCTCGGCCTGCATGGCGTCCGGCAGGAGCTCGGAGAAGATCACGTATGTCATCGCCCCCCCCGAGAAGCCGAGCGCGAACGGCGTGGCGGCCGACATGGCGCGGAGAAATAGGAATCCCGCGATCGCGCTCGCGAACTCCACCAGCCCGGACAACACCCCCCAAAAGAAAGAGCGCCGCGTCTCCACCCCGTAACAGGCGGCGGGCGCCGAGACGATGAGCCCCTCGGGGATGTCCTGGAGCGCGATCGAGAGGGTGACCAGCCAGCCGAGCGACGCGGATCCGGCGAACGCCGCGGCGAGCGCGAACCCCTCGGGGATGTTGTGGATGGTGATCGTCCCGACCAGCATGGCGACCTTTTTCTTTGCCTCGCCGATCTCCGCCCCACGCAACGCCATGTGGACGTGCGGCATAAGCTTGTCCATCACGAGGAACGCGACCATCCCCGCGATAAGGCCGGCGAGGGCCGTGCGGTGCCCTCCGAGCGAATGCGCCTCGTTGAGCATCTCGAGGGCCGAGAACCCCATCATCCCCGCGCAGAACGAGACGACAGTGGCGTAGAGCGCGGGGGGGATCTTCCTGATGACGAAAACGCCCGCGGCCCCCAGCGTGGTGGCCGCAAGGGCCGTGCATCCGGCAAGGAACACATGCATGAAATACATCGACTCAATCCCCCTGACGCCCCGCGTGCGCGTTGGGCTCCGTTTCGTGTTCCGCCTTGCGGTTCTGCGTGAGGCGGGAGGGGGAGTCGGGCAGTTTTTTGGCTTTGGGAAGTGAGATCCCGAAGCGCATCGCCGCGAGGCGGAGGACGAGCGCCGTCGACGCGGCCGAGAGGAGCTGGATTTTTTGGGAGAACCCGAGCCATCGCGCCGCGACCAGGCACGCGCCGCCCGCGAGCGCTGCGGTGGCGTAGAAATCGGCCTTGAGGATTACCGGGATCTCGCGGACGAGGATGTCCCGGATGACGCCGCCCCCGGTCGCGGTGATGGCCGCCATCGCGATGACGCCGATCACGCCGAATCCGCAGCTCGCCGCCTTCTCCGCGCCGATCGCCGCGAAGACGCTGAGGCCCACCGCGTCGGCCGCCATCACGCAGTCCCACCGCGTGGCGATCCTCCGGGCCGCGAAAAAGACGAGCAGACCGCCGGCGAGACAGGCCAGGATGTAGGTCTCGTCGCGGAACGCCGCGGGGGGAGCGGCGCCGAGCAGGACGTCCCTCAGGATGCCGCCCCCGATTCCGGTCGCAACCGCGAGGACCATCACGCCGAGAAGGTCGAGTTCGTGCTTCAGGGCGCGGAACGCCCCCGACACGGCGAAGACAAATGTCCCGAATATGTCGAGCGAATACACCATCGCCACACCTCATGTGTACAGGGTCGGGCCCCGACTATTCGAAGTCCGCGCCGCAGTCCGGGCAAGGGTCTGCGCTACGGCCCGCGGACACGGGGCGGCTATCCCCGGCTTACCCGGGGCCGCAGTTCACCCCTCGGCACGGCTGCTGCCAGTGAGCTCCTTGTTCAGGGAGAAACTCAGCACCGTGCGTATCGCGACGATCGACCCGAGGACGATCAGCTCGTTCACGCTCGGCTTGACGATGGTGTTCACGATGTCCGCGGCGATCATGAACTCGAGGCCGAGCAGCAGGTACGAGCCGAGGTGGCGCCGCAGTATCTCCCTCCTCCGGCACGTGTCTTCCCCGTCGAGCCCGTGCGACTCCTCCGCCACGAACTCCCTCAGGCTCGTCACGACGCCCCAGAGGATCACCGAGACGCCGATGATCCCTATCCCGAACGTGACGACATGCAGCACCCGCATTGATTCCCTCCCCTCATACGCAAGGCCGCCGTATTCCCCGGTCTGGTTGCGAATCGGACTCTCGTATTCCTCCCGCATCTCAGGCCATTGTAGCGTGCCATCCCCCTATCCGCAATCTGAAATCAGATCAGCCCCGGGGGGGATATACCACATCGCCTTTTCTCCCGAACCGGGGCGGAAGGAGGGCACCATGTCAGACAGGTCCGACCGGTTTATCGAAAGCACTAATTTCACGCAGCGGGGCCAGTACTGTCCGGTTATAAGGTAAACAATTGCAGTTGGTTGTGACATTGGGCATT
>JBAXOY010000080.1:0-14496 GCA_037133055.1 Chlamydiota bacterium
GTGGACTAGTAGAGGCCAGAATTGATTCTGACGCAAAAATCGACTCGTGAGAGGGAACGTCTGCAATTAGTCCTTGCGTTTTCCAATAGTTTTTGATATTTACATTTAAAAAGCGGGCAGAGTGGGGCTCTATCCTTACCGGGCCATGGAGGAGTGTGTCGTGAGACGCAGGATAATGTTGTGCGTGTTTGCCTTCTTGGTTGCTTTGATTATTCCCCGCTTCTCCGCATCGCAGCCCGCCTCCTCACCGTGGCCTATGTTCGGGCATGATGTGCAGCACACTGCGAGGGGCTTGTACAGCCGCTCACAATCATGCGCTCTCTCCTGGAGCTATACAATGGGGTACGTGTCATCCGTTGCGGTGGGTGCGGACGGCAGGATATATCTCGGCTCCAGTGGCAATGCGATACATTGCGTAACTCCTTACGGCACTCTTGCATGGAGCTATATGACAAGAGGCAGAGTGGATTCCTCCTCCCCCGCACTCGCGACTGACGGGAAGGTCTATGTGGGTTCCTGGGACTATGCGCTCTACTCAATCAGCTTTGATGGAAGTTTCGCGTGGAGTTACAGGACTGGTGGAGGGGTGCAATCCTCCCCTGCTTTGGGGAGCGACGGGAGGATTTATGTGGGGTCTTCTGACAACCGGCTTTATTCTTTTTCCCCAGCCGGATCGATCGCGTGGAGTTACTTGACCGGCGGGTATGTGTCCTCTTCCCCCGCGCTGGGGGTCGACGATAGGGTATATATTGGCTCTGATGACAGCAGGCTCTACTCACTCAGCTCTCAAGGGGGCCTCTTATGGAGCTATGCGACGCCTGCGTTCATACAATCGTCCCCCGCCCTCTCATCGGATGAAACCGCATACATTGGAGTCGAAAGACGGATTGAGGCTGTCGGTTCAAACGGGGCTCTCGCCTGGAGCTATCTTACCTACTTACCTGGGGGTTCATTCAATTCTGCCTCTGCCGCCATCGGCTCGTTGGATACCCTCTATATCGGGTCCACGGACTTTAACCTGTATTCTCTTACCTCCCGCGGGTCCCTTGCATGGAGCTATTCAGCAGGGTACGCCATCGCGTCGTCATTTCCGGCCCTCGACCCTGACGGCATGATATATTTTGGCAGCGGGGATAACCGAATCTACTCTCTGACTCCCACGGGATTGCTCGTGTGGAGCTACGTGGCGGCAGGTCAGGTATGGGAATCTCCCGTACTCGGCTCGGATGGGAAAGTCTATGTAGGATCCAGCGACGAAAACCGGCTTTACGCCCTCGTGGGGGCATTGACGCCCCTCCCCACCCTTACCCCGACCGTAACACCGACGGGGCCGACACCTACGCCGACAATCACCACCACTCCAACAAGGACGCCCACTGGCACAGTGACCCCGACGGTAACCTTCACGCCGACGACAAGCCCTACGGCGACGATAGCACCCACGACCCCCCCGGGGACCTTTTACTACAGGTCCGATACCCATACCGTCAATGGGCAAACATGCTATGCGCTGAGCAACCAGAACAGCTCCAATGCGACCTACATGATCATCTGGAGCGAGCCTCCCGGAGAGGGGTGCGCGGGCAATCCCTACTGGTACTCGGACATTTACATCAGGCACGCGGACGGATCTGAAACTCTTCTGGGGACGACGATGGGTGAGATTTGGGGCTCTCAATGGGGCGAGGTATCCAAGACATGGACCTGCCCCGCGACAAATCTCCTGAGAACCGACGCTCTCAAGATAGTCGAGCATATACAGTTGTGGGAGGGACTCAGCGACAGCGAGAATTTCATCACCTCCCCGCTGGGAGCGGACCGGATGGGAAGCACCGAGTGGACACTGACTCGCTGGGTGTGGGGATATTGCTTCAGGGGGGTGACGACATACGAGTATCTTTACTGGGGTGATAGCGCACAGCAGACGCGCGTGAGCAATGTCAGCTTCACGACATTCACGCCGACCCCGACGACGCCCTGGGGGACCGTGAACTTCCAGCCCGTTTCGGAGACACCACCCCCCGGCTTCTGGTCCGACGACGGCTCCCCGTTCGGGACCCACGGGGACTACGGCTGGCTCTGACCGTCGCCGCGGCTCCGCCGTCGCGCAAGTCCATTTCCCCATAAAGGACACCCTGCCATCTGTCGATATACAGGGCTGTCGTCCGGGCACTTAGGCTCGCAAGACTTCATCCTACGCATTTAACCTGAAATATAAAAGGGGCCTCAATTGAGGCTCAAGGGATTTCGAGAGACCTCGACAGGCTCGGTCTTTCCCTTCGGGAAACTCGCAGCCCTCGCTCAATCCCAAAATGAAAAGGGCCCGAATATCTGGCCCTTTTCATTTTGGCTCCCCGGGGCGATGGCGGAGCGAACCCTGCTTTGGGATGTCTTCGACTATGTGTTCGAGGCCGACCGCCGGCGGATAAAGCCAATCCGGACATACCGGAACCCGGTCTTCCTTGCCCGGGAGTGGTCTGACGCAATGCGATCGGGCAACTTCCGGTCACACCGGGCGTTCGCCCATGCGCTTAAATTATCACACGCCCGGGTATCCCAGGTGCTGGGGCTCCTGCGGCTTTGCCCACAGGCGCTTGGACAGATTGAAGGACTAGGGGATTCTCTCACATCCAGAGCAGTCACCGAGAGGAAGCTCAGGCCGGTATTGAGTCTGCCCCGTGAAGAACAAATGCAGAAGATTAGAACGATTCTCGCTTTGGCCTCCCACGGGTGATTGCGTATTTCCCCCCCAAACCTTCGTCACTTTCGGCAAAGTGATATTCCTACATCATCCGGATCTCAATATGTCATCCACATGATAGAACTGAAGGAATGCGTATTTCAATCAGGAGGTCCGGAAATGGCTTTGATATACTCTGCGTGACGGGATAGCGGTGTCCCTAGACGCACATCGTTTTGCCCTATTCCCCTCTGAGGAAAAGACCTTCGATCCATTGAGAGGAAGAGATGCGTTTCAGCTACCGTGGAAGCCTCTATGCAAGTTTCCTGATTACCGTCACCGTCCCGATTATTCTTGCATACATATTGTTCCAAACATTCCTAAGGGAAACGGCGCGAGGCGAATTCTATTCTCAGGCGGAACGCGTCGCCCGCGGGGTAACGGAGGAGATACAACACCGATCGAGAAGCCTCCTCCACCTCGCCGCAATCTACGCGAAGGACCGATTTATCCTGTCGGCCGCCGCGAGTCGCGACCGCGCCGTCATGGAACAGCGTCTTTCCGAGCTCTATAGATATTCGAATCTGGACCTCCTCGAAGTGGGGGATTCAAACGGATACGTCCTCGCGAGGGGGCACCGACCCCAGGAGTACGGGGAACAGAAATCATCGCAACTTATCATCAAGAACGCGCTGAAAGGCCGGGAAGACGCCGACATCGAATACGGTGCGTCGGGAATCGCGCTGCGGGCTGTCGCCCCTATTCTTGCCACCCCGGATAAACCCACGGGTACCCTGATGACAGGGGTCCTCTTGAACAGGGACTTTTTTGACATCTACAAGACCATCACGGGCTTCGACATCGCGCTCTTTGCAGGCGATACCTTGATAGCTGGTACCTTCCTCAATGCCCCCAGCGTGGCATCCACATTGCCCCGCTACAACCCCCATGATGGTCCCCAGCTCACCAAGGCCGTCTTCAGACTCAACAACGCGGAGATGTGGGGGGTTGCAATCCCTGTGTATCATATGAGCGGTACCCCATTGGGGAGCCTGCTCTTGTGGAAAGAGCGCGACGTCATCCTCAAGCCCCTGCGGGTCAACCAGCTCACCCTCGCCCTCTCATTCATTGTGGCTTGTATTTTCGCCGCCGTTCTTGCCGTATTCCTAAGCCGGAACTTCTCCTCTCCCCTGAAAAAGATGCTTCCAGTCATGGATCGTGTTTCCCGTGGGCACATGGATGCTTCAATGCCGGACTTGCGATGGAAGGAATTCCATGAGCTGTCGCGGCATTTTCAGAATATGGTCGGCGAGCTAAAAAATTCGCAGGATAAGATCATGCACACCCAGCAGCAGCTGATCGTTGCGGCGAAGTTCGCGGTCCTCGGGCAGGTGACCGCCGAACTCGCGCACGAGGTGCGGAACCCGCTCAACTCGATGGAGATCACACTTCGCCTGCTCAAGGAGGAGGTCGGGGAAGGGCACTTCCCAGCCCACGGCATCATCGAGAAGATCGAATGCGTCCACTCCGAGATAAAGCGGCTCGACCAGACCATACGGGATTTCGTGGAGGCGGGAGGCAGCATCGCCCTGAAGAAGACCCGTTCGGATCTCACAGAGGAGGTTCGAGCCGTGCTCGCGCTTGCCGCACCACAAGTGGAGATGCTGGGGATCGGAATCGAACTCGATCTGGGGGTCGCATTGCCGGCGGAGGTCGACCGGAATCGGTTTCGCCAGGCCGTGCTCAACCTGTTGCTGAACGCCTGCCAGTCGATGAGGCCGGGGGGGCGACTCACCATCAAGGGCATACGCAGCGGGGACCGGGTGGTCATCGCCATCCGCGACACCGGCATGGGGATGGGTAGGGAGGAGAAGGCGCGGCTCCTCGATTTTCCTTTCACGACAAAACCCGGGGGGATGGGTTGCGGCCTGCCCTATGTGATGAGAATCGTTCAGGCCCACGGCGGCGAGTTCGACATGGATTCCGAGGAAGGGGCGGGAACCACGGTGAGGATTTCTCTCCCGGCGGCCCGCGGGGGAGGAGACGCATGAAGAAAGTCTTGATTGTCGAGGACGAAAAAATCGCCTGTGATAACCTCGGCCAGTTCCTGCTGAAGAAGGGATACTCCCCCTCGTGCGCGTATACTTTCGCGGAGGCGAGGGAGCAGATCCGGTCGGAGCGGCACGACATCTACCTGGTGGACGTGCGCCTCCCCGACGGCAACGGTCTGGAACTCATTCCCGCGATCCGAGGGGCCCTCTCGGACGCGATCATCATCATCCTCACCGCCTACGCGACGGTCGAGAACGCGGTGAGCGCGCTGAAGTCCGGAGCGGACCACTACCTGATAAAACCGATAGACCTCGAAGAGCTGCTCGTTGTGGTTAGGAAGGAGGAGCGCCTATCCGTGCAGCAGAAGACCGCCGCACTGGGGACGGAGACCCCCCCCCTGGCCGGCCATGAGGACCTCATCGGCACCAGCCGGGTGATGCTTCCGGTGCTCGATCTCATCAAAAGGCTGTGCCTTTCCGACGCGAGCGTTCTCATCACGGGGGAAAGCGGCACGGGGAAGGAGCTCGCGGCGAGGACCCTGCACTACTCCGGGCCGCGCGGGAAGAAGCGCTTCGTGCCCGTCAACTGTGCGGCGCTACCCGAGCCGCTGCTCGAAAGCGAGTTGTTCGGTCACGTCAAGGGGGCGTTCACAGGCGCCCTGCAGGACCGCGAGGGGAAGTTCGAGTACGCAGATGGAGGCACGCTCTTCCTCGATGAGATCGGCGAACTCGGCCTCGCCCTCCAGGCGAAATTTCTCCGCATCCTCGAGCAGAAATCCTTCGTGAAACTTGGGTCGAACCGCGAAACGGTCGCGGACGTCCGGATACTCGCCTCGACGAACCGCGACCTCAAGGAAATGGTCGACAAGGGGCTCTTCAGGGAGGACCTCTACTGGCGCCTGAACGTGGTCGAGATCCATCTTCCGCCCCTCCGTGAGAGGGCGGAGGACATAGAACTGTTTGCGCGACATTTTCTGGCGCAGTACGCGGAGCGGTCGAACAAAGCGGTCCCGGCGCTCTCCCCCGACGTGCGGGAGATCTTCCGCGAATATCCATGGCCGGGCAATGTCCGTGAGATGGAAAACGTGCTCGAGCGGGCATTCATCCTCATGGAGTCTCCCACGCTCACGGTGGACCTTCTCCCGACACGACTTCGCAACCTCGCCTCCGTCGTCCCCCCTCCCGCGGAGACCGGGAACGAGCCGCTTCAGAAGCTGCTCGGCGATTTCGAGAGGGACGTGATACTCAAGGTCCTCCAGCAGGAAAACGGAAGCAGGGCCAAAGCGGCGGAACGGCTGCGAATCAGCCTCCGGACGCTCCAGTACAAGCTGAAGGAATACAACATCACCTGAACGCGTCGTTGTGCAAGGCATTGCACAACGACGTGCAGAATCATGCACACGGACGCGTGTGCATCCATTCATTCTCCACAGGAGCCACCCAGTATCCCCCATCCATATTCGCCCGTATCCCCTTGCTCGCTTCATTGTTGGACAGCGGGATTGCATTCCCTCGAACTCTTGGCACGGAAGTTGCTTATTTCTGCGATGGAGATACTGTCAGACTGTTCACGGGTCGCCAAGAAAAGGAGGGCAGGCCATGGTCATGTTCTCCATCAAAGCTCTGTCCATCGTCGAGGAGCAGCTCCTCAGGTTGCACACTCAGGTTGTCGCCGCGCTGCGAAAACCTGAGCTTTTGACCGGACCGTCTTCCCTGCGTGACGAGGCGATACAGCTCCATATGTCCGCATTCGGAGATCTGGCGAACGGCGATTCGCTACCGTTCTTCCGCTGGCATTATATCGAGATTTCCGGCAGCCTAGTGACCCTCGCCCGCCGCATGGATGCCCTCATTTCCTTCATTGCATCCCTTCAACCAAATGAGCGAACCATGCTTGCGAATCTCTCCGAGGTCTTCATCGCCTTGGGCAAGGTTATGGAAATGTTCATGCACGCATGGGCCTATCTGCGCACGGACATGAAGAAGGCCAGAGAGGAACTGCAAGAAATTGCGGCAAAGATAGCCCGGTTCGAGGACTTCGCCGCGAAGCAGGATCTGGGCACGGCGGCACTCCTGGCACCGGTCACGGACGCTCTCTATATGGTGGACATATCCATGAAAAAGCTGGTCGTTCTCCTAAGGCTATGACCCAGCACGAAGGATACACACATGTTTATCAGTCGCGCGCTTCTCGGGGGACTCTTCCTCGCGTGGTGCATCGGGGCGAATAACGGTGCCAACGTATTTGGCACCGCAGTGGCAACAATGTTCGACGCGACCTATTTCAGCCTCCCGTCATAAACCAAAAGGTAGCGATTGTGATCGCATTAGTCAAACTTTTCGGCGGCCTTTTCCTCGGATGGGGAATCGGAGCCAACAACGCCGCCAACATGTTCGGCACGGCGGTCGGCACCGGCGCCGTGAAGTACCGCACCGCCGTTGGCTGCGTCGCGGCTTTCGTCCTCATCGGCTCCTTCCTCGAGGGGTACAAGCTCTACGACGGCTACAAGTTCGACAAGAGCGGTGAGTTCAAGGTCTCCTTCTCCCAGGCGGCCGTCGCAACCACCGCCGCTGCCGTGAGCATCATGTTCCAGACGTACCTCGGCATCCCCACCTCCACCACGCAGAACGCCATCGGCGGCGTGATGGGGATCTCCATCCTGTCGATGGGGATGGGAGGGATAAGCTGGATGAAGCTACTCTACTGGCTTGTCTCCTGGATAATCCTCCCCGTCGCCGCAGCGGCGATTGCATATGCCGGCGTCAGGGGGATCGGCTGGATTATCCAGCGCACGGTGAAGGACATGCCGCATCTCAACACGGTCTACAAGCTCTGCCTCCTCGTCTTCGGCTGCTATGGGGCGTACGCGATGGGAGCGAACAACGTCGTCGTCACAACGGGGCCGTTCTACCATGCGGGATTCTTCGGCGATCCGACGCACGCACACGCCGTCTTCGCCGCCACGCTCGGCGGCCTTGCCATGGCAGTCGGGGCGCTCACCTACGGGGGGAATGTCATCCGGACCGTCGGCAAGGACATCACCGCGCTCGACCCGTTCTCCGCACTCATCGCCGTGCTTACGCACTCGCTCGTCGTCCACTTCTTCACGCAGCTCGCCATCCCGGTCTCGTCGTCCCAGGCGATCGTGGGTGCGGTTGCTGGGGTGGGGCTCGTCAGAGGGGTGAACACCGTCAACTCAAAGAAACTCTGGGCCATATTCTCCGCATGGTTCTTGTCCCCGGTCGTCGCCGCGCTGCTCGCGATGGGCATCGCGTTTGCGCTGGGCATACGCTGAAAAGTGCAATAGACCGTGGTGGAATAGGGTGCGCCGCGTTCAACCCTAAAAGGAAAAGGGACCTCGATTGAGGTCCCTTTTCAAAACTCTCCGGGGCGATGGCGGAGCGAGCCCTGCTTCGGGACGTGTTCGACTATGTGTTCGAGGCCGACCGCCGGCGGATAAGACCGATCCGGACATACCGGAACCCGGTTTTCCTTGCCCGGGAGTGGGCGGAGGCAATGCGATCGGGCAACTTCCGGTCACGCCGGGCGTTCGCCCATGCGCTTGGATTATCACACGCACGGGTATCACAGGTGCTTGGGCTCCTGCGGCTTTGCCCACAGGCGCTTGGACAGATTGAAGGACTGGGGGATTCTCTCACATCCGGAGCAGTCACCGAGAGGAAGCTCAGGCCGGTATTGAGCCTGCCCCGCGAAAAGCAAGTACATAGGATTAGAACGATTCTCGCTTTGGCCCCCGCTGATGATTGCCTATCCCCCCCAAGAGTGCTACGCTTTACATCGCTAGACTGCTCACCGAAGGGAGGGGCTTATGAAATACAGATTGTTGCTCGCCGGGATGGTTCTCAGCATAATATGGGTTCCCAGCGCAGTGCTCTACGGAGGTATCACGCCGGGCTTCTGGAAATCCGCCGACGGTAGTACAGAGTTCTACGTTTCATCCGACGGAACGCAGGTCTATAACTTCGCCATCCATATCACCGTCTCCGGTTGTGGGGCGTATAAAATCACCCACACGTACAATATTCCCATCGTCGGCAATTCATTTTCCTTCACGGGCCCCTACTATGCCTCGGGGACGTTTTTATCGGATACCTCATCCTCCGGGAACTACGGTCTCGACCAGTTACCCATCTCTGGCTGTGGCAATGTGAGTAGCGGACCGTGGACATGGAACGCAGTATGTACACAGGCTTATTTCACCCCGACGCCCACGCCGAGCGGCAAGCCACCCACGGCGGAGTTGCACATGCCGTCGCCCGACACGCTCTTCCCCGGGGAGAACGCCGTACTCGGGTACCGTATCCGGCTCCAGGACCCGTCGTGGGCGGGCGCCCCCGCCGACGCCTATCTCGGCGTTGTCCCGCCGACCGGCGGGCTCCTCTACATCGGCTCGCGGGGGCGCTTTTACACGAGCCAGAACCCGATCGTGCGGAACCTCGCGATCGCCGACATAGATGGAGAGCTAGACTTCGGGCCGCTCCCGGTCGAGTACCCGACGGGCATCTACACCTTCTACGGTGTGCTCGCGCGGCCGGGGATGAGCTCCCTGCAGGTCTCGGGCCGCATCTCGAACGTTGACAGCACACAGTTCGAGCTCCTGCCGGCGCCCATCGCGCCCCCGACGCCCACGCCGGGCGGACCCACGCCCACGCACCCTGGCCTGGAGCTATGACACCTTGTCCGATGGGCTGTACTCCATCGCGCGCAATAATAGCAACGGGGCGTTGTATGGTGGTTCGACATCAATGCTCCCCGGGGCGATGGCGGAGCGAACCCTGCTTTGGGACGTGTTCGACTATGTGTTCGAGGCCGACCGCCGGCGGATTAGGCCGATCCGAACCTACCGGAACCCGATCTTCCTTGCCCGGGAGTGGGCGGAGGCGATGCAAGAGGGGGTTTTCCAGTCCCGGAGGGCTTTCGCGAGGGCGATCGGCCTATCCCATGCCAGGGTGTCCCAGGTGCTTGGTCTCCTCCGGCTCTGCCCGCAGGGCTTGAGGGGGATCGAGGCGCTCGGGGATCCGCTCTTGTCCCGGATAGTCATAGAGAGGAAGCTCAGGCCGATTGTCATGCTCTCCGGGAAGGCGCAGAAACAGGGCTTAAGAAGATGTTGGCCGTCAGACGGTGAAGGTTTATGTTTCAATTCCTTGCCCGTCTGATACCATTTCTACGGCCTATACGTTGGGAGGAGGACGGTGGAACGGCCCATTGCCTTGTTTACGATCGGATATGAAGGCTCGGACATGGATTCCTTCATTGCCCGCCTGGAGCAATCCCAGATAAATCGCGTCGTTGACGTGAGGGAAATTCCCTTATCGCGCAAGCCGGGATTTTCAAAAACTTCCCTGCGGGAAAAGCTTGAGGAGGAAGGGATCGAATACGTCCATATTCAACGGCTTGGGAGTCCCAAAGCGATTAGGAACAAGCTGAAAGAGGACGAGGACTATAATTCCTTTTTTCAGTCATGCTCAACCTACCTTAACGACAATTATCTCGCCATCGAGGAAGCATACCGGCACGTCCTTGAGGCCAATTGCTGCCTCATGTGTTTTGAACGGCGCCCTAATAAATGCCATCGTTCTCTGGTTGCAGAGAAGATCAGAGAACGAGATGGTAACGGCCTCCGCATAGTCAACATATAGGCAGAAAGACCGCCGTGCTTACGCAAACAAAAAGAATTCTCATCACGGTCAAAGTGACACGACCCGGTTATTGACTCAACTCTACCTCGATTCCCTGGCCGAGGATATTGATAGAAACCAGTCCCTTGTGATCTACTGCACCCGGCGCGTTAGCAGGCTGAATATTCCGGACAATATTGAGATCAGGAAGATTCCGCGTGATCTCCTTGAGAAATGCGATTTTGAGGAGGACAAATAGACGATGACAGTGGGAAAAAGAAACAGCCTTGCGCAAGGTAGTACTTATTTGTCCGCTGTCGCCGGAGTGGCGGCGGAGATACGGAACCTGATTGAGTCCGCCCGAAGTCATGTCGCGGCTTCGGCCAATCTGGCACTCGTGAATTTGTACTGGAACATTGGGCGGGTGATTACTCAGGATATCCAAAAGGATGAGAAGCGAGCTGGATATGGGGATCTCTTGATGGAACGCCTGGCGACGATGTTGACAAGGGACTTTGGTTCAGGGTACTCCATTCATAATCTAAGGGATATGAGGCGATTTCATGACATGTTTGAGATTCGGCAGACGCCGTCTGCCGAATTGGACGAAGAGAGAAAACGGCAGACGGTGTCTGCCGAATCCTGTGAGCGTATCCGTATTGATTTCCGGAAACATTACCGCCTGGGTTGGTCGCACTATCGGCTGCTTTTGAGTCAGGGCGATTCAGTCCGGCGCATGTTCTATTTTGAACAGGTGGCTAACCAACGCTGGTCGGTGCGCGAACTGCGGCGGCAGATTGACCGCGGACTGTTCGAGCGCGTGGCGCTTTCCAAGGACTCCCGGCAATTGGTGATAAGGGAGAAGCAGAAAGGGCCGGTTGAGATTGTCCGTTATGATGATGTGTTCAAGGATCCCTACGTTCTCGACTTCCTGGGACTGAAAGATTCTTACTCCGAAAAGGATCTTGAGGCCGCCATCATTCGGAACCTGGAGCAATTCCTTTCCGAACTTGGGACCGATTTCTGTTTTATTAAGCGACAGTATCCTATGCGGATTGACGATGACGATTACTTCCTGGATTTGCTCTTCTTCCATCGCAGCCTGAATTGCCTTGTTGCAATAGAATTGAAGATCGGTACCTTTACCGCGGCCGATAAAAGCCAAATGGACCTCTACCTCGCGTGGTTGAAGGAGCATGAATGGCGGAGGGGTGAGAACGAGCCGGTGGGGCTGATTCTCTGCACCTCCAAGCGCCGTCAACACGTCGAGCTATTGTTGCGGCACGGACCACACAAGATGAAAGTGGCCGAGTATCTGACGAAGATGCCGGACAAGCGGATTCTGGAAGCGAGGTTGAGAATGTACGGCAATCTGCTGAAAGAAGGGGCAGTATGAGCATCCCTGAACAGATCAGCCGATATGTCCTAGCGACTGTTAGAAATACCGCAGAAAAATAGCAGAAAAAAAACGGAGGGTTTCGCCTTTAATGCAGGCATCGGAAGCCCACAACCCCCGCTGGCATAGGCGCAACGTATTTGAGCCAAAACTGCACCAAAAATAGACCACTACGGGCGGCGCGGGCGGGAAGAGGAAGTGGACGGGGAATGGATGGGTAAAATGACTTTTAGACCGAAGTACACCATCTCAGACGCCACAGCGGTATCGCTGACGGGGATCGAGCGGGCGAGGGGGTTCCTGGAGGCCGCCCGCCTCTCCGAGGACTGGATCGCCGGGATGCAGCGCCGGGCGCTCGTCCTCGAGGCTCACCACACCACGCACATAGAGGGGACGCACCTCACCCTGGACCAGTCGGAGCGCCTCCTCTCGGGGAAGGCTGTCCCGGAGGCGAGCCCGGATGACGCCCGCGAGCTCCTGAACTACCGGGACGCATTCGAGCTCGTGGCCGGCTACCTCGGGAGCGGCGAGTCTATAACTGAGGGGCTCATTCGGGAGATACACAAGCGCCTCGTGCGCGGTGTCCGGGGCGATGCGGGGATGCCCGGGCAGTACCGGACCGGGCAGAACTACGTCGTAAACATCCGCACCAGGGAAGTGGTATACACGCCTCCGCCTCCCCATGATGTGCCGCTCTTGATGACGGAGCTCGTCGCGTGGCTCGGGAAGGCCAAGTCGATCAATCCCGTCCTGGAGGCCGGCGTAGCGCAGTTTCAGCTCGTCCATATTCACCCCTTCGTGGACGGGAACGGCCGGACCGCCAGGCTACTCTCGACACTTTGCCTCTACCGGAAAGGGTACGACTTCAAGCGCCTCTTCACCATAAGCGAATACTACGACCGGGACCGGGCGGCGTATTACAGTGCAATTCAGAGTGTCCGGGCGGGTGGAATGGACCTTACGGCATGGCTGGAGTATTTCACGGATGGGCTCGCCGTGCAAATGAAAGAGGTCCAGGAGAAGGGCGAGCGGGTAATCAGGGCGGACGTGCTCACCCGGAAACACCGCCTCTCCGACCGGCAGCGGGCTGCTCTCGGGCATGCGTTGGAGCACGGCACTATTGCCCTCGATGACTACGTCGTCCTGTGCCCGAAGGCAAACCGCCGGACGCTTCAGAGAGATCTCAAAGCAATGGTGGAGAAGGGCTTTCTAATGCAGGAAGGGGCAGGGCCGGCGGCACATTACCGCTTGAGGGGCAAGGAGTAACGGGATCGCGACAAGATCGCGACATAAATCGCGACATAACCACGACATCAGAAAACATCGGGGTAAGACCCGACTATTGACTGACTTATACCGGAAGGGATTTCAAGAGCCCTCGACGGAGTTTACACTGCGCTTGCCGAAGTGCTCGGGCCTCCCTCGCTTTGCTTGGTCGCTCGTACGGCGCGCTCAGTCCCGGAAGGCATCTCGACTCGTGCAACCTTCGGTTGCACTCGCTCAATGCCAAAATAAGAAAAGCCCCATCTCTGGGGCTTTTCTTATTTTGGCTCCCCATAGTGGACACGTTTAGAACTCTCTGTATAGCTCCCACTACGGAAATCAGGCGGGTTTTCGCGGATTTGGGCAATTTAGCAGGGGTGGCATAATCGCGAAAGTACGGTGCGGGATAACGTTGAGGTCAGAAGAAAGGGGAACAAGAGGTGATTTATGGGAAAGACAAAAGATAGAGGGAGGTCCAGCGATTCCACCGCAAACAAAGGGACTGCTATCCATTTCTCCGCAAGGGATGACGGGTCGAAGCAGCAGATGGACCGCTTGGTGAAGGAATCTGCCGGAGAGATAGCGCACCTCAGAAGATCGGTGTTCAAGGATCTACAGGATCGGAGTAGTCTGCTGAGAACGGGGAGGCTTTGGAGCATGACCGAGGCGCTTAAGGCGACGGAGAAGATAATTGGGAAGCAGAGGCTCTCCGATGTGCCGACAATAAGGCTCTACAAGCTCAGGCTCCGTTATCTGGAACTGCTTGGAGGAAAAGGGGGAGCGGCTTCTCTATAGCCATTAGGAGCGAGCCTCCTGCACAAAGCGAGAGGCATTTGGGAACTTCGCCCATTGTGAAATGAACCGGCACAAACCCGGCACAAACCCGGCACAGAATCGCGACTAATCCGAAAATCCGATCGAGAGAGGGGGATTGAGCGACGATCTTCCTCCATGAAGGATAATAGCCATATCTGCGTCAGAGCTCCTGGACGCTTACCCCCGCCTTAGCCTCTTTCAAAATGCCAATGATCTGCTCCGATGTAGACCTATTTTCTCTCGGGCCTAACGCCGCAGGATAGCCCAGTCCTCGGAGGGCGGGTTCCCCCAACGGCTGGGGTGGGCGCGTAAAGGATTCCTTGCCTACCCACCAAGAAAGATCGAAAACGGGAAGATTTGTCAGGCCCTTCTGTTATGACTCTTCGCACCAAGAATGGCTAACATGACATGAGCACAGACACAGGCAAATAAGCACAGTAAGGCCTCACTTACAGTGGGTACTTTCACCCCCCTCCCTATCCCTCCCCCTCAAGGGGGGAGGGGAAAAATGGTGGGACCCCCCCATAAGTGAGGCCGTACTAAGCACAGGCAAATAAGCTTCTGCGGACTAAAAATATTTGGTAAGCTCACGTGGCTGTCCTAGCGACCAGATGATGAGACCGTGAAAATGGAGAAAATGGGTAACACTC
>JBAXOY010000081.1:0-14479 GCA_037133055.1 Chlamydiota bacterium
TGCAGTTCAGAGCAAAAAGAGGCTCTGCAAGCGATTACTCGGACAGGCTCCTAGGAGGTGAAAGTCCTCTACAGGCCCGACAGTGGGAATTGTGAGCCGGACGGCAAGGGTGTCCACCGCGAGGTGGAATCCGAAGGAAGCCGCAGGCAAAGCGCTGGCCTGACGAACAGAAACCGCATATGAGGCGGTCATGCCGGACAAGAAGTCCAATATCTGTGACCGCCGGCATGGAAGTTCCTGATTCCGCCGGTTTACGGGTGCCCAAAATTCTCGGCATGGCTCTTGCTGTCACAGGCCTTATTGGGCACCAAAACACGGTGCAATAAGCCCAGGCAGGTCTATTCACACCAATCTTGCATGCCAAATGGCTCGAAGAACATGAAGAATAGAGTAATTTTTAAAACGGCTGAAGAAGATAACTTTCAAAATGGCGTTGACAATATCTTCAAAGTCCCGTACCTGTACGGAAGGCATGAACGTAGATGCGGCAGGCATAAGCGCGAAA
The DNA here is from genome assembly GCA_037133055.1 of Chlamydiota bacterium. Taxonomy (GTDB): domain Bacteria; phylum Auribacterota; class Tritonobacteria; order UBA1439; family UBA1439; genus UBA1439. The sequence goes on from JBAXOY010000081.1 coordinate 506, forward strand.
GCGGATGTGCATTACCCGGGGAGATCTGTTCCTCTGCCCGCATTGAGTGGGGCTACCGTCATTGAGAGGTGATGGGATGGAGGGGCAGAAGTCAGCAGAGGGCATAGTAGGTCTGTCGACCGGACCGAAGGCCTGAACATGAAGGAAAGGGTAGAAGCCTCGATTTTCGATGACGCAAAGAGACACAGAAGGCCGCGTTGAGACGCGCGGCGCCACCCTCCGTGGTAGCGGACGGAATCCGCAAGCGCGTGGGGGAGGTGTGTCATACGTCACGGCAAGGAGAGGGCAGCGATATCCTAAAGAGTTGTGACTGATGAAACAGCGGTCGAAGACAGTCGCATATTGATTCAGCCACGATTTCCTATTCCTCCTTCATGAACCGCCGTGGTACGGAACCATATGCCCGGTGGTGTGGGAGGACGGCGGGGGTGACCCCGCCTTCTACCCAATTATGCGGACAGGGCGAGACGGGCAGGCTTGTCGTGAACGCAGATGAGGGAGGTTTTATAAGTAGAATCGACTCGTTTTCTGAGACGGGAGTCCAAAAGGTATGACAACCGGCGTGAAAGCTCCTGATTGTCACCGTTTTGCGGGTGTACCTAGACTTGGCACGAGGCTTGCTATGAATGGCCCTGCAATCGCATTCTACACGTTTTCCTGAACTCATTACAGTTGCGGCCGAAGGCTGCGCCGTGGTCTCTGTGTCAACATTGGGGTTATTCAAGATAAATAGGAGCTTTTCTATGATAGACATATAGAAGGCAGGATTGGAAACGGAATGATGTCCAAATTCGCGACGGTTGTGCTGGAGATCCCGGTCGACAGGCAGTTCGACTACCTGATCCCTCACGAGCTCGAGGGAACAGTGGTCCCGGGGGTCCGGGTCTACGTCCCGTTCCGCTCGCGGAGGATGAGCGCCTATGTCGTCTCTGTGCCGGAGGGGAAACCGCACCCGGGCGCGAAGCCGATTCTATCGGTCCGCGACGCGAAGCCGGTGATCGGCGAGCCCGTGATGCGCCTCGCGGAGTGGATGGCGTCCTACTACTGCTGCGCCGTTCCCGCCGCGATCCGCTGCATCCTCCCCTCGGGCGTGCGCGCGGGGCGCGGGGCGAAGATACCTCTTTTCGTCGCTCCCGACCGCGCCCGCATCGGGAAAGAAGGCGGCGTTGACGCCCTCCGCCCCCGCGCCCCGAAGCAGGCGCTCATCCTGAAGGACCTCCTCGCCGGCGAAGAGCCGGCGGCGATGCAGGCGCTGCTGCGCCGCACCGGGGCGACGCAGGCGGCGGTGCGCGCCCTCGAGAAGAAGGGGCTCGTGAAAATCGCGCGGCAGCGGGTGTACCGCGACCCGTGGGGCGACGAGACGGTCATCCCCTCCGGCCACCTTGCCCCGACGCCCGACCAGGCCCGCGCCCTCGCGCACACCGGCAGGGCGCTCGCGGAGCGGCGGTTCTCCGTGATGCTGCTCCACGGGGTCACCGCGAGCGGCAAGACGGAGGTGTACCTCCAGGCGATCGACGACGCCCTGAAAAGCGGCCGCGGGGCGATCATGCTCGTCCCTGAGATCGCCCTTACCCCTCAGACCGTCGAGGGGTTCAAGGCGCGGTTCGCGCGCAATGTCGCGGTGCTCCACAGCCGCCTCTCCGACGGGGAGCGGCTCGACGAGTGGGAGAAGGTGCGGGACGGGAAGGCCCGGGTGGTGGTCGGGGCCCGGTCGGCGATCTTCGCCCCCGTTGCCGACCTCGGGCTCATCGTTGTGGACGAGGAGCACGAGCGCACCTACAAGCAGGAGGATGCGCCCCGCTACCACGCCCGCGACGTCGCGGTGATGCGGGGGAAGATCGAGGGCGCCGTCGTCATCCTCGGTTCGGCGACGCCCTCCGTGGAGTCCTACCGCAACGCACTCGCGGGCAGGTACCGCCTGTTCCGGCTCCCGCGCAGGATCGGGAACCGGCCCCTCGCCGCGGTCACGATCGTGGACATGCGGGAGGAGATCCGGCGGGCGGGGAGGATGACCTTCTTTTCCCGCCGCCTCCTCACGGCGATGGAGGACCGCCTCGAAAAGGGCCAGCAGGTCATCCTCTTCCTGAACCGCCGGGGATTTTCGCCGATCCTCTCCTGCCGCCGGTGCGGCTTCGTCCAGAAATGCCCCAACTGCAGCATCTCCCTCACCACGCACCGGGAGGGGGAGACGATGCTCTGCCACCTCTGCGGCTTCCAGGGGAAGCCCCCGTCCCGCTGCCCGAAGTGCGGCTCGCCCGGCATCCGCTTCCCCGGCCTGGGGACGCAGAAGCTCGAGCTGATGGTGAAGAAGCTCTTCCCCGACCGGACGGTGGGCCGCATGGATGCGGACTCGATGGCGGGCAAGGACGCCCACGCGGAGACGCTCGGGGCGTTCAAACGGGGGGAAATCCAGATCCTTCTCGGAACTCAGATGATCGCCAAGGGGCTGCACTTTCCGAACGTGACGCTCGTCGGGGTCATCTGCGCCGATACGGCGCTCAATCTCCCTGATTTCCGGTCGTCGGAGGTCACCTTCCAGCTCATCACGCAGGTCGCGGGGAGGTCCGGGAGGGGGGATGTCCCCGGCGAGGTGATCGTCCAGACCTACGCGCCCACGCACCCCGCCATCCTCGCGGCCCGAAGCCAGGACTACGAGATGTTCTATCGTAAGGAGATCGTCTTCCGGGAGGAGCTCGGATACCCCCCGGTGAACCGTTTCGTCGCCGTGACCCTGCGGGGGAGGGGGGAAGATGCGGTCCGGTGGTACAGCCGTCAATTCGCGAGGGCGGCGGCCGCGGCCGCCCCCGCCGGGATCAAGGTCCTCGGGCCCGCCCCCGCCCCGATCACGCGCGCCAAGGGTTACTACCGCTGGCAGGTCATCCTGAGGGGTGAGAGCGTCCCGCGGATGAACGATGTGCTCAAGAGCGTCGCGGGTGGCCTCAAACCCCCGAAAGGCATCCAGATTGTGGTGGATGCCGATCCCATGGCGATGCTATAATCCGCTTTTATCGTGCCGTGGGCTGTGTCAGGCCGTTCCGGCGAGGTTTCGGGGACGGCGCGGGTGGCCGAGACCATGAGAAGATACCATTACCGGTGGGGCGAGGGGATCTGGGCGCACGTCTTTCACCGCCTTTCCGGAATCGCCCTGGTGGTGTACCTCTCCATGCATATCTGGGTGGTGCACAACCTCCAGAAGGGGCCGGGGGTGTACGACCGGCTGATGGAAACGCTCCGCAGTCCCCTGTTCAGGGTGGGGGAGGCGTTCCTCCTCGCGGCGGTGCTCTACCACGGGCTGAACGGCATGCGCCTGGTCGTGATGGACGCCGGCATCGGCATCCGGGCGCACCGGGCGACGTACTGGGCCGTGTTCGGCGTGTGCGCGGTGCTCGGGATCGCGGGGGGCATCGTCCTGGTCTTTTATCTGTGATTGTTCGCTTTTCCGGATACGGCAGTTTAAAGCAGCCCGCAGATGAACGCAGATCGTCAGGATAGTCAGGATATGGGGTATCTGCGAAAATCCTGACAATCTGCGGAATCTGCGTCCCGGCGTTGTTGTGTTACATTTGAGTTCCGCTGAGGATCAACGATCGATATGGAAAAATCAGGGTCAACCGGGTGGCTGCTCCAGAGGCTGAGCGGGGTGCTCCTCTTCGTGCTCCTCGTGACGCATTTCGTGCTCATGCACTACATGGGGCCCGAGAAGAGGCTCTACGCCGACGTGGCGCGGAGGTTCGCGAACCCGCTCTGGAAGACGTTCGACCTCGTGTTCCTCACCCTTGCCCTTTCCCACGGCTGGTACGGGGTGTGGGGCATCGTGCAGGATTATGTCCGGAACGGGACCGCGCGCATCCTGGCCCTCGTCCTGATCGTGACGGCGGGCCTGGCGCTGTTTTCCATCGGCATCGTGACGGTCCTGACGTTCCAGGCGGTTTGAGATCCGGGTATTCCATGCACCATCAGTATGACACGGTAATCGTCGGCGCGGGGCTCGCCGGGATGCGCGCGGCTATTGAGGCGCAGGCCGCGGGGAGCTGCTGCGTCCTGACAAAGGTTTTTCCCACGCGGTCGCACTCGGGAGCGGCCCAGGGAGGCATCGCCGCCTCGCTCGGCAACGCCTCCGACGACGGCTGGGACGCCCACATGTTCGACACCGTCAAGGGAAGCGACTACCTCGCGGACCAGGACGCGGTCGAGCTCCTCGTGAAGGAGGCCCCGCGCGCGATCATCGAGCTCGAGCACATGGGGGTCCCGTTCAGCCGCACCCCCGAGGGGCGCATAGCCCAGCGCGAGTTCGGCGGGCACTCGAAGCCGCGCGCCTGCTACGCCGCAGACCTCACCGGCCACGTCATCCTCCACTCGCTCTACGAGCAGTGCCTGAAGCACGCGGTGAAGTTCTACCCGGAGTACCTGGTGCTTTCCCTCGTCATGGCGGGGGACCGGTGCGCGGGGGTCGTCGCCATGGATATTCTCACCGGCGATCTTCACACCTTCGGGGGGCGGGCGGTCGTGTTCGCCACCGGCGGGTACGGGCGGGCGTTCAAGATCACCTCGAACGCGCACGCGAACACCGGAGACGGCCTGAGCATGGTCTACCGGGCGGGCCTGCCGATCGAGGACATGGAGTTCGTGCAGTTCCACCCGACGGGGTTCTACCCGAGCGGCATCCTGGTCACCGAGGGGGCGCGGGGCGAGGGGGCCTACATCCTGAACGCGCAGGGAGAGCGCCTGATGAAGCGCTACGCCCCCGACCGGATGGAGCTCGCGCCGCGGGACGTCACCTCCCGGGCGATCCAGACCGAGATCGACGCGGGACGGGGGATCGGCGGCGGCTCCTATGTCCACCTCGATCTGAGGCACCTCGGCGCGGAGAAGATCCGGAAGCGGCTTCCCCAGATCCTCGACCTCGCGATGCGCTTCACGGCGGTGGACGCGCTGAAGAGCCCGATACCGATACAGCCGACCGCCCACTACTCCATGGGAGGCATCCCGACCGACAACGACGGGCGCGTGCTCGCGGACTCGGCCGGCCGGACGGTGAAAGGCCTCTAAGCCTGCGGCGAGCGCGCGTGCGTGTCGGTGCACGGGGCGAACCGCCTCGGGTGCAACTCGCTCCTCGAGGCCGTCGTGTTCGGGAATCGGGCGGGGAAAACGGTCTGCAGGGACCTCCCGGCCATCGGGTGGCCCGACGCGCCGTGCGGCGGCGAGGAGGCGGTGCGGAAGGAACTCGCCGCGCTCTCGGAGCGCGAGGGGAGCGAATCCCCCGCGGGGATCAGGGAGGAGCTCCAGTCGAGCATGCAGAAGAACTGCGGCATCTTCCGGGCGGAGGCCCCCCTGCGCGAGCAGCTCGGGATCGTGCGCGGGCTCGGGGAGCGCTTCGGCCGCGTCCGCCTGTCGGACCGGGGGAAGAGGTTCAACACGGAGCTCGTGGAGCTCCTGGAGCTGCGGAGCCTCCTCGATTTCACCGAGGTGATCGTCGCGGGCGCGCTCGCCCGGAGGGAGAGCCGCGGCGCGCACTCCCGCACCGACTACCCCGCCCGCGACGACGCGGGGTGGCTCAAGCACTCGTTCGCCCGCCGGGGGCCTGACGGGCCGGTCTTCGACTACGCGCCGGTGCGGATCACGCGGCACCAGCCGAAGGAGAGGAAGTACTAGGGGTAAATCCCAAACCCCAAATCCCAAAACAGGGGAAGACGGATAAGGGCGGCAGGCGGCGGATCTTTTCGTCTGTCGGCTTTGCATTGATCTGAGATTTGAAATCTGAAATTTGGGATTTTCCAGGAGGGCAGGGTGACCGAATCTCTGGGCAGGTACACATTCAGGATTTTCCGCTACGACCCTGATAAGAGCCCGCGGGCGCGCTACGACGCCTTCGAGATCGAGGTGGAGAAGGGGATGACGGTGCTCGACTGCCTCCAGTCCATCAAGGGAGGGATGGACGGGACGCTCACCTTCCGCCGCTCATGCCGCAGCGCCATCTGCGGGTCGTGCGCGATGAACATCAACGGGAAGAACGACCTCGCCTGCCACATCCAGGTGGCGCGGCTTCCGGGGAGGAGGGTGACCGTCGATCCCCTCCCGGGGTACCCGGTGGTCAGGGACCTGGTGGTGGACATGGAGGAGTTCTACCGGTCGCTCGAGAGGATCATGCCGTGGCTGGTGAGGAAATCGCCGCTCCCGGACCGGGAGCTCCCCCAGTCGCCCGAGGAACGCGACCGCATCGACAGCGCGGTCAACTGTATCCTGTGCGGGAGCTGCACCTCCTCCTGCCCGTCGTTCTGGTTCAACCCCGACTACCTCGCCCCCGGGGCGCTGCTCAAGGCGTTCCGCTTTGTCTTCGACAGCCGGGACGAGGCGACGCGGGAGCGCCTCGGGCTCGTCGACGGCCGGAACGGCGTCTGGAGGTGCCGGACGATCTTCAACTGCGAGGAGTCGTGCCCGAAACTCCTCAGGCCGAACGAGGCGATCGCCGCGTTGAAGATCGAGTCCCTGAAGGAGTCGGTCTGATGCCGCGCGTGACGGCGTTCGGGCGTGACGGCGTCGCGATACCTCCCTGGGAGTCATGGTGAAGACGAACGGTGAAAGTCGCCTGAATGCGGTGCGGGATGTCGAGGAACCCGTCTTGTTCCGGGACCTCTTCCCCTACACGGAGGTCCCGCGCGTGGAGTTCGACGGGAAATCGGTGCCGCTCGAGATCCCGCGGGACTTCTGGATCACCGACACGACGTTCCGCGACGGGCAGCAGTCGCGCCCCCCGTACTCGGTGAAACAGATCGTGGATATCTACACGATGCTGCACGAGCTCGACGGGGGCGCCGGGCTCATACGCCAGTGCGAGTATTTTCTCTACAGCCCGCAGGACAAGGAGGCGGTGCGCCGCTGCCGTGCGCTCGGGTACCGCTATCCGGAGGTGACCGGCTGGATCAGGGCGAAGAAGGAGGATTTTCAGCTCGTAAAGGAGATGGGGCTCAGGGAGACGGGGATCCTCACCTCCTGCTCGGACTATCACATCTTTCTCAAGCTCAACTGGACCAGGCGCCAGGCGGCGGAGAACTACCTCGGCGTGGTGCGCGCGGCCCTGGAGACGGGCGTCATCCCCCGCTGCCACCTCGAGGACATCACCCGCGCGGACTTTTACGGGTTCGTCGTGCCGTTCGTGCGGGAGCTGATGCGGCTCTCCGATGAAAGCGGCATCCCGGTCAAGGTCAGGGCGTGCGACACGCTCGGCTACGGCGTGCCGTACCCCGAGGCGACGCTCCCGAGGAGCGTGCCCCGGCTCATCCACGGGCTGCGGAACGAGGCCGGCGTGCCCCCCGAGCGGATCGAGTGGCACGGGCACAACGACTTTCACAAGGTGCTGATCAACGCCGTCTCCGCCTGGATGTACGGCTGTTCCGCCGCGAACGGCGCGCTCCTCGGCTTCGGCGAGCGGACGGGGAATCCCCCGCTCGAGGGCCTCGTGATGGAGTTTCTCTCCCTGCGCGGGCGCCCGGAGGGCGTGGACACCACGGTGATCACGAAGATCGCCCGCTATTTTCAGGACGAGATCGGGGCGCAGATATCCCCGAACTACCCGTTCGTCGGGCTCGATTTCAACACCACCCGCGCCGGCATTCACGCCGACGGCGTCCTCAAGGACGAGGAGATCTACAACGCGTTCGACACGGTGAAACTTCTCAAACGGCCGGTCAGGGTGAGCATCGCCGACAAGGCGGGAGTTGCGGGCATCGCCTACTGGGTCGACTCCTACCTCGGGATCGAGGGCGACCGGCGCATCGACAAGCGCGAGCCGGGGCTGATGAAGATCAAGAAGTGGGTCGATGAGCAGTACGCCGGGCAGCGGACCACTTCGATCTCGGACGAGGAGATGCTCCACATGGCGCGCCTCCACCTGCCGCACCTCTTCAAGTCCGATTTCGACAGGCTCAAGGCCCACGTGCGGTCCATCGCCCAGCAGCTCGTGGAGAAGGTCACTGAGCGCGACGAGGTCCGCTCCATGGAGAGGGCCAGGATGGATCCGGCGCTCGTCCGGATGCTCGAGGACCACCCGTTCATCAAGTACCTGTACGTGACGGACACCGCGGGGAGAAAGATCACCGCGAATATCGTCAGGGCGTTCGACCAGGAGAAGTACGACGCGTACTTCGTCCCCGGGTTCGATTTCTCGAACAGGGGATGGTTCAAGGGCCCGATGAAAACGGGCAAGACGCACGTGAGCGACTTCTACACGTCGCGTATCGACGGGGCGCTGTGCATCACCGTGTCGGCCCCGGTGCGCGCGATGGACGGGAAGATCGCCGGGGTCTTCGGCATCGATATCCTGTTCGAGGATATTGCGAAGATATAGGGTGCCGCAGTGATCAAAACGAGACGCCGACATCTTCTTCTGCAGCGCATTCTCCAGCCCTGTTTCAGGGCGTTCTTCCACGCCTGCGCGCGCATACGGAAGCAGGGGTTCGAGAACCTTCCCGAGCCGCCCTACATCCTCTTTTCGAACCATCTCTCCTGGTTCGATCCCCCGTTCGTGGTGTGCTTCATGCCCGTCCCGGTCTATATCATGGCCATGGAGGGGCTGTTCAGGATTCCCCCGCTCGGGTTCCTGCTCAGGTGCGTCGGCGCGATCCCGGTGAGCCGCGGCAGCCTTGACCGCCGGGCGATCGAGGAGGCGACCGCGGTGCTCTCAAGGGGCGGCGTCCTCCTCATCTTCCCCGAGGGCGGCATCCAGCGCCTCGATAAGGGGGATGCGCTCAGGCCGGGTTTGAGTCTCATTGCGCAGAGGACGAACGTGCCGATTGTCCCGGTCGGCATCGCCGAATGCAGGGACCTCTATCGTCCCCTGAAGATGTTGCGGAGGGGCGTGCAGCTCACCATCCGCGTGGGGAAGCCGTTCATGCTGTCCTCGGTGTCCCACCTGCCGGGGAAAAAGATGCGGAAGGCGGTGATGGAGCGCGTCAAGAAAGATCTCTGCACCCTGACGAGGGAGGCGGCGCTCCGTTCGCCGTGAGTGGATGAACATCAAGGTATCGTTCAACCTGAAGCTCCTCATCCTCACCGCCGGACTTCTGCTCGTCCTCGCCATCCTCATCTTCAAAGCCATCATGATCCGCCAGAAACAGCTCAACTGGCTGCAGAACCTCAACCGCCAGGTCGCTCCGGACGGGAACGAGGCCGCCGGAAAATTCCCCGCGGGCGCGGCGTCCCTCCCCGCGGTATCGTTCGACGCCCCCGAGGCGGAGTCGACTCCCACCCCGCCGAAGCCGAAGGAAGAGAGCGAGATCGACCGCGCGATCGCGAAGGTTTGCGACGCGCTTGACGGGCTCTCGGACTACGACCCCGCGAAGCGCGCCGCGGCCGAGGAGGTTTTTTGCACTCGGTTTGAATCCCTCATTCAGAAATGCGCGCTCGCCGAGAGGAGCGGCCAGTCGAGCGATATCATGAGGAAGATCGAGGCGCTTTTCCAGAAGATGGCATGCCTCGGTTACCCGTACCACTTCCAGCAGAGCCGGGGGAAGGACCAGTTCATTGAGCGCCTCTCCGCGGAATGGTCGAAGCTTCCCTACGTGAGCCGGTGGGCCTATCTCAGAATGCTGGGCATCGTGGGAGGGGACAAGGCGCGGGCAGCGCTTCGACTCGCCATGGTCGAAGGGGTGTTCGAAGACGAGGCCGCGATCGCGCTTCTCAGGGCGGGTGACGCGGAGTCGCTCCCCATCTTGATCGACTATATCGCGCGCGGCCGTATCAAGGGCGACCGCTACCAGGAGATCAAGATGGTGGTGCGGCGCACCGACAATCCAAGGGTGATGGAAGGCCTGATCGGATTCCTCGACCGCACCGATCCCAGCATATGTTCCGCGGCGCTGCTCCTCATTGAGGATTACGCGAGCCAGTCGCGGACGGCGCCGAAGGAGACAAGCCCCTCCGACAAGCGGCTCAAGCAGAAATGGGCGCAGTGGTGGAGCGAGGCCCGCGGCGCCTACCGTCCGACTCCCGAGGACGAGCGGGGGCTCGTCGCCCTGAGCCTTGTCACCGGGTTCGACATGCTGCCGAAGGGCGGCCAGTTTGACCGGTCGCGCTTCATGGCGTTGAGCGAGGAGATCGATTCGTGCTGCCGTGACCTGGCGTCCCTGGAACTCCCGATCCATCGCCGGGGGGAACTTGCCCTGTACCGCATTGCGCGCATCACGGTGGAAAGTTACGACGCGGGGGACGCCTACGTTCACCAGGTGCTCGACCAGTACCTGGGCCTGATCGTCGGCGAGGTGCAGAAGATCTGCATGCGGCAGAGGTTCCCGGATTCGGCGGAACGGACCGCGCATCTCAAATGGGCCGAGGGATGGATGGAGAAGGGCAAGCTCCCCGCGGTTGTTTTCCTGATACGGATGTCGGGGATCTACGGGGACAAGGGCACCGCGACCACGCTGCTGCGCTATGCGCAGTCGTGGGTCTCCGAGATGCGGAGGGCCGCGGTGATCTCGATGGGGCTGCTCGGCGCCCCGCAGGTCACCGACGAACTGGCGAAGATGCTCTCCGCGAAGGAGATCTCCTGGGAGGAGGGGGAGAGGATGGTGGTCGGCCTCGAGCGCATCGGCGACGAAAAGGCGGTCGAGACGCTGGTCGATGTCCTGCGCAAATCGAAATCCGTCCTCGCCTACCAGGCGTACGTTTCCCTGAGGAAGTTCCGGGGCGAGTCCTCCATTCAGATCTCCCTCGAGGAGTTCGAGCAGAGGAGGGAAGGGCTGATCGCGGATTACGATGTCTGGCTGAAGGCCCTTAAGGGGAAGAAGCGGCGGGAGGGGCGCTGACGCCGCGTATGGTGGTGCCGGTACGAATTGCGTACCCGGTTTCTCAACCAGTGGAGGAGATGTCATGGCGACAAAAATGGAAGCGGTGATTTTCGACAACGACAACACCATCGCAAAGATCTACCCGAACCCCAAGGTGTACTGGAAGGACGTGTTCGTGAAGACCGTCGAGGAGTGCGGCGGCTCCATCCCCAAGGGCAAGGAGGAGGAGTACATGCTCTCCTACTTCACGAACAAGGGGTTCCTGGATAAACTCGAAACGATCGGATTGAAGACCACCTGGTCCCATTTTCAGAAGATGAAGGGCGTCGTGGATGAGCGGGAGCGTGTCCGGTACATCCGCTCCGGCCATTCGAAGCTCTTCCCCGACGCGGTGAAACTCATGCGCGAGCTCCACGAGATGAAGATCAAGTACGCCGTTGCGACGTTCACGACGAAGACCGTGGTCCTCGAGGCGTTCACGCAGATCCCGGGGCTTCACCCGCCGGACGCGTTCTTCGACTGGAACGACTCGCTGAGGGACAAGCTTGAGAAACCCAATCCCCGGATCGCGAAGATCGTCCTCGACAAGCTGAGGGTTTCCCCGAAGAAGGCGATGATGGTCGGCGACCGTCTCACCGACATCCAGATGGGCAACATGGCGGGGATGTGGACGGCGCTCGTGAAGCGGAAGGCGGAGGACGGGGCCCTGGTGGACCAGATGGAGCGCGAGATCGAGACGGCACGGCGGGACCCCGAGACCTCGCACATCGTGCCCGATTACCAGGTGACGGATCTCTCGCAGATACGTGACATCCTGTGACGCGGCCGCGCGGCGCGGAAAACTACCCGGAAAGGCTGCCATGAACCTGAAAGAGCAGGAAGACCTTCTGGTGAAGGTGGAGAAGGCGAAGGAGCAGATCGCGAAACTGCGCAAGCAGCAGGCGGATCTCGAGCGGGAGAAGACCGAGCTCGAGGACCTCGAGCACAGGCAGGAGGAATGGTACCGGGGGAAGAAGGAGCTCTCCGACGCCCTTGTGAAGGCCCTCGCCGTCCTCGAGAACGAGGAGTCCGAGGTGACCCGCCTTGCCGCGCTTGTGAAGGATGCCCGGGGAAATTTCGCCAAGACCCTCGAACAGCTTGCCGGGATCAGGGAGGACCGCTGGACGCCCGCGACGCTGAAAGACGACCTGAACCGTGCGCTCATCCTCCTCCAGCGCGGGCGGACGGAATTGAGCGAGGCGAAAGCCCGCGTCCCCGCGCTCGAGGGGAGGCCGCGGGACGAGGAGCGGCCGGAGCTCGATCTGGGCGGAGAGGGGATCGCGGCGCGGGCGCCCGGCCTACGCGCGGGAGAGCTGCTCAGGATCGGCTTCTGGCTCGCCCTCCCGGCGGCGGTGATGGCGGCCGTCCTCGGCGCTCTGCTGGCGCTGATGTAGGACTGCCTGGAAAATGTTTTCTCTCCCTCCCCCTTCGAAGGGGGAGGGAAGGGTGGGGGTGAGCGTACACGTCATGAAATGGCCATTCGGTTCCCGGCGCCGCATCGTCTCCCATCATATCGGGGAGGTCGACGGCCGCCTTTCGGAGATCAGCCGGGAGATCCGCCGCCTCGACCGCTTCATCGCCATGCCGAAGCCGGAGAAGAATCGCGACAAGGTCACCGTCGCGCGGCTCCTGGGTCCCACCGTCATGCCCGACTCCAAGAAGCGCTTCGTGAGCTACCTGAGCACGGGGAGCTTCCAGACGATCGGCTTGCGCAAGCACGAGCAGCGCGCCGCCAGGATAAAAGCGGGAATCGTGATGGTTGTCATCATCCTCGCCGCCTTTTTCCTGACCTACACCTTCGTCGTCCCCCTCTTCCGGTAGTCCCCGCAGTCCCGCCTCTTTATTCTTGTCCCGTAGGGCAGGCTTCAGCCTGTCCGTCAGTTTCAACACACTAGTATCTATAGAGCGGGCTTCAGCCCCCCCGGCACAATAAAAAGTAACCACGTATGAACTAGGGCGGGATGTTGGTCGCGGATCGAAAAAATAAGCGGCTGATACTGAGCCGAAGACGCAGGATTAGTTCGCTTGATTGAAAGGTTAGAACAATTCTTTTATTAAAGAGCTTTTATCCCCACTCTTAATATGAGAAGCAATGTCAGATAAAATGCCACTTAGCGTTCCGATTTTAAGATATTTATGGGAGGGGATAGTAATGTGATGTTCTCCCTGCAACTGGGTTGTTAAACGTATGTGACTACCGCATTGACGAGTTATCTGGTATCCGTATTTTTTAAGGAGTTTTGCAAGCTCTTCACCGCTGATTTCTCTGGGAATCTTCATATAGCCATGACTTCGTCTTTCACCATATGAAGCCGTGCTATGTGAGGAAGGGCTTTCTCATCGAAATGACACTTGACGGCTTCTATGATATTTTTCTTTAATGCATCCATAGTTTCACCTTCAGTGTAGATGGAATAGCCTAACGCTTTTGCCGTAAAACCGCCTTCATCAGAGTTTTCAATGGTAAAAATAATTTCGCTCATGTCGCTCATGGTTTCCTCCTTCATCGGAGAAATGTAGCATATTTTATTGGGTTTCTCGAGTAATTTTCGTCCCCGAAGCCGCCATCTAAACCACTGTCTAAACCGCTTGCGAAACGGCCCCTTTTATCATATAGTTACCCCGAATTACGCGGGCGGTTTTCCCAGTATGAACCGGTTCTGCCCCCTCCGATGCGGGAGTGGGGGTTATACTACAACTGAGTACTGGTTTCTGGGGCCCTGTAGCAGATGTATCCTTCCTTTGAAGATTGGGGCGATTAGCTCAGTTGGCTAGAGCGCTTGCTCGACACGCAAGAGGTCACAGGTTCGAATCCTGTATCGCCCACCATCAAAAAAGGCGGTAAGTCAATGCACCCGTTAGAGTTAGCCCTCGAAGTAGTGCGCGAAAAGTCCACAAAAAGGATGAATGAAAAAGCGGATATTTTCTTGCACTCACTTCTGCACACCAGAGAGGGCCGGAGACTCCGCCGGCTCGTGCTCCCCAGGATCGCAAAAGGGATCGGAGCCCACGAGCCTCTCGGGTAGACACCCAGGCCGCCCGCGCGGCCAGAGCGACTTCCTTGAGCCCGCGGAGCTAAATCGGATCGTGGGTCTCCCAGACCGACGGACGAAGGAAGGGCTACGGGATTACGCGGTACTTGTACTGCTGGCAA
>JBAXOY010000082.1:0-14360 GCA_037133055.1 Chlamydiota bacterium
CGTAGTAGCCGTAGGCGAGGGAGCCCGAGCAGCCGATGCGGTCGCGCGGCACCCCCAGCAGGGCGTCGAGGGAGGCGATGACCTCCCTGAGCCGCGGGTTTGACTCCATGAGCAGGTCGAGCGACCCCTTGCTGTCGAAGAAGCCCCGCATCTCGCTGAAGAGGAATCGGCAGAAATGGTCCGCGAAGATCGGGATGGGGGGGCGCGCGGCGAGCTCGGGGTAAACCTCCATCATACGCCTGACCTGCTCGTCGCCGGGGATGATGACGAGCTTCCCGTTCTCGTAGCGGCGGTGGGTCCAATCGAACCTCCGGCCGAATATGTCGATGTGCCCCTTCGGATCGGGGTACTTGATCAGGGCCCCGTAGAAACCGTCCGGCGGATGGGCATATCCCTCGCAGTAGACGAGGCCGCCCTTCCTGTGGAGGAAATACATGGAGTCGACGGGCCCGCCGACGAGTTTGTCCATCGGGAGGAGGTACTGCCGCATCACCTGGTCGAATCGGTCGCTCATGGGTTTCTCCGTCGTCTGTGGCGGCGTCGAAAACTCCTCCAACCCCGCCGGGCAGAGTAACACAGCCGCGGGGCAGGGTGCAACGTGATTGTGCCGTGAATAGGTCCTATAGGGCCTATAGAGGACCTATGGCGCGGCCTTCAGGCTGCGCTCACTCGTTTCTTCCATTCTGATAATCCCTGGTGGTGTGGGCGATGTTGAGGCCCACCAGGCGGGCGATCAGGATGGCGACGAAGAGCTGTCCCGTGATCGCCTCGAGGTAGGAGGCGGTCTGCGCGAGGGCGGTCTGCGGGGTGAGGTCGCCGTAGCCGAGGGTCGAGAGGGTGGTGAAACTGAAGTAGATCATCTCGGAGGCGGACCCGCCCCACTGGGGCATCACCCGACCGAAGGCCGAGGGGTCGAAATCCTCGATGGTGATGTAGAACATCGCGTAGAGGAGCCCGATGAGAAGATAGCAGCTTATCGCCGCGTAGATCTTGTCGCTGGTCATCCGGTAGCCGCTGAAGATGCTCTTCACGAGGACGACGATGACGAGGGTGAGGAATGCGAGGTAGGTGCCCATGCAGGCGTGGAAGAGGGGGCGGTGCGCGGCGGCGGGGAACTTCACCACGAGCATGAGGGCCGGAAGGCCGACGCCCGCCGCCATCGCCAGCGCGAAGCCGAACCAGAAGATGTGCCTCCGCGGGGCGAGGACCTTGAGGGCGTGCAGCATCACGACGAGGAAGAGGAGGGAGAGCGCGAGGCGTCCGGTCTGCGCGTCTTTCAGGAACGGGAAGAGGATGAGGATCGCAAGGATGGCGATCATCAGGGAGAGGTAAAGGCGGCGGTGGTACTCGACCATCGGGTGCGGCTCCTTGCGCGCCGGGTTAACGTTCGGCGCTGAGGGTGAATTCGGTGTGGGCGATCGCCTGGCCGTCGATGGAGTAGGAGGCGCGATACCGGCCGTACCCCGCCTTGTCGACGATCGGCGGTATCTCCTCCCTGAACGCGCGGGTGTCCTGCGTGTTGTCCCACGTGAAGCGGTGCTCCGCGACGAGGGAGTCCGCGGCGGTATCCTTCATGCCGAGGACGATTTCCTTCCCCGTGAACTTGTCATCGAGTTCCACGACGACGTAGAAGGCGCCGTCGCGCGGGGTGAACGACGACCGGATGTCCACCGGGTGATCGATAAACTAGCCGCAGGTCACGAGGCTGCTGCGCTGGACCCGCACGCGCTCCTGGTGCGGGATGAGGCCGAGGAGGAGCTTCCTCGCGGCGGCGTCCGCCGCCTTGTCGAGGACCTCCGCCTCGCTGAGGCGCGGGGGATCGCCGCGGTCGGACGCGGTGCCCGTCCGCGAGTCGGTCCAGATCGCCTGCCCGCTCGCGGCGTCGAGAAGCGCGAGGGAGAATTCGGCCGCCGCGTCGATCTGGTACCAGTCGAGGGGCTCGTCGTCGAAGGCCGGCCCGTTCTGGAGGGTCGTCTCATCCGGGAACGGGTCGTTGGCGAGGCGGACCTCGTGGGTCTGGTCGGACTTGTACTGGAGAACGGCGCCCGTGAGGACCGCGTCCGCGCCCGCTGATTTAGCGAGGCGCGAGGCCGCCGCGGCGTCGAGCCTGCCCCCGGTGAAAAGGGCGTCCACGGCGGGCGAGGGGCCGAGGTCCCGCCGGGTGAGTATCTTCCAGGCGCTCCGATCCGCGAGCAGCGCGGCGAGTTTCTCCGCGGCGACCTCCCCGGCGTCGGGGTCGCCCGAACGGTTCTCGAACGGCAGGACGGCCACGGTCGAAATCTCCCGGTAGTCGAATCGCGGGTTGATCGTGACCCAGACCTTCGGCGCGGCGCACCCGGCGAGGGCGCCGAGCGCGAGCGCGGCGGCAACGGGAAGGAGTCGGCGGTTCATGGCGCGATTATACACCGGGGCGCGCGGGGCGCGCCACAGTTTGCTTGACCGCGGATCGCGCGGGAAGGGAATTTTCCCTTGCCGGGGCTGTAAAGTTCTGCTAATATGAGCCCGTTGTTCACACGGTTATCCGCAATAGCGGTTCAGATAAAGAACAGGCAGTAACGGGTTGAAAGGAGAAAGAGCATGAAAAAGATGTTGATGTTCGCCGCGTTTGCGGCGGTAGTGGGGTTGTGCATCTCGGCCACGGCGACGCCGATCCCCAAATGGATCCAGCCGGTGGATACGACGACGAGCATGTTCTCATGGATGTCCGAGACATGGCAAACCCCGACTCCCGTGGACGCGCGTGTAGCCGACGACTGGAAGTGTGTGGATGGGTCGCCGATCACGACGATCAAGTGGTGGGGCCAGTACCATCCGTATCTTGATAGTCAAACCGGCCCGGTGGTGGCTCCAACCGTCAATCCGCCGACCTCTTTCATCCTGAGGCAGTACGAGAACGATGCTACTACGGATCCCGCGAACCCTCAGCCCAAAGGCACACCGATCGCTGAGGTCGAGATTCCCATCGCGAACGTCACTCAGACGTATGTGACGTCTGTGGCGTGGCAGCCCGGTCCTCCCGTGGTGTATGTTCACATCTTCAGCTACGAGACCACTCTGTCAACGCCGTGGGCGCAGACGAAGGACAACATCTACTGGCTCAGCGTGCAGGCGAAGTTTGCTTACGAGCCCGTTTGGGCGGAAGGTTTCCTGCACTGGGAGTGGATGAGCACGCCACCCGGCGATTTCCTCGGCAGGGGGCTTTCCTCCGGCGATGGCGGATCGACTTGGACGCCTGTCGAGATCGTGCCCGGCGAGAAGGTCAACTTCGCCTTCGGGATCGCTTCGGCGTCCCCCGTGGACCTGATACCGAACAAGACGACGTTCAAAACGACCGGTCAGATCGGGGTCAATGCCAACGTGGCCGTCATCTCCACCCCGTGCTACCCGTTCGTGAGGATCACCCAGCCGAACGGCCAGACTATCTACTTCGTGGATGGGGGCAAGATCTACCCCACCGTGACGCCTTTTCTTGGCGTAAGGGCGGGGCCGGTCACGGTGCAGACGCCGATGACCAACCTCCCGCTCCTGGCACTGCCGTTCAAGGATCTGCCCACGGGGACGTATATCCTCCAGGGCGGGGCGGTCGACGCGACGAAGACGACCAGCGTGGACGACCTGAAGTACGTCGGCTCGGTCGACACGGAGATGCTCCTCATCGAGCAGTAATCCGCGCGGCGAGGTGTGAGGTTCGCTGAAGAGGCCGGGGGGGAAACCTCCCGGCCTCTTTGTGTCATCGATGTCAGGCTCTTCTTTTTTCCTGATTATCCACAGCCGTAGGGCACACTTACGTGTGCCCCGCGGCTAAAGTGGCGCTCTTCCTTGCATTGCGTCTGAATATAGGCTATATACTGCAGACAAGTCGTCAACCTGGAGGGCCCGATGAAGAAGTTGCTCCTTTTTCTGCTGCTCGCGGCTGTCGTTCCCCTGAACCTTGCCCTGTCGGCCGATGGGGAATACACGATCATGCGGCCGGACAACGAGACCCGCGTTCAGTGGATGAAGGAGGACCTGAGCCTCCCGAAGCAGTACATCGACCCGGCGATCAAACCGAAGAGAGGCTCGTTCAGCCTCCTGCAGTATCTCCCCTATGTGCCCGCTGAGCGCAATCAGGGCAACTGCGGCGACTGCTGGGCGTGGGCGGGTACGGGGTGCGCGGAGGTCGCGCACAGCGTCGCGGGTGTCTCCGATCGCCTTTCCATCCAGTACATAAACTCCTGCGGTTCCAACGGCACCGGCTTTTGGTGTTGCTGCGGCGGGACCCTCTTCCGATTCTCCGACTGGTACGCCGGCCAGAAAAAGTTCGTCCCCTGGGCCAACACGAACGCGGGCTACGCCGACGCTTCGTTGCCAAGCTATACATGCCCGGTTGCCCCGTCCTCCGCCGTCTCCTGCGGGTCGATCTCCACATCGCCGCACTACCCGATCAATTCCATCGGCGCCCAGACAATTGCGACATACGGGGCGACTCAGGCCACCGCGATCGCGAACATCAAGAACGCCCTCCAACAGAACAAGGCGGTGTATTTTGCGTTCTGGCTGCCGAATGAGACGAGCTGGGCCGCGTTCCGCGCTTTCTGGAACAACAACGACGAGAGCAGCGTGTTTGACGTTGCCGCGTATAGCGGGCTTCCGTGGGTTGACGGTGAGGGCGGCGGTCACGCGGTCCTGATTGTGGGGTACGACGACACTGCCACCCCCCCGTACTGGGTGGTGGTGAACAGTTGGGGGTTGGGGACGAGCGGCTTGAGGACGAACGGAATTTTTCACCAGAAGATGGACACGAACTACGACGCCTCCATGATCACCACGCCCCCCCCCGTCGACCCCGCCGAAAACGCGATGATGCTCTTCCAGACCCTCGACGTCAGCATGGGCCCCGTGCCGCCGATCGACCTGACGCCGAACAAGACGACGTTCAAAACGACCGGTCAGATCGGGGTCAATGCCGACGTGGCCGTCATCTCCACCCCGTGCTACCCGTTCGTGAGGATCACCCAGCCGAACGGCCAGACTATCTACTTCGTGGATGGGGGCAAGATCTACCCCACCGTGACGCCTTTTCTTGGCGTAAGGGCGGGGCCGGTCACGGTGCAGACGCCGATGACCAACCTCCCGCTCCTGGCACTGCCGTTCAAGGATCTGCCCACGGGGACGTATATCCTCCAGGGCGGGGCGGTCGACGCGACGAAGACGACCAGCGTGGACGACCTGAAGTACGTCGGCTCGGTCGACACGGAGATGCTCCTCATCGAGCAGTAATCCGCGCGGCGAGGTGTGAGGTTCGCTGAAGAAGCCGGGGGCGATCCCCCCGGCCTCTTTATTGCCTGCGCCCATTTCTAGTCCCGTTCTAGTCCGCGCGCACCATGTCCAGCGCGCACCATTGCCTTCACCCCTCTTCTATACTATACTGATTGACCGCAGCGCGCGGGACGCCACGGAGGTCCGAATGCCCAGAGAGAGAGAGCTCCTCGATGTCGATGTCCTGTTCGTCGGCGCGGGCCCCGCGTCGCTCGCGGGCGCCATCCGGCTGATGCAGCTCCAGGAGGAGCACAACAGGAAGGCCGCCGAAGCCGGCGCGGGCGAAAAGAAAGAGCTCCTCGTCGCCGTGATCGAGAAGTCCTCCGGACTCGGCAACCACAACCTCTCCGGCGCCATCCTCGACCCGCGCGCGATGGACGCGCTCATGCCGGGCTGGCGCGGGCAGGGCGCCCCCGTCGAGGCCACGGTCGCCTCGCACGAGGTCCGCTGGCTCACCCGTCGCGGGAGCCTCAAGGCCCCGATCACCCCGCCCCCCCTCGCCAACAAGGGCTACTCCATCATCTCCCTGTCGCGCTTCACGAAATGGATGGGGGAGAAGGCCGAGGCGCTCGGCGCGAACATGTTCGACCATTTTCCGGCGAGGGAGCTCATCTGGGACGGGGATCGCGTGGCCGGGGTGCGGTGCCAGGACCGCGGCCTCGACAAGGCCGGCAGGGAGAAGGAGGGCTACGAGCCGGGGGCGGAGATCCGCGCCCGCGTGACGGTCCTCGCCGAGGGGACGCGCGGCTCGCTCACGAAGAAGCTCGTGGAGAAGAAGAACCTGCTCGAGGGGAGGAACCCGCAGGGCTACGCGCTGGGAATGAAAGAGGTGTGGAAGGTGAAGCCCGCGAACTTCCGCCCGGGGCACGTGAGCCACACGATGGGCTTCCCGCTCGGGATGAAGACGTTCGGCGGCGGGTTCATCTACCACATGGAGGACAACCACGTCGCCCTGGGGCTCGTGGTCTCGCTCGACTACCGGGACCCGCGGCTCGACCCGTACGAGGCGATGCAGCGCTTCAAGACCCACCCCTTTCTCGCGCGCCTCATCGAGGGCGGTGAGCGGGTCGCCTACGGGGCCAAGACGATTCCGGAGGGCGGCTGGTACGCCCTGCCGCGCTGCGCGACGGACGGATGCCTCGTCATCGGCGACGCGGCGGGGTTCGTGAATGCCCAGCGCATCAAGGGGATCCACCTCGCGATGGAGTCGGGCATCGCCGCGGCGGAGACGGTCTGGGAGGCGCTCGCGAAGAACGATCTCTCCGCGTCATCCCTCGGGGGCTTCGACAGGCGGATGATGCGCGGGCGCGCGGGGAAGGAGATGCGGCTCGTCCGGAATTTCCACCAGGCGTTCCACGGCGGCATTTTTTCGGGGATGATCGCGGCGGGCATCCAGTACCTGACGCGGGGTCGGGGGCTCGTGGACCCGATGGGGGCGGAGGAGGACGCCGGGACGATGGAGACGCTCGCGGCCTGGCACGGGACCGGGAAGGGGAATGCCCCGATGAAGTGCGACGGGAAACGCACCTTCACCCGGGAGGACAACGTCTTCTTCTCCGGCACCGAGCACGAGGAGGACCAACCGTGCCACCTCGAGGTGCCCGACACCGCGCTCTGTTACGGGCGCTGCGCGGAGGAGTACGGCAACCCGTGCCAGTTGTTCTGCCCGGCGAAGGTGTACGAGTTCGTGGAGGAGGGGAAGAAGCGGAAGCTCCGGATCAACTTCGCGAACTGCCTCCACTGCAAGACGTGCGACATCAAGGACCCGTACGGGAACATCACCTGGCGTTGCCCCGAGGCGGGGGGCGGGCCGCATTATAAAATGATGTAAGGGCGCGCGGGCGTGTCTGACCTGTTCGACGACCCGTCTGACGCGTCGGAAGAATAGGACCTATAGCGCAGGTTTCCATGGCGAAAAAAGACCTCTACGAAATACTCGGCGTCAGGAAAGAGTCGGGGGCCGACGAGATAAAGCGGGCCTACCGCAAGCTCGCCAAGAAATACCATCCCGACGCCAATCCCGGGAACAAGGTCGCCGAGGAGAAGTTCAAGGAGATCTCCCAGGCCTACGACGTGCTCTCCGACCCGGCGAAGAAAAAGCAGTACGACCAGATGAAGGACGCGGCCTTCTCCTTCGACTTCGGCGGGGGCGGGCCGCGGGGCGGGGGAGGGGGACGGGGATTTTCCGCCCAGGACTTCGGAGGGTTCGGCGACCTCGGCGACCTCTTCAGTTCGTACTTCGACCGGGGGACGCACGCCCGCCGCGAGCGCTACGGGCCGCGCCGGGGCGAGGACCTCACCTTCGAAATCGAGATCCCCTTCGAGGAGGCGATCAAGGGCGGCCGGCGAACCATCAGCATCCCGCGCGAGGAGCCGTGCGAAAAATGCGGCGGGACGGGCGCGCGCGCCGGCTCATCCGTGTCCCAGTGCCCGGAGTGCGGCGGGGCGGGCACCGTCTCCATCTCCCAGGGCGGGTTCGCGTTCAGCCGCCCCTGCCCGCGGTGCTACGGGAGGGGGCAGATCATCCAGCAGCCCTGCCCCGTCTGCGGGGGGCAGGGGATGGCAAGTCATCACCGGCGCATCACCGTGAAGGTCCCGTCCGGCGTGGACAACGGCTCGAAGATCCGCATCGCCGGCCAGGGGGAACCGGGTCCCGCCGGCGGTCCGCCGGGCGACCTGATACTGGTCGTGCGCCTCGGGAGCCACCATTTCTTCGAGCGGAAGGGTCAGAGCATTTACTGCGAGATCCCGATCAACTTCGCCCAGGCGGCGCTCGGCTCGACGCTGCGCGTCAGGACGATGGACGGGGCGGCGGTGGTGAAAGTTCCGCCCGGCGTGCAGACGGGCACCGCGCTCCGTCTCAGGGGTCGCGGCGTGGAGGCGCCGGAGGGCCAGAAGGGGGACATGTTCGTCCGGCTCAAGGTGGCGACGCCCCGCAACCTCACCCCGAAACAGCGCAAGGCGCTCGAGGAGTTCGCCCGCGAGTCGGGGCTCAAGTACTGACGGTATGGGCTTCAACGTCGGCACGCAGATGGACGCAGATCGCAAGGATGAACGCAGATGGGGAAACGGCATATAGTTCAAAGAAGGAATGGGACGCGGATTTGCGCGGATGAACGCGGATTCAAAAGGAAGCGAAGTGTTTTTTGCCACGGATTTGCACGGATTCTCACGGATTTGATTTCGTTTGTTTGCAATATCCGTGACTGAACCGTTGTCGCGTCTCGCGGCTTGAACCGTTTGAACTGTTTGAACAAAAGTTGTTACCCCGGGGGGTACTTCCATGGCAAAGCGCGTTTCGAAAGAGCGGAAGCAGGTCAAACCCGCTGTGATCACCGCGGAGCTGATAAAGGCGGCCCTCTCCATCGCACGGAAGGCTTCCGCGAAGGCGCTCTTCGTCTACGGGGACGTCCGGCTTGACCTGGAGACGCTTCGCGCAATCCCCCAGCCGTACAAGATCATCCTGCTCTCGGCCTATCCCGAACTGGTGGCGCGCGGCCGGGAGATGTTCGGCCACGCGCTCCAGCTCCCCTCGGCGAACCTGTCGCGCATCGCCCAGTTCACCGTCAGCGTCATCATGGCGATCTCCGGCAAGATCATAAGCCCCAAGGACAAGATCGTTTTCCTGTCGGGGGCGCCGGAAAAGGATTCGCTCGACGTCCTCGCGGTCATCGACGTGGGGCACGAGTTCTCTCTCCTCGCCTCGCCCGAGATGGCCCAGTTCGCCAACGAAGTGGATCACACCGTCTTCGACCAGCTCATGCGCATCGCCATCGAGATCGCGAACGAGGGGCGCGAGGGGCACGCGGTGGGGACGATCTTCGTGCTCGGCGACACGCGCGAGGTGCTGAAGCACGTGGAGCAGATGATCATCAACCCGTTCAAGGGGCACTCCGAGGAGAGCCGCCAGATCCTCAACCCGGGGGTGCAGGAGACGATCAAGGAGCTCGCCCAGCTCGACGGGGCGTTCATTGTCCGGCCGAACGGGGTCGTAGAGACCGCCGGCGCCTACATCTCCGCGCAGATGGTCCCCGCCGCCCTGCCTCAGGGGCTCGGGTCCCGCCACTACAGCGCCGCCGCCATCACCGCCGCTACGCGCGCCGTTGCCATCGCCATCTCCCAGTCCACGGGGGACATCTACATCTTCAAGGGAGGCCAGGTCGTCACCTGCATCGAGAAGAACCCGGGTAAATGATTCGTGTGCGCGTGTATGCGTAAGGGCGTGTGCGCGCAAAGGAATGTGACGGCGTGCGGGCGTACATACTTTCTAGCCTTTGTAGGGCAGGCTTCAGCCTGCCCGGTCCTCCCCCCCCATCCCGTAGGGCGGGCTTAAGTGCGCCCTACGGTGAGGGTGGGGACACGGGGTGCGGTCCATACCTGTTGAGCACCATCTCCGGCGGTGCTATACTGTAATCTTGATCAAGTTCCCCTGACATCGGAGGCATTAAGATGAAGTCCCTGCGGCTGATGATACTCCTCGTTGCGGAGATACTGTGGCTCGGCGGCACGGTCTGGGCGCAGACCGAAACACCCACGATTACTCCTACGCCCACGACTACTCCGACACCGACCGGTGCGACGGTTTCAGGTTCAATAACCTACACCGGCTGGATCAGCGGAACATACACGGCGCATGTAGACATATCAAATTCAGGGACTCCAACCCCCGTATGGAGTTCGTCATCAGTGAAGTCGGAACTCTCTTCAGGAAAACCCTGGTCGGAGACAGTGGCAAACGGGACATATTATTTCCAAGCCTATTGGGATGTTGATGGTACCGGCTCCTTTGATAATTGCGACCCAGGGGATTATCTTGGCCCGATCATCGTAAACGGTGCGGCCGTCTTGGGTATAAATTTTGGTCTTACTGACCCGTGTACCCCGACGCCGACCCAGACCCCGACCATCACGCCCACACCAACGCAGACGCCCACGATAACCCCGACTCCGACCTCGACGCCCACCATCACCCCGACACCCACGATTACCCCCACGCCCACAATCACACCCACCCCGCTTCCGTGGCCGATGTTTCACTACAATTCGGCCCATACGGGCCTGAGCCCCTACATCGGCCCGCTACTTCCCATGCTCGATTGGTCATGCAACGCCGGGCAATCGGTCAGTTCCTCCCCGGCAATCGGCGCGACGGGAACCGTATATATCGGTTCGGCAGACAATAATCTCCTGGCGCTCAATTCCAACGGTACGCTGCAGTGGAGCATCACAACCGGAGGGGGTGTCTCTTCGTCGCCGCTGATCACCAGCGATGGGAGAGTCTACATCGGGTCTCAGGATAATGTGTTTTATGCGGCTAATTCAACCGGCTCTCCGGTATGGTCATTTGTGACCGGCGCCGATATAGTCTCTTCTCCCTCTCTTGCGACCGACGGGTCGGTTTATTTCGGGTCGTACGATACCACGCTGTATGCGCTGAACCCCGATGGCTCGCTCAAGTGGACGTATACGACCGGGGGCGAAATATACTCCTCGCCAGCCGTCGGGACCGACGGGAAGGTCGCGGTCGGGTCCCGCGACGACCGGGTGTATCTTCTCAACTCGAACGGCTCGCTCAAGTGGACCTATAGGACGGGCGCCGCCGTCTCGTCGTCTCCGGCCATCGGGACGGACGGGAGCGTGTATATCGGCTCGGACGACCTCTACCTCTACCGCATCAACTCGAACGGGACGCTGCCCTGGAGCTTCCGCACCGGGGGGAATATCCGTTCATGCCCTGCGATCGGAACGGACGGGAAGATATACGTGGGGTCGTACACGTCTCTCTATTCCCTCAACTCGAACGGCACGCTCGCCTGGACATTCGGGACCGGTGGGGAGATTCTCTCCTCTCCCGAGCTCGACGCCTCGGGACGGGTCTACTTCGGGTCGAACGACAGCACCTTCTACATTCTCGAATCGTCCGGCTCTCTCTTCTGGAGCATCGCGACGGGCGGCGCGGTGGAATCCTCGCCGGGCCTCTCGTCCGACGGCAGGGTGTTCTTCGGCTCCGGGGACAGCAAGGTGTATGCCGTGGACTCGGCGCTGACCCCCACGCCCACGCCGACGCCCACCGGAACCCCCGAAGTGCACTACGTCGAGATCGAGGTGCTCCCGAACCAGGGAAAGACGGTATATCAGCCGGGCGACAAGGTTGTCCTCGCGTGGAAGGTGTTCATCGAGGACTACGGATACCAGGGCGTCCCCGTGGATATCTACGTTGCGGCGATGGTGGATCCGCCCTGTACTCCTCCCCCCACTCCCACTCCTCCCGCGTCGGGCGGGTCGACCTCCTGCAAGGAGACGGTTCCGACAATTGAAGAAAAGGCCGCCGCATCTGCCGGCGTGTATATCTTCAACAACACATTGAAACCCGAGCTGTATGTCCCCGGCATGACTCCTCCGAAGGCCTTTGAGAACGTGGTCTTCCCGCTCTCCGGGAACATCGTGCTCGGGTCGCTCGTCTTCACCGTGCCCAAGGTGGGGGGAGATCCGACGACCTGGGCCTTCGCCGCGGCGTTCCTGAACAAGGAGACGTACGACTGGGTGTACCAGCCGGAGGTCATCATCTCGAATACGTTCGTGCTGACGCCGTAAATTAATCCGTAGGGCGGGCTTCAGCCCGTCCGTGGACGGTCGAGGCGGTGCCCCGCCCCACGGTAAAGCGACATCCCGCTATATCACGCCTTCTCGGGGCGGGGCATGGATCGGCGGGCGCACGCAGACGAGCACGAAATTCCCCGCAGAGGTCGAGCGCAGGCATGGGAGATCACGAGTGTTCGATACTACAACAAAACTGTTGTGTATCATACTCGCAATAATTATGAATCGGATTTGAGTCAATAGTGAAATGACGGCAAGGTCCAGGATTATCGGCCGGTGTCCAGAAATATTCTGTCCAGGAATATTCTGGTGCAATTCATTCATCCCTCCGCTACAATAAGTCCCGGGCGCAGCACCATCTCCAACCCCCGGAGGCCGCCATGAGACGCATTCTCGCCCCGCTGATCGTCCTCTCTCTCGCGCTGCTCTTCGCCGGCGCATCGTCCGCCCAATTGGCATCATCGGCGTGGCCGATGTTCAGGCACGACAAGTTTCACACCGGCAGCAGCGATGAGCATGCCGGTCCCGTGAATCCCATGCTCGTCTGGAGCTATGTGACGGGCTTTGATGTGAGATCCTCACCCGCGATCGGAAGTGATGGGAGCGTGTACGCCGGTTCCAGGGACAACAGGCTGTATGTCCTCGACTCGGGCGGGATCCTTGAGTGGAGCTACAATACCGGGTTCAATATTTATGATTCGTCCCCCGCCCTTGGCGCAGACGGCAGGATTTACGTGGGCGCTATGCATCCCTCGGGAGGCTCTCCCCTGTGTGTCTTCACTTCCGTAGGGACAGTTGCGTGGAGTTATTTCACGGGCGAGATGATCATGTCCTCCCCCGTGATCGGAACTGAAGGCGGAATCTCATTTTCGTCGCACGATAATACATTGTATGCCCTCTACTCCAGCGGTTCGCTCTTCTGGAGTTACAGGTGCGGGAGCGACTATTCTTCGCCTGCGCTGGCCCTCAATGGCGTGAGATACGTGGGGTCTGGGGACAACCGTGCATACGCTATTTCCAATGACGGCACATTGAAGTGGAGCTATCTCACCGGCGGCCCAGTTGCGTCCTCACCCACAGTGACGAGCGGGTGGCGGTGCTACGTGGGGTCGTATGACGGGAGATTTTACGCGCTCGGGCCGGATGGTTCGTTTCTCTGGAGCTATCGAACCGCGGCGGTCGACTTCGGGATCTACTCTTCCGCCGCACTGGGGACGGATGGGAGTGTCTGCTTCGGCGCGAAAGACAACTACTTCTACTCCCTCACGTCAAACGGATCGTTCCTGTGGAGTTATGCGACCGGGCAAGACGTGTATTCCTCCCCCGCGCTGGACAGCACGGGCGGTGTGTACGTTGGCTCCAATGATAACGTGCTGTATGCCTTTTCGTCCCACGGGACGCTCCTGTGGAGCTATCTGACCGGCGATGAAATTCATTCCTCCCCCGCGCTGATGGGTGATGGGAAAGTCTGTGCAGGGTCGGGTGACAATGTGTTGTATTGCATCGGGCAGGTCCCGACCCCGACGCCTACACCGCTTGTGGACGTGGTTGTGAGCAGCAACTCCCCCGCGATCGGGGAGCGGTTCACGGTGGACGCGACGGCGCAGCCGGTGTCGCAGGCGTTCGACGCGTGGGGGGTGATCTTCGGCCCGGGCGGGGCGGTCTATTCGTTCGACCTCGCGAACCCGGCGAACATCGTCACGGGTGCGGTGCCGCTCGCGACGAGCGTTCCAGGGCTGACGGCGCCGTACCCGGCACACCTGCTCGATCTGGCGATACCGCCGAGGACGGCGGGGAGTTATCAGGTGATCGTGGGGCTGGTGCCCGCGGGCGTGGCGCCGACGGGCCCGGAGAGCGCCATCGGCGGCGCGAACGGATACGTGGGCCAGGAGAATGTGACGGTGCGTTGAGGTATGGATGCGGTTGATGGCACGTGATTTCTTTTCCGATTATTGCTTGCCTGGCGCGCGGTATCTTGCTATCACTTGACAGCGGAAAAAGGGTTGGAGATGCCGACGAAAATCAAGAGCACGACCGCGGTCCTCGTGATGGATATGCTCAATGATTTCGTCCTCAAGGGGGCGCCTCTCGAGGTGTCCCGCGCGAGGCGGATCGTGGGGAATATCAGGAAGAGGCTCGCCCGGGCGGCGCGCGACCGCGTGCCCATCATCTACGTCTGCGACAGGCACCGCAAGGACGACCCGGAATTCGGCGTGTGGCCCAAGCACGCCGTCAACGGCTCCCATGGGTCGGAGATCATCGCCGACCTTAAGCCGCGGAGCCGCGACTACATCGTCGACAAGGTCACCTACTCGGCTTTTTTCCGCACGAAGCTCGAGAAGCTTCTCAAGAAGCTCGGGACCAAGAGGATCGTCCTCACCGGAGTTTGCACGGAGATCGGCGTGCTCTACACCGCGGC
Source organism: Chlamydiota bacterium (assembly GCA_037133055.1). Lineage (GTDB taxonomy): Bacteria > Auribacterota > Tritonobacteria > UBA1439 > UBA1439 > UBA1439. The sequence continues at coordinate 14,318 of JBAXOY010000082.1, forward strand.
GGACGCGTTCATGCGCGGTTTCCAGGTGGAGGTTCCCGAGGAG
>JBAXOY010000083.1:0-14319 GCA_037133055.1 Chlamydiota bacterium
CACCTGGCGGTCGTCGGAAAGGCCCGCCAGGCCGTCCTCCCCCCACCGGTACGCGCGCGACCGCGCCTGATCGTGGGGGAAGTAGTCCCAGGCGGAGCCGTCCTGGCTGTAGTCCTCACGGACCGTGCCCCACTGGCGCTCGCTCAGATAGGGACCCCATTTCTTCCACGGGGTTCCCGCCTCGCGCGCCTCATTCAGCCTCTTCTGCTCCACGGTCACGGCGATTTCCTCCCCCGCCGCGGTTTTTCTTTCTTCTTTTCCCGCGGGACCCTTTGCCGCGCGACCCTCTGCGTGTGTGCGTTTCATGGCGTGTGTCTCCTTGTTCCCAACTTGATCGCCACGGGTAGCTGAATGAATAGCCCCAGGAGCGTCACTATGAGCAGCATGACGATCACCATGGGCTCCGAAAAATTCCGGGAGGCGACCAGCATCGCGGCCGCGATGTTCCGCTGGCCTGTCGCCAGCCCGAGCACCCGCTTCGTATCGTTGCCGGGCCCCCCAAGGAGGTACCCCAGCAGGAACGCCCCGACCATGAAAATCGCTCCGGCGAGAATTGCGCCGCTGCCGATCACGCTGAGAATGTTCTTGAAGTGGACCGTCAGGATCAGCGCCAGCACCACGATCATGCTGTATCGTGTTGCGTTATCCGCGATCTTCCGGAGGATTTCGGCCACGGCCTCGCTGCGGGCTCTGATCAACAGGCCGATGCCCAGCGGAAGGAGCATCAGCAGGATGAGATTTTTCGCGATCTCCCAGGGGCTGACCGCTGTGCCCGGAAGCAACAGCGGCAGGACGACAGGCATGTAGATCACCGTGACGACCATGAGGACGATCATCAATCCTACCGAAAATGCGACGTTCCCTTTGGCAATCCGGGCCAGCACGGGCAGGAACGGCGCTCCGCCGGCCGTGGATAACAGGATCAGGCCGACCCTCAGGGGCCTGTCCAGCGGAATCGCGAGGAGAATGAGCCAGGCCAGCAGCGGCACGAGGATGAAGTTGGCGACCAGCGCCAGGGCCACAAGCCGGGCGTTGCGCAGGGGTTGGAGTATCTCCCGTACGGTCAGGAGCAGCCCCGCGCCCAGCATGCTGCCGACCACGAAGACGAGGAGTGCACTATTGGCGATGGCCTTGACGATTTCGCTCATGCCTTGCCCTGACGCGTGCATCCAGCTTCAGATGACTCGTTCTCAGACGGCCAAAACCAGGACGGAAAAAGTGTTATACGTCTTTGTTGCATGATATCAGAAACGAATATACTCATCAATTACTTGGCGGAGTACGGGCCCTTTTCATTGTGGCTTTCCATCGCGGACACGGTTAGAATTCTTCCTGGCCCCCCTGCCCGAAACCGATATATGTAATTAACGTGTCTTCCACATCAAAGGAGGCCGTATGAGAACCGTCGTAATCGCACACGCGCTGCTGGCCGCCGCGCTCGCGCTCCCCCTCGCATGGGGGCAGCAGGCGGATTCCACCGGGCACCTTGCCGCCTCCGCACAGGCCCCCGGAGAACGGACGCTTCGCATCATCACGAGTTTCACGTCACCCCCGTTCTCGTTCAAGAAAGGGCTGAAGGAAGAGGGGTTCGATATCGACCTCGGCGAGGCGGTCGGGAAGGAGCTCGGCGCGAAGGTCGAGTGGGTGAGGATGACGTTCGACGTCCCCGCCTACGCCAAGGCGCTGGACGAGGGCAGGGCAGACGCCGCCATGGCGGGCATCACCATCACCGACGGGCGCAGGAAGCTGGTCGCGTTCACGAGGCCCTATTTCCGCACCGGGCTCGCCGTCGCGGTGAAGGACACTATGGAGTGGGATCACGAGTCGTTCGCCCGGAAACTCAAGGGCTGGTCCGTGGGCGTGATGCGGGGCACCACCGGCGAGAAGTGGGCGCGGGCGAACCTGGACGCGAAAATAGAGACGTATCCATCTCTCGATTCGCTCATCACCGCCATCAGAAATTCCAAGATACCCCGCGGCGCCGTCAAGGAGGGCTTCTGCGCCATTCACGATCAGGCCGTCCTCATGTGGGCTCACCTACGATATGGAAGCGGATTCAGAGTCGCGGAGTACGGCATCACCAGGGAGGACTACGGTATCGCCGTGAGGAAGGATAACGCGAAGCTGCTCGAAGATTTCAACGCCGCGCTCGAGAAGCTCGACAGGGAAAAGGTCTGCGATAAAATCAGGGAGAAGTGGTACGGCAGGATGCTGGACTAGGAGCCTGTCCGAGTAATGGGCTCTGTCGCGCCGCCTGTCGGGTGCGAGCGGATCAAGGCGCAAGGCCGAAGGCGTACTCAGCGCCGTACGCCGAGGCCGGAGCAACGCCGAGCCGCGACGTAACCGGCGGCGGCCCGGAGGGTTTCGGCGGCGGGCAGCCGTCTGCGGCGTTACGGCTTCCTCGACGATGGGCAGGACATCGCCTTCGTCGCCGTGCCTTGCATCCGGCCGCCCGGCGCTCGAAACGCGTCGAGATCCACTACTCGGACAGGCTCCTAGGCATGTCGGCAGTGGAAAGGAGGGTGAGATGCAGAAGCTGAGCGTGAAGGCTGTGGCGATCGCATCAGGTACGACGTGGGCGATCGCAATTCTTCTTGCCGGGTGGGCTGCGGCAATCGGCCGGGGCAGCCAGTTCGTGGACGTGTTCGATTCCTACTACATCGGGTACGGCCCCACGTTCCTGGGCGGCATCATCGGAGGGGTGTGGGCGTTCTTCGACAAGCTGATCGCCGGGGCGATATTCGCCCTCATTTACAACAAGGTGTGCGATCAGCGCTGAGACGCCTCACCGGAAATCCTCCGTCAACAGCACTCTCCCCGATCGGGGATTCCTCCTTCTCCTTGGCGATCTTCGTGTACTCAAACCAGGAGCTCGCCCACTGGAAGGCGATGAGGTTCGTTAGGTAGAGGCGGGCTTTGCCGCCGGCTCTTCCAGCCGCACCAGCAGCCATTGCTGGGTCTGGCCGTCCGCGAAGTGGACCAGCACCGGCGCGGTGTCCTTGGTCAGGTTGGCCACGCCGCATTCCATTATCGGCCAGGTCTTGCCGGTCGCCGTCCACGCCGCGCGCTGCGACTTCCTGTCGGCCATGCCCTCGACGGTCTTCGTGCTGTCGGTGGCCCCGTTGTAAAACATGCCGCTGATGACCCCCTCCTTGCTGATGGCCAGTTGCAGAAACAGATATGGATCGGGACCGGATGCCTGGCCGTCCTGCGTCAGGGCAAACACGCCCAGCGGCATCCACTCGGCCGTGTCGGGGGCGACCTCCGGAGCGCTGCCGGCGATCTGTTCGGCCTGCTGCGTGTACTCCTCGTCCGATGCGACGACCTGATCCCCGGAATAGACCGAATCGCCCGCGTAGTACACGCTTTCCCCGTACGCATAGGGGATGGGCTCGCTCCAACTGTTGCCGACCCAGCCGGTCAGTGCGCCCCACGTGGCCCAACGGTAGGGACTTGTGATGCGCCAGGAAGCCCAGCCGGGATGATCCGACCAGAAGTCGAGCCGGGGATAATCTGCCAGGGCCTGACTGCGTACTTCGTCGCGCCGCTCGACTCGGTTAGCATTCAGTTGCTGGCGGTTCTCGATGCGGGCGGGTTGCCTGGCCGAGATGTCGCTGAGCCGATCCGGGCGATTCTCGGCACGATCGGCGAGAGTTCCCGCCGCGTCGGCGCGGCTTTCGACCCGCCCCGCTGCGGGCCGATTCCCGGAACCGGCCAGTTGACCTTCCAGCGGACGGCCTCCGGCGCTTCGATTGCCCAGAAACTCGGATGCAGCGCCGCCGGCGACCCCCGCTCCGGCCGCCGCACCCCAATTCGAGCCGCCGGTCCGCGAACCGGCGCCCGCTCCGCCCATCGCCCCCGAGGACGGCCGGGGCACGTTCAGGAAATTCTGCATCTCGCCGCCCGACGGCCGGGCCCCCGCCCCTGGGCGGCTTCCCGAGTAGAAGCGATCGGCAAACCCCGTCGAGGGCCGGCTGAAGGACGACGACGAGCGACTGACCGAAGGCGAACGACCCGCGGCAGAACTCGGGCGGCTCATACTGCCGCCACCATATGAGCCGCCGCCACGCGAGACGCTTCCACCACGGGACCCGCCGCCACCGTACGAGCCGCCGCCACCACGCGAACCGCCGCCACCGCGCGATCCTCCTCCTCCGCCGCGACCTCCTCCTCCACCGCGGGCCGACACATCACCGACCGTCAACAGGAATATCGCCAACGCGAACATGCCGACGTGCATCACCGTTTTCATGACTGGATCCTCTCCTGATTCAGGGGCCTTGTGCGTCGCGATCGCATCTACAGCGTGAGCGAATCGCTTCCCGCCGTGCGATCACTGCTTCGTGATCTTGACCTCCTCGATATCCGGCAACAGCTCGCCGTCCTCCGTGCGGTTCACGGACTGCAACGTGCACGTGGCGTCATCCACGCAGGTGATGATGTTCACGGCCGAGGACTTCTTCCCGTCGGACAGGACTCCGCTCTGCTGGATGTACCAGCGATTGCCCTTCTTCTTCCACGTCCCCTGGCCGAAGCTTCCGTCCGAGTCGAAGACCCAGGAGCGAATCTGTTTGGCCGCCGGATCCCAGCCGATTATCTGCATCCCGGCCATGTCGATGCGGTCGCGGATCTGGACGGTGAAGAAACGTATCAGGAAGTTGTTGTTCCGCGTCCAGTCGCATTCGGTGACCACCGTCGCCTCGTCGTCCTGATCGACCCAGCGTCCGGTCATCCATTCCAGGCATTTCAGTTGCTCGTAGTGAGAGGGGACGACGGGCGCCTCCTTCTCGGTCACGCGGTCCAGCAGCCATTGCTTCTCATGTTTGACGTAGACGGCGGTGTACTCGGTTTCCTCCGGCGCCTGGTCCGGGAGCGTAACCCTGGCCGTTCCGTATTCGACGGCGACGCTCGGCGAGATGAACTGGATGCTGTCCGTCTTCGCCTCAAGCCTTACGCCCTTCGCGTCGGCAAAGATGCCGGCGAACTCCTTTTCGATCGCCTCGCGGCCGACGGCCTGCTCTTCGCTGAGCGGATTCGTGTAGACGGCTGCGGATGACCACAGGGCCGCCAGTGCCCCCGCGTCACCCTTGTTGTACGCGGCGACGTACGACTCCACGGCCTTGCGGATCACCGCCTCATCGGCGGCCCGGCGATCGGCTTCGGCCCCGGCGGCCGGCGCCAGACCCCACACCACCAGCGCGGCGGTCAGCAACATGCGTTTCATCTGTTCCTCCTTCCTGTTGGATCCTACTTTTTCCCCGCCAGCTCGTTCGCGACGGCCACAACCTGGTACGGTTCGAACCCAATTCTTTCCGGATATTGTTCCCCGCGCACGCTACTTGTGCGCCCGAAGACGCCGGATCAGCGCATTGGTCGAGCTGTCGTGGCCGAGCTTCGGCGCGGACGGGCTTTCCAGCTCGGGGATGATCCTCTGGGCGAGCACCTTGCCCAGCTCGACGCCCCACTGATCGAAAGAATCGATGTCCCAGATCGCGCCTTGCGTGAAAACGCTGTGCTCGTAGAGCGCCACCAGCTTCCCGAGCGCCTCCGGCGTCAGCTTCTCCGCGATGATCGTATTCGTCGGCCGATTGCCCTCGAATACCCGGTGCGGCGCGAGCCGGTCCGGCGTGCCTTCGGCCTTGACCTCCTGAAGGGTTTTGCCGAACGCCAGCGCTTCCGTCTGGGCGCAGACGTTGGCGAGCAGAATGTCGTGGTGCCGGCCGATCGGGTTCAGCGTCCTGCCAAAAGCGATGAAGTCGCAGGGAATCATGCGCGTCCCCTGGTGAATCAACTGGTAGAAGGAATGCTGGCCGTTGGTCCCCGGCTCGCCCCAGTAGATCGGGCCCGTGTCATAGGCAACCGGCGCGCCCTCCAGCGTGACGTGCTTTCCGTTGCTTTCCATCGTCAGTTGCTGCAGATAGGCGGGGAAGCGCTTCAGGTACTGGTCATACGGCAGGACGGCGACGGTCTGCGCTCCGAAGAAGTTGCTGTACCAGACCGACAGAAGCCCCATGAGCACCGGCAGATTCTTTTCGAAGGGCGCCGTGCGGAAGTGTTCGTCCATCTGATGGAAGCCGTCGAGAAGCGCGCGGAAGTTCCGCCGCCCGACGGCGAGCATCGTTGAAAGACCGATCGCCGAATCCATCGAGTAGCGGCCGCCGACCCAGTCCCAGAAGCCGAACATGTTCGCCGTATCGATGCCGAACTCCGCCACTTCTTTCGCGTTGGTGGATACGGCGACGAAATGCTTCGCGACCGACTTCTCGTCGCCTCCCAGTCCCCGGACCGACCAGTCGCGCGCCGTCCGGGCGTTGGTCATCGTCTCCATCGTGGTGAAGGTCTTCGAGGAGACGATGAAAAGCGTCTCCGACGGGTCGAGATCGCGCACGGCTTCGGCGAAATCGGTGCCGTCGACGTTCGACACGAAGCGGAAGGTCATGGAGCGCTCGCTGTAATGCCGGAGCGCCTCGTACGCCATGACCGGGCCGAGATCCGAGCCGCCGATGCCGATATTGACGATGTTCCGGATGCGCCTGCCGGTGTGCCCCTTCCACACGCCGTTTCGCACGCGATCCGAAAAGTCGCCCATTGTGTCGAGCACGGCATGCACCCGGGGCACCACGTTCACGCCGTCAACCAGGATCGACGCGTCGCGCGGCGCGCGCAGCGCGATGTGCAGGACCGCCCGATCTTCGGTGCGGTTGATCTTCTCGCCCCGGAACATCGCGTCGATGCGCGCCCTGAGCCCCGACTCAACCGCCAGATTCACCAGGAGCTTCAGGGTCTCGGAGGTCACCAGGTTCTTCGAGTAATCCAGGTAGAGGCCGATCGCATCGAGCGTCATCCGCTCGCCCCGCTTCGGGTCCGCCGCGAAGAGCTTCCGCAGATGCAGCGCGCTGATTTTCCTGTAATGGGCTTTGAGCGACTTCCAGGCCTTGCGCCGGGGAAGCGGGATTGTCTTGGTTTTCATAGGATGACGAAGACTCCTTTCTTGGCCCGGTTGAACTGATCTTTTTTCCGCGCGGCGATCCGCTTTGAATCCCACCCATCCAAGAGGCGAAAGCCTCCGATAAAGGCGTCGGCGTTGTCTCCCGAGCGGCATCCGGGAGGCGATTTCTTCAGGCGTATCACGTTGCCGCCCCCGATGACGACATCGGTGGGCTCGAGCGCGCGGTTGAGCACCAAAGAGCCGCCGAGACCTGTCCCCGGGCCGAGGAAAAGCATCTTCCCCTTTTTGTAGCTGCCGCGCGCCTTCACATTCGAGGGAAGCACGCGCTCCCTGTACTCCGGCGGCTGGTGCTCGAAAATATACGCCGTCTCTGGTGCTAAAAATTCATCGTGGTTCTGAACCCCAGGACCGTGACGGGGGGGACATTCTTGAGGGCCGGATGGATGACCTGAAAGTCGGGGGTGAATTTGAACCACTCCATGAGGGCGCAGTTGTAATACAGCTCGACCCCCTGCTCGCACCCCATCCCGAGTATGCTGGGGAGGTCCTTGCTCGTCTCGGTATAGTAGTACCCGACGCCGTAGGTGTCGCTGTCGCGCGTGGGGACCAATCCCTTGCCGCCGAGCCCGATGCTGTAAAAGCGGGCGACGGGGTTCGACGTGCCGTCGGAAAGGCCGAACCGCCCGAAGAGCCCGACGCCCTGCGCCGGGTCCTCCTTGTCCGTGTAGAGGTATTGGTCGAAGTTGAAGTAGAAGCAGTAATCGCCCGAGCCTTTTTTCAGCGCGGGATCGCCGTCGGAGATAAAAAGCTGCCCGGCCCGCTGCAGAAGGAAAAGGCTCTTGTCGCGCAGCGCCTCCCGCTCGCGGGCGAGTGCGTCCTTCGCGCGGGCGGTGATATCGCTCTTCAAAAGGTCCGCGGCGCGATCGAGGATTCGCAGGTCCCGCTCGTCGATCCTCTTGTCGCGCTGCAAGATCTGCCGGGCGCGCCTGAGGATATCCGCGTCATGGCTGCTTCCCCCCCCCGCGGTGATGTCCTTCTCCAGGATCTCCGCGGCGCGCTCGAGGGCGCGCCGGTCGCGCTCGTCTATCCTCTTGTCGTGCCGGATGATGCTGTCGGCGCGCCTGAGGATATCCGCGTCGCCCTTGAGGAGCGCGTTGTCCCGGTTGAGGATGTCCCTGACGCGGTTGGCGAGCTCGCCGTCGGGTTGTATCTGGAACTCGGGGAAGTCGAGCCTCGGGTCCTGGTCCAGGAGGGCGTACCTCTTCGTGCTGTAGACGCCCCCGGCGCGGAAGTGGCCGGTCTTCCCCAACGGCTTCATCGTCAGGTCCCACTCGTTCACCAGAGTCACCCCGCGGGGATCGGAGAACGCGGTGTCGAAGCCCGCGTGCGTCGAGTCGCCGTTGGAGTCGAGGGCGGCAAAAGTGGTCATCAGGTGCTCGCTGAAGATACAGATCGCCCCGGCCCCGAGCGCGGAGTACGGGACGGTCCGGAAGATGGCCGGGTTCGCCAGGAATGCGACGTTCATGAACTGGTCCGTGTCGCTGTTGGCGAATGCATTCAGGTCGCCGCCCTCGAGGGTGTTCATCTTCCCGACGGTCAGTCCGAATTTCGGCGAGAGGAACTGGATGAGCTTGTACTCGGTGAGCGTGACCCCCTGCAGGCCAGGGGCCGGAAAGAGCGCGTTGGCGTTGACGGGCATGAGGGCCCCTGTTTTGAGGTTGTTGCTCCTGCCGTACGACATTTCCCCCAGGACGGAGATGAAGCCGCCGGGCCAGAGCCCCATTTTGCCGGTGTCGATATATGCCTGCAGGTCGCCCGAACCGCCATAGGGGAACGAATGACTGCTGTCGGCGCCGCCGCCGAGGTTCCCCTGGAATATCTGCGTGAGGTCCACGTCGAGCGTGAACCCCTTGTCGGCGAGATGGGTCCTCCAGCCCTCCCAGTCACCGGTGAGCGCGGCGCGCTTCAGGAGATTCCCCCTGTAGTCCGGGGTCGGGGGGAACGGCCCGTTGGATGTGTCTGCCTTCGCCGCGGATGCGGGCGGTGGCGGTTGAGGAACCGCGCTTTGCTCTTCGGAACCCCGCGCCGGCAGGCAGAGGCATACTGTCGCAATGGATAAAACCGCTGCGAGCATCGTGCCCTTCATCATCACGATCCCCTTCCCATCGGTATGGATTACGCCATGTGCAATTCCGAACCGTTCCGCGGGCACAACCTTTTGCGCATACTACCACACAAAAGACTATATCTCAGAGAACTGAATGACGACTTTGATATCGTCGGGTTTTCTCTCCAGAGCCTGTTTGAAATTCTCCGGCTTTTCATAGCGCGTGATCAGCCGCGCCAGCCACTTCCGGTCCAGTCGGGCCAACCTTTCACTCGCTTTGTACCAGTGACGCTTGTTGGCATTCACGCTGCCGACCACCACATTGTTCTTCAGGACTACGGCCGCCGCGAGGTCGGCTGTGACCCGGTTGGCGACCCCGCCCGCTCCGACTCCTGTCAGGCAGACGACCCCGCCCGCTCCGATCTTCTGGATCGAGTCCGCAATCACCGATCCAACCCCCGTACACTCGACGATGACGTCCGGCTCGAAACCGACAGCCAACACGCTCCCGGAGTGATACGTCGCGCCGAGGGCGCGCACGAGTTCCGGCTTCAGTCCGGTCTCGACACGATCGAGGACATGTACCTCGGTTCCCCTCAGTCTCGCTACGGCAGCCGCCAGAAGACCGATCGGACCCGCGCCGGTCACCAGCACTGTCTTCGGCTCCCAGAAGAAGCGCTGGCCCACCGCGAGGACCTGCTCCAGCGCTTTCGCGATCACCGTCGTCGGCTCGAGAAGCACGCCGAGGATCCCCAGGGAAGGGTCCACCTTGATTGCGTATTCGGGTTCGATGCGCCAGCGTTCCGACATGAATCCGTGGATTTCTTTGATCCCCCGCTCGGTGTACCGACCGTTGCGGCACATGTCCCACTCGCCCACCGCGCAATTGGGGCAGGGAACGGAATCCGGGCGGCGGACAATCCCGGCTATCAGGTCTCCCTTTTTGAATGAGGTGCTTACACCCGGATCGATGATGCGGCCGAGGGATTCATGTCCCAGCACCAGACGCGTCTTCCCCGGGGGTGCCCAGCCGTATTTGCCCTCCGCTATCTCGATATCCGTTCCGCAGACAGCGGCGGCCACCGCCTCAACGAGGATCGAGCCCTCGCGCACATCGGGCTCCGGGATGTCTTCATACCGGACTGTCCCCGGCTTTCCAGGTTCGACGGTAATCGCTTTCATGGGGGAACCTCCCTCAGGAACGAATCGGCGTTGAGTCGATCGTCTTCTTCCGGTCCAGTTCCGGCCGCGCGGTCCCCCACACGGCCACTGCCCCCACCACGAGCACCCAGAAGGGGAAGATATAGAGGCCGGGGATCGACTCCATGACCAGGCCGGGCAGCAGGATCCATTGCCAGCCCAGCATCATGAACAGCAAGATTGCCGTCACCAGATCAGCCGCCCACTGCACCGGCGGCGTAAATGTCAAGAAGATCGAGAGCCCGTCGGCCAGCGCGGCTGTAATGAAGGCCAGGGCCAGCCTTCTCCCGGAGAAGCGCGGGAGGGGCATCCGCGGGGGTTCCTCGCCATGCGGGATTGGTGTTTCCGGCGGCAGAACCTCGACCGGCACCTCTTGACTCACGAATAATCTCCTTTTTACGCGGAGAACCTTGCGAATCACCGTACCGGCGGTGATGGCGGTTTCCCAAAGCCAAGCCCGCCTACCGGGCTTTGGGAAGCACCATTCGGTCCGGAGTCAGGCTGTACGTCCATGGACACCCCGAGTTCTTCCAGCCGTTCTTAAGCCGTTGGCCCAGAAAGACGCTGGCAGGATCCTTTACCGCATCCCCCTCCATACCGTCAATGATGTTGTACACGTGCTTGAACCCGGCCTTGGCGAGCTGGTTGACGGCCATGGCACTGCGGCCGCCGGACCGGCACATGACCATGATCGTGTCGTCGGGCTTGGCCACCTCACTCACCCGGGAGACAAAATCGGGGATGAGCTTCATGGGAAACTGCCCCTTGCCGGCGTCCCACTCATAGACTTGAGCTGCGACGGGGATTTTCCAGGCCATGGTCGGATGGCCGACAAAAAGATATTCCTCGGGGGTGCGAACGTCGATAATCTTTACCTTCTCAGGCTCGGCCTTCCACTTCTCGTAGGCCTCCTTCGCCGTCACATAGAGCCCCGGCACCGTCTGTTTTTCCTTGGGGATATTTTCACTCGGTTCAGCCATATTCAGTTCCTCAACATATTGTTTGTCACACCTCACCGGCACCCCATCAGGCGCCCCCCCATCCGGGAGGGCGCCGTTGGCGTTGAGCTTTCCCCAGACTACCCGATCCGTGCCGCCGAAGCCGTGGGAAGCTTATCCCCGGTTACCTTCTTCCAGCGTTCATTGATCAGTTCTTTCGCCGCCGCTTCGAGGAATTCCGGCGCGGCCCACTTTTTCACATCGAAGTCGTGCGTGATGTAGCCGTGGCTCAGCATGAAGTCCTTCCCGATCTCAACGGAGACCAGGTTCTGGGCCGACAGGTTGGGCACGAGGTCGATGTCCTTGATGCCTCTGTACGTATCCTCTACGTCCAGATAGAACGTCTGCTTGTCGAGGATCGCTGCCGCAGCGTGCTTGTACTCGTTGCCCCAGCGCCCCACCTTGATCATGCCTTTCATAAACGTGACGACGAGCTCGGGATGCTTCTCGGCCATCTCCGCGGTGCAGGTGATGGCGGCGGGGATGTTGGCCACCTGCAGGGTCCAGTCCGGATATCTGGACAGGTCCTCGATAGCCTTGAACTTGCCCGTCGCCTCCTGGAGATGCTGGAAGGGTTTGCTCTGGGTATAGATCGCATCGACAACGCCCTTTTCCAGTGCCGTCTCCAGCGGACGGAAGGCCAGGTCGTGCTTGTGGTCACGCTTGAGCCACAATTCAGACGGGTTTTCCATTGGCGGGCCTACCATCTCGGGATTGTTGTACCAGTCATCCGCGTAGGGGAATTCCACGATCTCGACGTCTTTGCGGGTCATGCCGTTCATCCTGAGCATCAGCTCGATGCCTTGTTCCTCCTGGATGCGCCACCAGTCGCACTTGATGGTGTTCAGGCTCTTCGAGAGGCCGATCTTCTTGCCTTTCAATTCGATCATCCGGTAGATGTCGTCCCTGGAACGCACCATCATGCAGCCGCCTTCGTGTGGCGCGTGCGTCACCCCCAGGAGCCTGGTCCTGCGGATGTCCGCGTGAACGTGGATGGGGGGGAACAAGCCGCCGAAGCGGACCAGGTTGTCGAGGTTGTGGATGTAGTGCGGATACCAGTCGTTCTCGACGGCGGAGCGCATGAAGGCGTACTTCACACCGATCTTCTTAAACTCCTCTCTGGTCCAACCCAGTTCCTGGTCGACATTGCTGGCGGACACGAGAGGACAATTGGTGTACCACACCTCTTTCCAATTCAGCGGCACCGTGTTTAATTTCGTGTTTTGCATAGTTGTGGTTTTGATCTTTCTAGAGAGATCCCCGGGAGAACAGGCGGTCGGTTCCCCGCTTTTCTTTGCTTTGTTATCCATAATTACATTCCTCCATTCATTCGGTTGCGCATCACCGGACCGGCGGTGATGGCGGTTTCCTGGACACCAGTCCCGGCCGCCTGGATGAACCCTATTTGCAGCACGCTACCTGCAATTCAGCGATGTTCAGCACCTCCTTGTTTGTCGCGCGTCAGCGGACCGGCAGTAATGACGCTCTTGTGAAAGACGACTCTGGGCGTCTCGAAAGTGCGCCGCGCCAGATCGGGATTGATGCTATACACGGCATCGTATTGGGTCAGGTAGACCTTGCCGGTCAGCTCTTCCAGGAAATGCGACCGTTTCAGGCGGTCCATGACCGGGCCCTTCACCTCGGACAGGTGAAACGTGATCCCGCCGTCCTTGAGCCGGTGGTTGATCGCCTCGAGGCTTTCGAGCGCCGAGGCGTCGATCGCGTTCACCGCAGGGCAGACGAGGATGACGTGGCGGACTGCCGGGTTGGCCGCTACCGCCTCGTTGACCCGGTCCTCGAGGAAACGGGCGTTCGGGAAATAGAGACTTGCGTCCACCCGGAGCGACACAATCCCGGGGTCGGTCACCACCGCATGGCGGGTCACGTTGCGGAAATGCTCTGTCCCCGGGATCTGGCCCACGACCGCCACATGCGGCCTCGACGTGCGGTAGAGGTGGAGGAAGATCGAGAGACCCACGCCCGCCAACAGCCCCGCCTCCACGCCCTCCGCCAATGTGAGGAGGATTGTGGCGGCCATCGCAGCGAAATCGGCTCGGGAATAGGCATAGGTGCGTCTGAGCGCGCCGAGGTCCACCAGCGACAGTACCGCGACGATGATGGTGGCGGCGAGGGTCGCGTTCGGCAGGAAAAACAGCAGCGGCGTCAGGAACAGCGTGACCAGCGCGATGCCGACCGCCGTGAAGGCCCCGGCGGCGGGGGTCTCGGCGCCGGCTTCGAAGTTCACCACCGAGCGGGCGAAGCCGCCGGTGACCGGAAACCCGCCCGAGATGGCCGAGCCGATGTTCGAGGCGCCGAGCGCGATCAGTTCCTGGTCGGGGTCGATGCGCTGGCGGCGTTTGGCGGCGAGCGTCAGGGCGACTGAGATTGACTCCACATAGCCCACGATGGAGATCAGCAGCGCCGGGACGAGGATTTTCGTCCAGAGCGCCGGGTCGAACGGCGGCAGGGCGAGCCTGGGCAGGCCCTTCGGGACCGTGCCGACGATGCGGACGCTGCGCGCGTCGAGCCCGAGGCCCCAGACGGTGACGGTGGTCGCGGCGATGGCCATGATGGGGCCCACCTTCGCCAGGATGTCCGCGGTTCGTTCGCCGATCCCAAAGCGGCATAGGAGGGGCTTGAGGCTGCAACGCACCCAAAAGAGAAAGGCGAGCGAAGCGATGCCGATCACCGTGGTATAGGGATTAATATGGCCGAGGTTGGGCACCATCGATTTCAGAAGGTCCAGAAAATTTTCGCCCTCTGCGCGGATGCCGAGAACGGGCGCAAGCTGGCTTGTCGCGATCTGGATGCCCGAAGCGGTGATGAAGCCCGAGATGACCGGGTGGCTGAGAAAGTTCGCGAGAAACCCCAGCCGCAGCAACCCCATGGCCAGCAGCAACAGCCCCGAGATTAGCGCGAGCGCGATGGCTGCCCCCAGATATTGAGGTGTTCCCTGGGACGCGATATTTGCCGCAGCGGCCGCGGTCATGAGGCTGGCCACCGCCACCGGACCGACCGCGAGCGTGCGCGAGGTGCCGAAGATCGCATAGAGCACGAGCGGCGCC
>JBAXOY010000084.1:0-14184 GCA_037133055.1 Chlamydiota bacterium
TTCATGCCTTCGTGGTGAACACTCCACTGTAGTGCGGCATCACCCCTTGAGTATCTTCTTCAGCGTGTCCCGAAGCCCCTCCCCCGTGATCGGCTTCTGCATGAAATAGACCCTCTTCGCGCCGCGCGCGCCCGGCAGCATGTCCGGATGGAGCACCGAGACGATGAGAACCGGCACCTCCACCCCCCGCTCCCTGAGCCGCGTGAGGAATGTCACCCCGTCCATCGTCCCCATGATCACGTCGGAGATGACCAGGTCCGCGGGCTCCCGCGCGAGCATCCGGAGGGCCCGGGCGGCGTCCCCCGCGAACCGCAGGGAGTAGCGCGCGGCCTCCTCTTTCAGCATATGCCGGTAGATGGCCTGCATGTCGCGGTCGTCGTCGATGATGATGATGATGCGCTTCATCCCGCGTTCCCCCTCCCCGCGAGCCGCGGCCCCGCCCCGCGGAGGGGAAGCCGCACCACGGCGGTCGTCCCCTTTCCCCGTCCCTCAGAGTCGAGACGGATCGCTCCCCCGTGCAGACCGACGATCTCGCGGCAGATCGGAAGCCCGAGCCCGGTGCCCTGCGCCGCGGGGTTCTTCTTGTAGAATCTCGTGAAGGCCGCCTCCGCGTCCTTCGCGTCGATGCCCATCCCGGTGTCCCTGACGCGGAGCATCAGCCATCCCCCCGCGCGCGAGGTGGAGAGCGCGACAGTTCCGCGCCGCGTGAATTTGACCGCGTTGTCCATGAGGTTGTAGAGGAGCGTCCGCATCATCCTCCGGTCCGCCGTGATCCCGTCGGCCCCCTTCCCGATGCGCACCGCGAGCGCGACCTTCCGGTCCCCGATGCGGTCCCGCATCTCGCCCGCGATCTCCAGGGCGATCTCCCTGAGCGACACGCGCGCCGTTCTCGGCGCCACGGTGCGGCCGCTCAGGGCGCACATCCTGACGATGTTGCCGACGTCCCTGCCGAGCACCGCAAGGTTCCTCGCGGAGATCTCCTTCGCTCTCTTGATTCCATCGAGATCCCGGGCGGCGAGCGCCTCGTCGGCCATGGCGTGGGCCATCTCCATCATGGCGATCGGGGCCTTCAGCTCGTGGGATACGTCCCGAATCAGGGTGTCCTTCATCGCCTCGACCCTCTTCCGCTCCGAGATGTCCCGCATGATCGCCTGCATGAGCGTTGTGTCGCCGTAGCGGATGGCGCTCCCCGTGATGTCCACCGGGATGACCTTCCCATCCCTCCTCAGGAGCGGGACATCGTGCGCCTCGCACTCCCCCCTTGCGGCTATCTCCCGGAACGCGGCAACGACCCGCGCGCGATCCCCCGGGGGATGGAGCCGGGCATAGTGCATCCCGACGAGCGCTTGTTTCGGATATCCGAGGAGCTCCTGTCCCCGCCGGTTCACCTCGAGAAGTCTTCCCTCCGTGTCCGCGAGGAAGATCCCCTCGCCCGCGCCCTCCACCAAGGCCCGGTACTTTTTCTCCGACCGCCGGATCGTCTCTTCCGCGTTTCGGCGCGCGGTGATGTCGATAACCGCGGTGATGACGCGGACCACCTTCCCCCCTTCGATCACCGGTATCTTGCGGGTCTCGGTGATCACCTCCCGCCCGCGTATCACGTTCCGCTCCTCGGTGATGAGCATTTTCCCCGTGCGGAAGACGCGGCGGTATTCGTCCCCCACGGATTCGGGGAGGAACGGAAACATCTCGACTATCGTCTTCCCGAGCATCCCCCCCCTCAGGCCGAGTTTCCTGACCCATCGCGTGAACGCCCTGTTGGCGAGGAGGATCCTCAGATCGGGATCGACCACGTGGATCGCCTCCGCGAGCGAGTCGATGGTGGTGCGGTACTGCGACCAGGAGGCCTGGAGCGCCTCCTCCGCCTTTCCCGCCAGGATCACCTGGGAGGTGGTGTGGGCCACATCCTCCAGCAGGGCCTCCTCTTCGGGCGCAATCGCCCGCGTGCTGAAGAGGGCGAGAACGCCGATCGTCGCGCCCTTGTCTGAAAGAAGCCGGTAGCCCGCAAAAGACACCAGGCCGAGGGAGCGCGCCCACTCGTGGTCGTGGACACGCGTATCATGGGCGACGTCGTTGGTGATGAACCCGGGGTCCTCGCCGGACGCGACACGCCCGATCTTATAGCACCCCATCGGGACCCTGCGATGACCGCCGTCGAGGCGGTGGTAACGTCCGGAGCTTGCCATCAGGTGGAGGCAGAGGGACCGGTCGCGGCAGACGTGCGGGCCGTTCGTCACCGCGGCGTGGACACATCCCCTCCCGCACAGATCCCCCGGACCGGTCATCCAGATCCGGGCGAAATCCGCGCCGAATATCTCGACGACCCCCTCCGTGATGAGCTCGAGTTTCCTGCCGAGGACCATCGTGCCGAGAAGCCGCTCCTTCAGGCGGTTGAGCTTCGAGGCCCACACCTCCACGCGCGTGCGGTCGGTGGTGTCCCTGATGATAAGCGTCGCCACCCGCGCGCGCGCCGCCGGGTCATCGACGACGAACGAATCGAGGATCACCCGCCGCTCGCCGCCCCCGAGGGTTCCGAGGCGGCATGCGCGGCCGTGGACCCCGCGCTCCGCGCCGAGGGGGTCCCCCGCCGCGCCCTTCACCCCGAGGCCGACGCACACCTCGCGCAGGAGTTTCCCCGTGAGCGCTTCGGGGGGGCAGTCGAGGCCGAAGATATTCACGAACCCGCGGTTCGCGAACAAGATCCGGCCCTCGTCGAGGGTGCAGCGGCACACCCCGTCCCTCATGGACCTGGCGAACCGGATGAAGAGGTCTTTCGCGGGCATGCTGCCTCCCCCGGGTTGGCTTCGGCGGCGCGGTGGCCGCCGTGCACTCCCGCGGCGCGGGGCCGCGGAGAGAGGCGACGACGGGCGCCGCCGTCAGCCGCCGCGCGTATCGGAGCCCCCCGGGCGCACGCACCCCGCGCGCGAGATCACGCTGAGGACTTCCGCGGGCGTGGATGCCGTGAGGAGTTCGTTCCTGTGTCGGTCGCACCGGCAGAGTCTCACGGTCTGAGAGAGGACTTCGAGGTAGGCTTCGTGCTGCGCGGGCGAGTGAATGAGGAGCCAGAGGAGGTTGACCATGCGGCCGTCGGGCGCGTCCCATGGTATGGAACGCGCGCTCCTCCCGAACACCACCTTGAGACCCCGCATCGCTCCGGTCACCGCGTGCGCGACGATGACCGATCTCCCGACCGCGCTGCACCTGCACCCCTCGGCGTCGTAGAGCGCCGACAGGACCTCCTCGTGCTCGGGCCCCCGCGCGGGAAATGCCATGTCCAGAAGCTCGCGGAGCGCCTCCCACCGATCTCGCGCCTTCATGCCGAGGATCACGTCGGCAGGGCTGACGCACTGGTACAGTTCCATCTCCCCTCCGGTGTGCCGCACTATATTACCCGATCCGGGCGATCCCGTGAAGCGCGAAGTGACCCTCGGGGCAAGGAGTTTCACAGCGTTCTGAACGCCTCGACCTTCTCGACGGTCCCGATGACGATCAGGACATCGTCCGCGGCGACGAGGTAGGTGGAGCGCGGGACGTGGGTGTACTCGCCGGTCTTCCCGTGCTTCACCGCGATGACCCATAGGCCCGTCCGGTCGGTGTCGTTCACCTCCCGCAGGGCCTTCCCGACGAGCGACGACGCCGGGCTTACCCTGACCTCCTCCACCCGGAGGGCGGAGTCCTTCCCGCGAAGCATCGCGTCGAGGAACGACACCACCTCGGGCCGCACGAGCTCGGATGCCATGCGGAGCCCGCCGATGAACTCGGGGGAGACGACCGCGTCGGCGCCCGCCTTGCCGAAGATGGCGGCGCAGCACTCGTCCACCGATTTCGTGACGATGCGAAGGGCGGGGTTCAGGCCCCTCGCGGTCATCACCACGAACAGGTTGTCCTTGTCGTTGTCGAGGGCGCTCACGAGGCCCCGGGCCTTTTTCACGCCCGCGGCGAGGAGCACGGCCTCCTCGGTGGGCTCACCCTGGAGGAAGAGCAGCTCGTCCCGCTCCTTCAGCTTCGCGATGCGCCCGGAATCCGCCTCGACGACGACGAACGCGCGCCCGGTCTTGTGCAGCTCGGCAATGATATAGCGCCCGACGTCGCCCGAGCCGCAGACGATGTAGTGACCCTCGAGCCCCTCGATGCTGCGTTTCACTTTTTTCCTCCTCAGGTATCCCCCGAGCTCCCCCTCGACGAAGAACGCGGTGATCGTACTCAATCCGTAAATGAACGTGCCCATCCCCACCATGATCAGCACGATGGTGAACGCCCTCCCCGGGGCGGAGAGGGGGTGGACCTCGCCGTATCCCACCGAAGTGAGCGTGATCACCGTCATGTACAGCGCTTCAAAGACCGACCAGCGTTCGATCAGCACATACCCGGCCACCCCCGCGACATAGAGGCACGCGAGGAGCGAGACCGCGATGATGAGCTTCTTCTTCAGGTCGATCATGTGGATTGAGCCATCGAGCTATAGCTATCAAGCGATCGAGAATTATGTGCAGGCGCGGGCCTCATTCTATGCCAGCGCCGCGCGCGGGGCAAATGCTTTCTGGCTGTAACTGCTCAGGAGCCAGAATTCAGGAGTCAGGAGCCAGGAGTTGGAATGAGGAAGCCAGCGGCGACATTTGAGGACTTGGGATACGGCGATGTTCCCGAGTGAATGCAGTTTTTCGAAGAGGTCAGTACGCTACCGGAAGCGTATTCGGGATCCATTCTGGATTCTGGCTCCTGACTTCTGACTGCCTGAATAGTTACTTCTGGCTTTTCTAATCGACACCCCCCGCGCGGATGATGCATCATATTTCAGCGCCGCGCGCAACCCGGAGGACACGCCATGTATCCAGACGACGCGATCCAGCCCCAGCCCCTGTCCGCCGCACCCCCCGTCGCAAACCCATGGGAACGCCGCGCGCAGGGCGAAGCGGTCCGCGCGCTCTGGGACACCCTCGTCATGTCCCTCTCGAGGCCCGGCGATCTCTTCCGGGGCACTCCGCGAAGCGGGGGGCTCGGGGCCCCGCTCGCGTACGCGGCCATCCTCGGCACGGTCGGCATCGTCGCCCAGTCGCTCTGGCAGATCGGATTCCGCGCGCTGAGCGCGCTCCTCTCCTCCCGCCTCAATCCCGATGCGGCTTCTCCCTCGGCGCACGGCGAGATTTTTACTCTCGCCGTGCCGTTCGTCGTGCTGGTTCTGAGCCCCCTGCTCATCACGGTCGGCCTCTTCATCGGCGCGGGCCTCACCCATCTCGCCCTCATGATGCTCGGGGGCGACCGGCACGGCTTCGAGGGGACGTTCCGGGGAATGGCGTACGCGCACGGGCCGATGGTCTTCTACGTCATCCCGCTCGTCGGCGTCGTTATCGGCGGCGTCTGGGCGGCCGTGCTCCAGGTCATCGGCATCAGCAAACTTCAGGAGACCGAGTGGTGGCGCGCGCTCCTCGCGATCCTGCTCTTCCCCTGCGCCTGCGCGATGATCGGCATCATCGCCGCCATCGCGATCGCCGCGCTGTTCGCGTCAAAGGGGTGAGGTGCCAAGATGCCCAATCCGCTCTGGCTCATCGAGGCGTGGCGGCGGGGGATCGGGTGCCCGCTCCACGCCCTCACGGGGCTCCCGTGCCCGGGGTGCGGCGCCACGCGGGCGGCCCTTGCGCTCCTCCGCCTCGACTTCCCCGCGGCGCTCGCCTTCAACCCGGGCGCGGTGATCGGGGGATTCGTCTACCTCGGCTATCTCGCATGGGGGCTCCGCCACAGCCTCGTCCGCGGGGGCTGGCCGCGCGGACCGCGCATACCCATGGCCCGCTGGCTGGCGATGGGGGCCTTTGCGCTCAACTGGGCGTACCTCATCCTCCGCGCGTCGTGAGCCGGATGACGGGCCCCGCCAAGGCGCTTGGGCGCGACACCTGCCGAAGCCTCACGGGGCCGTGCGATCCGTCCCCGGGGAGGCCTCAACCGTCCGCCGGCACTCCTCGATGACGTCCCGGGGTATGAGCTTCATCGCGGCCCACACCAGTCCAGGGACAATGACCAGGTCGTCCAAAAACCCGATCACAGGTATGAAGTCGGGAATGAGGTCGAATGGGGAAAGCGCGTACCCGACCGCGGCGCCCATGAGCGCCCTCGCCGTCCACGGGGTGCGCGGGTGCGCGAGCAGGAGCCGGTAAAAGGCGAGCTCCTTCTTGAGATCATCCGCGATGGCGCGCAGCGCCTTTTTCAGCGGCCCGATCATTTGGTGTCTCCCCCACTAACTATACCATACTCCGTTACGCCCACACGCCCTCACGTACCCATCCTCTTGCGCCCCTATGCCGTTACGCTTATGTGCGCAGAAGCTTCATCTGTCACGCCCCCACGCCCACACGCCCTTACGTCTTTTCCCTCCTCCCGCCTTGACAGCCGGGGGGGGCTGTACTAGTATGGAGCCCGTTGCCGGGTCAGCCACTTCCATGAAGGGAGCGCGGGAATGAAGAACACAGTGCTGTGGGCCCTCGCGGCGCTCATCGCCGCCTCGGCCGGATGCGCGGGCCTCTCCAGCGTGAACTACAGCCGTTTCGACCGCGGGAGGCGGATCACCCGGCTCGCGGTCGTCGCCAACAACCAGACCACCGCCGACCGGTACAAGATGTGGGCGTGGACCAAGAGGAAGCCCCGCAT
Organism: Chlamydiota bacterium; assembly: GCA_037133055.1. Taxonomy (GTDB): domain Bacteria; phylum Auribacterota; class Tritonobacteria; order UBA1439; family UBA1439; genus UBA1439. The sequence continues at coordinate 6,640 of JBAXOY010000084.1, forward strand.
CGTTCCCGAGGACACCTTCGCCGAACAGATCGGCGCCTCGCTCGCGTCGCGGACCAACCTCCCGATCGTTCCCCAGGCGGCGGTCAACGAGGCGCTCGAGAAGCTGAACCTCAAGGGCAAGGTCGCACTCACCCGGCATGATCTGCGGGAGATCGGCGAACTGACCGGCGCCGACGCGATACTCCAGGCCGAGGTCTCGTTCTACCTTCAGAACTACCTCTTCTGGAAGACGCTCGGCGTGGTCGAGATCACCATGAAGATCAAGGGGCTGCCCGACGTGAACCTGCTCTGGAAAGCGAAGGGGCGGAACGTCGCCCTCTTCATGACGACCGACACCGCGCTCGACAAGGTCCGCGACACGATGCTCACCCAGGCCGCCCAAAAGCTCGCCGGCGACGCGGCGATGGGCCGGTGAGCCGGCGCGGGCTGCACGCGCGAGGCGAAGACCCGATCACCCGATGAGCGCGCGACCGACCGGTCTTGTCTACAGCGACGCGTACCTCGCCCACGACCCCGGGCCCGACAATCCGGAAACCGCCGAACGGCTGCGCGCGATCCTCCGCGCCCTCGCCCGCGCGGGGCTCACGGAGAGGCTCGTGCGCATCGAGCCCTCCCCCGCTTCGATCGAGCGGGTCGGACGGATCCACGACGCGGGCCATATCGCGCGCGTGCGCGAGGCGAGCGCGAGGGCGCCGGTGGCCCTCGACGGGGACACCACGGCGGGGCGGCGGACGTACGAGGCCGCGCTCCTCGCCGCGGGCGGCGTCATGGACGCGGTCGACGCCGTCATGGCCGGGAGGGTCGAGAACGCATTCTGCGCGGTGCGCCCCCCGGGGCACCACGCGACCCGCTCCCGGGCGATGGGATTCTGCTTTTTCAACAACGTCGCCATCGCCGCCCGTCACGCGCAGGAGGGGCACGGCCTTTCCCGGGTGCTCATCGTCGACTGGGACGCGCACCACGGCAATGGAACGCAGGAGGCGTTTTTTTTCGATCCGACCGTTCTCTACTGCAGCACGCACCAGTTCCCGGGATACCCGGGGAGCGGCAGGAGCGAGGAGCGGGGCGGCGACGCGGGGCTCGGGTACACCCTCAATATCCCAATGCCCACGGGGAGCGGCGACGAGGCGTACCTCGCGGCGTTCCGCACAATCATCCGCCCCGCTGCGGACGCCTTCAGGCCGGAGTTCGTGCTCGTCTCCGCGGGGTTCGATCCCCACGCCGACGATCCCCTCACCGAGCTCGGCATGACGGCGGGCGGGTTCGCCCTGCTCACCGCGGAGGTGAGGGGGATCGCGGAGCGGCACTGCGGGGGCAGGCTCGTCTCCGCGCTGGAAGGAGGGTATCAACTCGAGGCGCTCGGGCAATCCGTCGCGAAACACGTTGAGGCGCTGATGGCGTGACGCCGCCACGGCACAGGAGCAATCATATGACGACCATGCACTACCTGCGGCGCGCCGCCGCGCTGGCGGTCATTGCGGCCGCCCTCACCGGCTGCGAGCGGAGGACCATCCGCAAGGAGGAGCGGCCCTTCATGAACTTCGCCGAGCAGAACTGGCGCACGCTCACCCCCAAACAGAAGGCGGACTACTACGAGATGGTCGAGAAACAGAAGGACCGCGCGCGTAAGGAGCGTGACAAGGGGGCCGCGCGGCAGGAGATCAAGTGACGCGGGGATGCCGCGGGGGCCTAGGATCCTTCTCGCGGTGGCTGACCCGTCATCGGTACTTCACGGTTGCGGAGGTCTCTCACCCTTTCCCCCCTTCCCCCTTGAGGGGGAGGGCCGAGCCGCCTGCCGAAACCGCGGCGCAGGCAGGGGTGGGGGGTAAAAGCACCCGGCGCACTTGAGGCATTATCCGGCGGATAGATCTTTATCGGGTGGCGGACCCGGCGTATACTTGTGCGGTCGTCGGGGCGTAGCGCAGCTGGTAGCGCGTCTGGTTTGGGACCAGAAGGTCCCGGGTTCGAATCCCGGCGCCCCGACCATCACTACGGGTACTGGTTTCTGGCAACAACAGAGGGAAGGAGTGGCGCACCACAGCTACGGGTACTGGTTTCCCGTTGCGTGCGGCTCGTTGGCCGTGCGCAGTGATTCGGCACCGGGAGGTTGCATTTCCTCCCCTGCGCTCCTATAATTTCCCGACGACAAAAGAGAGGTGACCGAGATGAAAAGAGCGCTCCATTCCCTCCCCGCGGCATGCATGATCGTTCTCCTCGCCTCGTGCGCGGGGCCGCGCCCGGTGAAGCCGAAGGCGGCAGAGGCGCCCGCCGCGGCCAGGACACCCGTCGCCGCAGCCGCAACGATCGAGGGGTCGTGGCAGGAGATCCGGAACGAGAACCAGGCCGTGACGGGGAAGACCTGGACCTTCGCGGAGAACAGGGTCATCATCCGCGACCCTGAAACCACCTACACGGGAACCTACACCCTGGACAAATCCCGCGACCCGAAGGAGATCGACCTCGCCTTCGAGGGATACCCGGTCAACCAGGGCATCTACCTCCTGACCGGCGACATTCTCACGCTCAAGGTCCGCGCCAGCGCCGCGGAGCGGGCAAAGGGCTTCGGCATCGAGAAGGGCTACACCCTGATCCTGTGCGACCGGGCGAAGGAAAAGCCCGCGAAGTAGCCATCACCCGGAGGGATGCCGCCCCCATGCCGGAGCCCTCGGACGCCCGTCTGGAGCACCCGATTTATGTCATCCAGAAGCACGCCGCCCGCACGCTCCACTACGATTTCAGGCTGGAGTCGGGCGGCGTGCTCAAGTCGTGGGCGGTGCCGAAGGGGCCCTCGACCGACCCGGGGCAGAAGCGCCTCGCCGTCCCGACGGAAGACCACCCGATGGACTACGCCTCCTTCGAGGGCGTGATCCCCGAGGGGCAATACGGCGCGGGGACGGTGCTGGTCTGGGACCTGGGAACCTTCCGCACACTGGGCGAGAAGGACGGGAAGCCGGTATCCCTCGAGGATGCGCTCGGCCGCGGCCGCGCGAACGTATGGATCGAGGGGCGGAAAATCAGGGGCGGCTACTCCCTCGTCCGCACCGGCGGCGCCCCGCCCGCCGCGCGCCCCGCCCGGCGGGGCTGGCTCCTGATCAAGATGAACGACGCTGAGGCTGACCCGGGGCGGGATCCCGTGAAAAGCGAACCGGCATCCGTCCTGAGCGGATTGACAATCGAACAGATCGCCGCAGGGCGATAGCAGGATGTTCCGACATGTCTTCTGTGTATCTCGACATCGAGACGACGAGCCTGGAGCCGAGGGACGGGGAGCTCACCGTCGTCGGGCTGTACATCGAAGATGAGGACCTCATGGTCCAGCTCTACGACAACGACCTCCACCCGGGGAACCTGCTCCAGCACTTCACGCGGTCGCACACGATCTACACCTACAACGGGGAGCGTTTCGACCTGCCCTACATACATGCCAAGCTCGGCGTGAACCTCCCCCGTCTCTGCCGCCACGTGGACCTGATGCATGCATGCCACGCGAGAAACCTGCGCGGGGGGATGAAGAAGGTGGAGAAGCTCCTGGGAATCCCCCGGAAACTCGCGGAGGTGAACGGGCTCGTCGCCATCGAGCTCTGGAGGCACTACCGGGACCACGGGTGCAGGGAATCGCTCGAGACGCTGCTCGAGTACAACAGGGAAGACGTCATGAATCTCCGGGCGATGCGCCTCGCGCTCGGGGTGTAAGGGAGGGCTGATATTCGGACCCCGCACTCGGAGTGCGGGGTCTGTGCCCGGATGCGTGCAGGGCGGACTCAAGTCTGCCCTGCGACTCGGGGTGAGACCTCGCCGCGGACCGCGGACCGCATCTCCTCAACCATACTCCGCGCCGCATCGCCAAACCCCATCCCCTTGACGAGCGCGCCGGCGGCCGTCCTGTGGCCGCCGCCCCCGAGCCTCCTCGCGGCGGCGCCCACGTCCACACCGGCCTTTGAGCGCAGCCAGACCTCGATGCCCGATCTCCCCTCGTGGAGCATCGCGACCGCCTGAACCCGCTTCATGCTCAGGAGCTGATGCAGCGTTTCAGAGGCGAGGTCCCGCTGGGAGTAGGTGAGGAACCTGCTCTCGGGGATCGAGAACCATGCGATCGAGCCGCCGTCCTCGTACGCGACCCTCCTGATCAGCGCCGCCATGTCGTCGAGCCAGGTGTCCGGCCTCATGTAGTAGATCTTCTCCTGGAGCGCCTCGATGTCGATCCCGCCCTTCACGAGCGCCGAGACGATGCGGATCATGTTCCCCGACGGGTCGATATACTTGAACCCGAGCGAGTCGGTGGAGATCCCCACGTAGAGGCCCTCCGCGATCGCCCCTTCGATGGGCACGCCGAGGGCGCTCACCACCTCGTAGACCAGCTCCGCGGCCCCCCCGGCGGCGAACCTGACATAGTTGATCTCTCCGAAAAAGGCATTGTCGCGGTGGTGATCGATGTTGATCTTGAACGCCCGGCTCCTCTTCACCGCGTCCGCCATGTCGCCGAGACGGAAATAATCGCAGGAGTCGAGAACCACGATCACCTCCGCCTCGCCCACGACCCTCTCGTCCTCCCCGGGACGGTAGCGCGACAGGGCCCCGTCGCGGTTGAGGAACTCGAGCGCGGGCGGCACCCCGTCGAAGCGGAGCGAGATGACCTGCTTCCCGAGCTTCCGGAGCGCGAGCGTGAAGGCGACCTGGGAGCCGATGGCGTCGCCGTCCGGCTCCTCGTGGGAGAAGACGGCGAAACGCCGGTGCGCCTCGACCGCCTCCCGAATCCCGCGGAGGAGCGACACCTTCAGCGCGCCCTGTGCCTGTTTCATCGGCGGACTCTGTTCACACGTGCACGCCCGCACGCCCATGTGCGCAGAAGCGTCATCTGTTACGCCCCTATGCCCTTACGCCCGCACGCCCATACGATCATTCCCTGGGGTATCCCACCGGCTGCGACAGGATGACCCTCTGGTCGGGGCGGAGCTTCATCGTCTTCTCGAGTTTCGGCTTGTCCACCCACCCGAGCACCACGGTGGCGAGCCCCTCGGAGGCGCAGAACAGATAGACGTTCTGGCTGACGAAGCCGGTGTCGGTCGCAGCGAAAAACGACTGCATCTCGGGCGGCGCGTCCGACATCTTCGCGTGGTCGGCGACGTAGACAAGGTCGACCGGGGCCGACTTCACGAACGGCTGCCCGCCGGTCGAGGCGCGGATGTCGCCTGCGAACACCGGGTCGAGGCGGTGGGCCTTCGCGTTATATATATAGAGCCCGTCCGCGGTGGCGACGTAAACGTCGATCTCCTGCCAGTCCTTCGCCGTGGGGGCGGTGCGCTTTCCCGAGTCGGGGCGGTTGACGCCGCAGGCCGCCCAGAGCAGGTTCGAGAGCACCTGGGGGGAGAGCTTCTTCTCCTGGAACGACCGGGTGGATTTCCTGAGCGCGAGCGCCTGCATCAGCGGCTTCCCCCCGCCCTTTTGCGGCGCGGGGAGCGAGATCGGCTCGATCTTCTCGGCCGCCGAAGCTACACCGGTCATTACGATACACACCGCTGCCATACTCGCCATCAGCATCCTCTGCATCGCCTCCTCCTTTCATCCCGCGCCACGCCGGGACGGCACGCGGGGATATTCTACCCCTGCGCCCGCGATCTTGTCCAGTGCTGGCGGAGCCGCGCAAAGCCACGGCTGCGAGGCTCCATTTCCCGCCGGACGAATCGGACGCGTCAGACAGGTCAGACATGTCAGACAGTCCGACGCGCCCACACGCCCCTACGCCCATGCGCGCAGAAGCTTCATCTATAACGCCCCCAAATCATTACGCCCTAACGCCCGACACGCCCTCACGCTACCTTTCCCCTCCCTCCCCGGTTTTGCTAGCATGGTGCCCGCGTACTGCGCGCCTGCGAGGAGAGCACATGCCGGACAAGAAAAGGTCGTCCCCCGCCGCGCGCTTCGAGGTCGTCGGATTCGAGGCGTTTGTCGGAGCGAACCGCCTCTTCGTCGAGGCGTCGCGCCCGGAGATGGCGACGGGGTGTCCCCCGATCGTCTTCGTCGGCGGGGCGTTCGACGGGAGTTGGATCTGCCGGCAGCAGCTCGACTACTGGGCATCCCGGGGGCGGCCCGCGTACGCATTGAACCCGCGCGGCTACTACCGGAGCCGGGCCCTGGGCATCGCGCGCCTCACGCACCTCGACTACCTCGACGACATCCTCGTTGTCCGCCGGCGTTTCCATCTCGAGGACGCGGTCTACGCCGGCTACAGCATGGGGGGACTCCTCGTGCAGAAGCTCGCGGAGCACCACGGCGCGCGAGCCCTGGTGCTCTACGACAGCGACTGGCCGAGGGAAGTGGGGCGGATGCTCGGCGAACGCCCCCCCGTCCCCGTCCGCCTGCCGCCGGTCATGAATTTCTGGCCGAGCCGCGCGATCGTCGAGGAGATGATGGGGCGGCCGGTGGGTCCCGGTGAATTCAACGAGCTGCTCGCGCTCTTCAAGCAGTCGTATCTCTCGGGGGGGGCCTACCGCGAGCTCGAGCTGGAGCGCATCGAGATCGACGCGGCGCGCGTAACCTGCCCGGTGCTCACGGTGTCGATCTCGGCGCGCGACAGGGCGCAAGCGGCCCTCGCGCGCTACTACGGCGCGTCGCGGCTCATCTTCGAAGGCTACTCGCACGGGAGCATCCTCATCAGCCGATTCCACGGCCCGATCACCCGCCGGGTGACGGAGTGGATGGAGGATGGGTTCCCGCGCGGCGTCACGCGGACATACCGGTTCAAGGAGGTCATGGTGCAAGAGACACGGGAGAAAAAAGTGAAGCTCCATTACTACACGGGCTGGGCCGAGCCGAAGGCCCACGTCTGCAACCGCAGAGGCCAGGAACTGGCGCAGGTTCCGATGCGGCGCCTGAGGCGGGGGCGGTTCCACGACGAGGGGGTTTTCGGGGCGACCATTCCTTTCAGCCCGGGAGACAGGCTCTACCTCTCGTGCAGGGGAAAGGAGGACCGCCCCGCCGGGCGCGGCTGCTACGACCCGCTCGGGAAAGAGCTGTTCCTGATGGACGGCGAGTTCTTCCCCTCCACGCCCCCGCAGTTCCGCCAGCCGCCCGCCTACGCGAGCAGGGACATTTACAGCCGGGGGCTCGCCCACCATTTCAAGGTGAATATCATGCTCCCCCGGGACTACGGGCGCGGGGAGCGCGGCCCCTACCCCGTCGCGGTCCTGAATGACGGGCAGAACCAGTGGAAAAACCAGGGGGCGCACGGCGGCTGGCACAGCGACGCCATCGCCTTCGATTCGGCCCGGCGCGGCCGCTGCCGCGACATCGTTCTCGTCTCCGTCTTCTCCCACGCGCGGCGGGACTCGGCGTACCTCCCCCCGCCGCACGGGAGGGCCGATCTCTACGTGGACTTTCTCGCCGACACCCTGCTCCCGGCGCTCCGGAAGGATATTCGCATCTCGGACTCCCCCGGCGAGATTGGGATCATCGGCGCGTCCTACGGGGCCAACTGCGCCCTTTACGCGGGGATGTACCGACCGGATACGTTCGGGCTCGTGGGCAGCCTCTCGTTCGCCCACGTTT
>JBAXOY010000085.1:0-13884 GCA_037133055.1 Chlamydiota bacterium
GGGTCGCCCACGTCGGGCCGCCGCCCTCGTCAAAGAGGACAACCTTCCCTCCGGCCAACACGGACAAGATCGCCGAGTACATCGCCGAGTGCGCCCGGATGGAAATCAAGATACTCCCGCCCGACGTCAACGAAAGCTTCGCGCGGTTTACCGTCGTGGGCGACGCGATCCGCTTCGGCCTCGCCGCGGTGAAGAACGTCGGCGGCGGGGCGGTGGACTCGATCATCGCCGCCCGGCAGAAGGGCGGAAGGTTCACGAGCATCTACGACTTCGGCTGCCGCGTGGATTCGCGGCTCGTCAACAAGAAGGTCTTCGAGAGCCTCGTCTGCGGCGGCGCCTTCGACAGCCTCGGCTTCAGGCGCGCCCAGCTCATGGCCTGCGTCGAGAGGGTCATCGACCGGGCCGCGGAGGCCCAGCGCGACCGGAGGCACGGCCAGGGGTCGTTCTTCGATGTCCTGGAAAACAACGGCGGCGGGAGCGCGTCCGGCGAGGCGATGCCCGACATCCCGGAGTGGCCCGAGAACCAGCTCCTCGCGCAGGAGAAGGCGCTCCTCGGATTCTACGTGAGCGGCCACCCGCTCGCCCGTTTCGGGGGGGAGATCAGGAAGTTCGCCACCGCGAGCACCGCGACCCTCGCGGGTTTGAAAGATGGGACGACGGTGAAGCTCGGCGGCATCATCGCGAAGGTCCGGATCACCTACACGCACAAGAAGAACGAGAAGATGGCGGTGGCGGTGCTCGAGGACCTCGAGGGGACGGTGGAGGTCCTGCTCTATCCGCGGGTCTACGAGAAGGCGGCCCCCCACATCGTGGAGGAGACTGCGCTCCTCGTCACCGGGCGGGTGGAGATCGAGGGGGAAAATCCGAAGGTCATCGCCTCCGAGGTCATGCCGCTCAAGGAGGCGCAGCAGCGGTGCACCGCCGCGATGTACGTGACGGTCTACCTGTCCGATATCGAGCACGGGAAGCTGGACGGGCTGAAGAAGCTTCTTGAGTCGTCCCCCGGCCAGTGCCCCGTCTTCCTCGATTTCGCCTCCCCGACGGGGGAGCGGGTGCTCATGAAAGCGGGGAAGCAGTTCCGGGTTGCCCCCTCGCCCGAGCTGGTGCAGAGCGTCGAGGTGATGCTGGGCGAGTCGAGCGTGAGGCTCACTGCATGAAGACGGGAGCCGGGGAACCGGGGAGCCGGGGAAACATGGAAGCTTATACGTCCCCCCTTCCCCGGTTCTCCCCCTCCCCGGCTCTTCTTTCTCCTGAGTGGGGGTGACGCGTGGCACTGAGCCAGGGGTTTTACGATCGCGCCTACACGGTCTTCTGGAAGATCTACCGGGGCCTCTTCAAGGCGCTCTTCCGCTGGCAGATCACGGGGCTCGAGCATGTCCCCCGTAAGGGCGGGGCCATCCTCGCGGTAAACCACTCGAGCCTGCTCGACCCGCCGCTCGGCGGCGTCGGCCTCCCGCGCAAGATCTGGTTCCTCGGGCGATCGAGCCTCATCAAAAACAGGTTCGTGGGCTTTATCATGAAATGCCAGCATATGATCCCGATCACGCGCGGGGAGGCGGACCTCGGGGCGATGAAGAGGATCATCGCCCTCATCAAATCGGGGGAGATCGTCCTGATGTTTCCCGAGGGGACCCGGAGCGCGGACGGCTCGCTCGGCCCAGGGAAGGAGGGGATCGGGGTGTTCGTCACCCACGCGAAGGCGGACGTGATCCCGTGCTATATTTCCGGGGCGGGGCGCGCCATGCCCAAGGGGGCGGTGCTCCCGAGGCCGCGGAAGATCCTGATCGCCTACGGGCCGCTGATCCGGCATGAGGAGTTCAAGGACTGCCCGAAGGGCAGGGCGGGGTTCAGGATGATCAGCGAGAAGATCATGGGGCGCATCGCCGAACTGAAGAAGCAGTTGGAAGGATAAGGAAAGACTTTGGACGCGGATCGCCGCGGATGAACGCGGATTACGGCTTGAACAACTGTTTGTCACCACGGAGAACACGGAGGACACGGAGAAAAGACTTGGATGCGGATCGCCGCGGATAAACGCGGATTACGGCTTGAACCGCTTGAACAAAAGTTTCTCACCCCAGTTGTTTCAGTATGTTCGCGGCGATCTGAGGCCCGATCGCCGGCACCGTAGCGAGTTTCTTCTCGGACGCCTTCCGCACCATCTCCAGGGTCTTGTATCCCTCCCGGAACAGGTTGCGCGCGCGCACCCGCCCGATTCCCTTGAGGCTCACGAGCTCGAGCAGCTCATCCCTGATTCCGTACAGGACGCGCTGCCGAAGATCCCGGAGCGCCGGCTGGACCCCGGCGATCTGGAGGACCGAGGCGAGCCGGCCCGCGGAATAGATCAGCCAGTCGGCGCTGTCGACGAATCTCCGCACGTCGCCCGGGCCGACCCCGTAACGCTCGCAGATATTCTCTTCCCGCTCCTCAGAGATCCATTCCCCCAGCATGTTCGCGGTGCGCATCGACTTCAGGAACCGCTCGTGCTCCGCCTGGCCCCCCTCCCGCGGGGGCGGGATGAGGAACTTGCTCCCCTCGACGTACGCCTCCTCCTCGAGCTCCGCGTACGCCGCCTTGGTCAGGCCGAGGAGCGGCATGTCGGGGCAGCAGCAGGCGAGGTGGAGCAGCGCCTCGGTGGAGGGGGAACCGGCGGCGGAGAGCCCGCGTTTCAGCATGAGCCCCGAGCGCGGGTCGAGATAGAGCCGCGAGACGACCGAACCGAAGCCGGTGGCGTGCAATTCTTCGGCGGGCAAGAGCCGGAACCCCGGGGTGCCGCATCCCCGGCACAGTATCAGCCCCTCCTCGAGGAGGAAGCCGAGGATCCGCTCCGCCTCTATCGAGAGCGTCCGGACGTCCTCCTGCATCGCGAAGAAGGTGAGCGCGAGGAAATCCATGATTCCGGACATGGAGGTCGCGTAGCCCGCGGCGATCGAGGCGAGTATGTGGGAGGGGAGCGCGCCGCCCTCCCCGAGGCGGGACCGGAGCGGCTCGGTGGCGGCGCGGATGTAGTGCTCGAAAAGCATGTCCCGGTCGCCCTCCTTCTTGGCGATAAGGATCGCCTCTCCCTCCTTGTCGTAGCCGGGGCGCCCGGCCCTCCCCGCGAACTGCTTGTACTCGAAGACCGGGATCGGGCGCTGGCCGACCCCCGCCTCGTACCGCCCCCAGTCCCGGATCACGACCCTCCGGGCGGGGAGGTTCACGCCCGCGGCGAGCGTCGGGGTCGCGCAGATCGCCTTGATGAGGCCGCCGCGGAACGCCCCCTCGACGAGGTGCCGCTGCTCCGGGTGCAGGCCCGCGTGGTGGAACGCGATCCCGCACCGGATCGTCTCCGCGAGCTCGCCGCAGAGGCGGGTCGGCTCCTGAAGCACGGTCCCGGCGGAATGGGCGATGTCCTTCAGCGCCGCGCGCGCCTTCGGGGAGAGCCGCCCCTTCAGGTGCGGGGCGAGCGCCCGCGCCGCCGCCTGCGTGGAGCGCCGCGAGTTGACGAAGACGAGCGCCTGTCCCCCCGCGTCCACGGTGTCGGTGACGAGCGACTGGGCCGGGTTAGCCTTCGCGGCGACGAGCGAGCGGGTGGTGTAGTCCGCGTAGTAGATGGTGTCCCCCGCGTAGACCCCCTCGAGGAGCGGGACGGGCCGCCAGTCGCTCGAGACGAGCGCCGCGTCGAGCCACGAGGCGAGCTCGCGGGCGTTCCGGACGGTGGCGCTCAGGGCGAGGATCTGGAGCTTCGGGTTCACCTGTCGCAGGCGGGCGATGACGAACTCGAGCGTGGGCCCGCGGCCGGGATCGTGGATGTAGTGGACCTCGTCCATCACGGCCACCGTGAGCGATTCGCCGAGCCATGGCGCGCGCATGCGCAGCAGCGAATCCACCTTCTCCGAGGTGGCGACGAGAATCTGATATTTCGAGAGGCGCGCGCCGGGGGAGTCGTATTCGCCGGTCGCCACGCCGACCGAGATCCCGAGCGGCGAGTATTTCTTCTTGAACTCCTCGTACTTCTCGGCGGCGAGCGCGCGCAGGGGGACGACGTAGAGGCATCGCCCGCCCTGTTCGAGGATGCTTTTCACCATGCATATTTCGGCGACGAGCGTTTTCCCCGCGGCGGTAGGCACCGCCATGAGTAGATTTATTCCTTCGAGGACGCCCGACCGGATCGCCTCGGCCTGGGGCGGATAGAGGGATGTATAGCCCGCGGTGAGGAGGCTCTCCACGAGGGGGCGCGGCACTTTGTGCGTGGACTCAAGTTCTGCGATCTTCATGTGCGGTATGCCTATGTCGCGCGGGCGTCCCGGGCGGAGTCGTCGGTCGATAGGATGCGCCATGCTATCACATGCCGCCGGATTTTGGGGTTTGGGATTTGTCCCGCGGGGGAGGACCCGCGCCGTTTCACGCTCCCGACCCCCCGTGAAAGAGGGCACGCGTACGCGCGCTCTTCGCCCGTGGATATCCTCCGACCTCGTGGAGAATGCTCCGTTACGGCGCGGCGCGGTGCCACCAAATAGCGCAGTGGGGGCGCATTTTAAAGACGTGCGCGGAGTGGAAAAATTCATGGCCCGGATCATAGCTCCTAATCCCATCGCAATGAATATGATAAGACTTCGAATCAGGCGGGTGCAAATCTTCCGATGCACTTCCATCTGGCATGATGTATGCTTATTACCTAACTATTCAGGGATGTGTACGGGTGAGTTTGCGTATAACGGCTGAACACACATACCTGCGGGGGGAGCTCAAGCCCCCTCATCCAAAGGAGGGAACACCGTGAAGAGGATTGCCGTGGCGGTTCTGGCGGTCGCGGTCCTCGCGATGGCGGTATCGGGCGCGTGGGCCGGGGACAAGGTCAAGGTTAAGAGCGAGTATTACACCCCGTACGGGAAGGTCAAGGTGAAGGAGTACTATTACCCCGGTGCGTATCCGTATTACGGGTATCAGCCCGCGTATAATCCCTACTATTATAATCCGGGGTACAACGCCCCGCCTCCCGCCTATTACCCGCCCAATTGCCCGTACAACCAGGTTCCGTACTACAACCAGTCCCCGTACGGGAATCAGGCCCCGTACGGGAACCAGGCCCCGTACGGGTACGGAGTGCCCTACAAGGTCAAGATAGACGACTGAATGGCGCCGTGTCTGAGAGGTGCTGTCGCAGGGGGGGCCTAATGCCCCCCTGCGCATCTCAGGTCAGGCGGCTGAACACGAGAATGAAGTCCGCGAGCCCGCGGATGTCCCCGGGGGAGAAACAGGGAACGCGGAATCCCGATCCCTTCCCGCCAACCGCGGCGATGACATCGCGGGCGCGCGGCGCGCGCGAGGCGGGGCGCGTGACGATCACCTTCGGGAGTCCGGCGCCCTTCCACCCCTCGACGAGGACGATGTTCGCGCCGGGGAAAAATGCCGCCGCAGCGCGCCCGGGTGAAAAACCGCGCGGGGCGTCCGCGACGAGACCGATCGAGCGGGGCGAGACGAGAAGCACCGTCCCGGCGCCCGCCTTCCTGAAGCGGTCGCTGTCCTTCCCCTCGATGTCGAGCGTGAAGTCGCGGCGGCTGTGCTTGACCGCGCCCACGCGCAGTCCCCGTCGGGAGAGTTCGGCGATGAGTTTCACCAGGAGGGCGGTCTTGCCCGAGCCCGATGCCCCGATGAAGGAGATCATCGCAGGGCCCTCGGCGCGGCGCTTATCCTTCATAGAGGTAACTACTCAGGTAGTCAGAAGCCAGGAGCCAGAATCCAGAATGGGTCGCGGATACGCTTCCCGCAGCGTACTGAATCCAGCCCGGAATCATCGCCATACCCCAAGTTCGCAACTATCGCCGACGGCGTCCTCACTACAACTCCTGGCTTCTGACTTCTGAATTCTGGCTCCTGAGTAGTTACTCATAGAGCTCACCGGAAGGATCCCTGGAGCAGCCGCCCGCTCCGCCTTCATCCCCGATATCTTCGGGGCTCTCCCCCGACTCCATGCGGTCGACCATCTCGTTCAGGTCCCCGGGCATATCCTCGCCCAGCTCGCCGCCCATCTTTTTCATCCAGCGCGCGATGGACTTAGGGTCGTTCTCGTCGATCCCGGAGAGCGCCGACGGGTCGGCGAGTTTCTCGATGCGGGATTCGTCGCTCCGTCCGACCCGGAACGCCGAGATGGCGCGCGCCATCCCCGCCTTCCCGCACTTCGGGCATTTCGGCGCCCTGTGGGAGGCGGTGTTCCGCACCAGGAAACTGAAAATCTTCCTGCAGCGCGCGCAGGCGTACTCGTATATCGGCATATACGAAGTGTAGCACATCGGCCGGGGCTCATCCATCCCGGCGGCCCCGGCGCCCGGCGCACTATCCCACACCCGACGGCCCGGCACCCGGCACAAATTCCCGGGTAAGGGGACACTCTTTGGGGGTGCAACTCCTGTTTTGTCATCCCGGCCCATGCTTTCGCAGGGGTAAACTGTAGCCGGGATCCAGCTTTGAAGTAGCCCGCAGATGAACGCAGATCGTCAGGATAGACAGGATACAAAAGGGGGACACAAGCGGCGGGATACCCACATCGGACGCGGATTTCGCAGATGAACGCAGATAAAGAAACCGCACATGATCTTCAAGAATGAATGAAACGCGGAGCTTTCTTCACGTTCCCCTTTTCCCCTTGAACCTTCATCCCTGAACCGTTGTGGTATCTGCGTGCTCTGCGTTCATCTGCGTCCCGAATGCCGTTTCCCTTTATGCCTTCACGCCATGGTCTTATCCGCGTCCATCCTGACGATCTGCGTTCATCTGCGTCCTGACGTTGAAGCGTGTAACGCCGGATTCCCGCTTTCGCGGGAATGACATCCGGAAGAAGGTGCCCTCCATAAGTGTCCCTGTACATTCCCGGCACAATTTCACTGCTCCCGGCCGGGCACGGATGGTATACTGCTTCCACGAGAGGGCGGGACCCGTGCGAAAGGCGATCAGGGAATTCGTATCGATTGTTGCCGCTTCGCTGCCGGTCCCCGACCCGATTTACGAGTTCGGATCCCTGCTCCTCCCGGGGCAGGGCGAGATTGCGGATTTACGGCTGTTGTTTCCCGGACGGGCCTACGTGGGAGTCGATATGCGCAAGGGCCCGGGCGTGGACAGGGTATTGGATCTGCATGACATCGCGCTGCCCGGCGAGTCCGTGGGGACCGCGCTGTGCCTCGATACGCTCGAGCACGTCGAATTTCCCCACCGCGCAATGGCGGAGATCTGCCGCGTCGTGGCGCCCGGGGGGATCGCGGTGATCAGCAGCGCCATGTATTTTCCCATACACGACTTTCCCCGCGACTATTGGCGCTTCACCCCGGAGGGGTTCAGATCGCTGCTCGGGCCGTTCCCCGATGCATTCGTCGGACATTACGGGGCCATGGACTTTCCCAACGGGGTGCTGGGAATAGGGTTCAAAGGGCCCGCCCCGCCGCTGGATGGGTTCATCGCGAAATATGAGGAATGGCGATCTCGTTATGAGGTTGTCGGCGGGGAGTCCGGGTTCAAGCGGATGGTGAAACTCATCACGCCCCCCGTGCTGTATCCGATCTTCGCCCCGATATACCGGACGTTAAAACCGGGACGCACCTGATGTCCCGAGCCCCCCGCATATGACCGAACTCAAGGAAAAGATCAGCAGAAACACCGCCTTCACCTTCCTCTCCCACTTCCTGAAGATCGCGGTCGGCTTTGTCCTCCTCCCCTATATCGTCTCGACGATCGGAAGGGAGCGGTTCGGCCTCTGGGTGATCGTGGCCGTGATCACCCAGTACTTCGGCCTCGCCGATCTGGGGATAGCCCACCCGCTCTCGAAGTACATCGCGGAGTACTACGCCAAGCGGGACTTCGCGCGGCTCAACCAGGTGGTGTCGACCGGCTTCGCCTTCTATGCCGCCTTCGGGGCCGTCATCCTCGCCCTCGTCTACTCGATGAGCGGCCTCTTCCTCCGGATGTTCACGTTCTCCCCCGACCTGTATCCGGACGCCCTCTTCGCCCTCAGGATCGGCGTGTTGATCTTCGTGCTCGAACTCATCGCGAGCTGCATCACCTCCGTACTGCGGGGGCTCCAGAGGATAGACGTGACGCGCAAGGTGCAGATGCTCTACGTGGTCATCAACGCGCTCGGGACCGTGTTCGTCCTCAGGCGGGGGTACGGCCTCCGCGGCCTCTTCGTGAACGACCTCGCCAGCTTCCTCATCACCTCCTCCATCGAGATAGGGATCTCCTTCGCCGCGCTCCCGCAGCTCAGGATCGCCCGGAGATTCCTCTCCGCGGCGATGTTCAAACGGCTCTTCAGCTTCGGCATCCGCGTGCAGGCGAGCCGGTTTTCCACGCTGATCGGGTTCCAGCTCGACAAGGTGCTGATAGGCTACTTCCTGTCCGTGGGCCTGGTGACCTTCTACGAGATCGGCGCGAAGGTCTCCTTCGGCCTCCGCCAGCTCTCGCTCCTCGTCTTCCCGATCCTCGTCCCCGCGTTCTCGGAGATGGGCGTGCACCGGTCCAGGGGCGAGGTCTACGCCTTCGCCGTGCGTCTGACCAAGATCCTCTCCTTCGCCGCGGTCCCGTGCACCGCGTTCATGATTTTCGCCGCGCCGCGGTTCATCACGGCGTGGATGGGCCCCGGCTACGGGCTCGCCGCCGGGGTCACCCAACTGCTCTCGATCGGCTACCTCACGGACATCCTTCCCCTGATCCTTTACGCCGTCATGCAGGGGATGGAGCGGCCGCACTTCCAGATGTGGACCTCGTTCATCTTTTCCGCCAGCAACCTCGTCCTCAGCATCGTCCTGATCCGCTGGATCGGCTTCATGGGCGCCCCCCTCGGGACCTGCATCTCCATGATCATCGCCCCCGCCTATTTCGTCTGGGCCGTGCACCGCCTCTACTTTCACGCGCCGCTCATGCCGGCCCTCCGGAGCACGCTTCTCAAGCCCTGCGCCGCGAGCGTGCTCGGGCTGATCCCGGTAGTCGCCTGCAACCACGCGCCGTCGCTCCTCCAGTCCGCTCCCTCCCGCCTCATGAACCTCGCCGTGCTCTCGCTCCAGGGGATTTTCTTCTTCGCGGCGTACCTCCTCCTCGCCCGGATCCTCCGCTACTTCTCGCGCGACGAGAAGGCGGTGATCGGGCAGTACGTGACGTGCGCGCGCCTCCTGATCGGGTAGCGCCGGTTACACGCCCGGAGGGGGTGTTCGGAGCAACACTCCCGGCATAGGTTCACCCCGGCACACCCGGCACAATTTCGCTCCTCTCGGTGCTCCCCTGATGCGCATATATCGATTCAAACGCCAATTTGAATTTGATATGTTAGATGCGATATGGATGGCTATACTATATATTTGGAGACAATATAAACCATAGTTGGAATGGAAAAACGCTGACACAAAAGGAGGAACTACCTATGAATT
Source organism: Chlamydiota bacterium (assembly GCA_037133055.1). GTDB lineage: Bacteria > Auribacterota > Tritonobacteria > UBA1439 > UBA1439 > UBA1439. The sequence goes on from JBAXOY010000085.1 coordinate 9,390, forward strand.
CCATGAAACAACATATCCCCCCAGAATGTTTTAATGAATCCGCCGTTGCTATATATATTATTACCCCTGACCATAAAGTGATTTTCTGGAATAAAGCATGTGAAGTATTGACAGGTATAACTTCACCTGAAATATTGAATACTACAAATCATTGGCAGCCATTTTATAAAGAACATCGCCCATGCCTCGTTGATATAGTAATTGATGGAACGTATTCTTATTTACCTGAATTGTACGTAAAATATGGAAAATCAAAGCTCTCTCCCGAAGGGATAAACGCGGAGAGATGGTATGAAAGATTAGGAGGCAAAAAACGTTACATGATTTTTGACGCCGTCCCGGTATTCAACTCCTCAGGGGAGCTATTGGCTGCCATTGAAACTCTTCATGACCAGACCGAATCAAAGCACATTGATCGTGAGAAAGAAAATATAATTTCCGAACTCAACAGTACTATTTCGAAGAATACTTCACTAAAAGGTTTTGTTAGTGTGTGCGCATATTGCAAGGACATACGAAACAAAGATGGTGTCTGGATGGCCCTTGAAAAATACTTTAAGGATAAAAGCGATCTGCAATTTAGTCACGGTATTTGTCCAAAATGCACGCAGAAGCTTTTTCCTGTTTTTTATTGATACAACGGGATTAAAATGTCATTCAAGCAAATGGTTCAAAGCGGACGTGGCAGCAAGAATAGAGTCCGTGCCCTACGTTCATTCTCTGGAAACGTTATTGTGTGAGTCTCTGCTGTATGGAAATACGGTGGTAGCGCAGGTTACCGTACGTTTATCGGAACGCAGGGTCCGAAGAGCGGGCGAATCGGACTCTGCGACTCGCAGAGAGAAAGGAGGGAGCCGGCATGAGAAAAATAACCGTACTGGCGCTGCTTCTGGTCGTCGCACTGACGGCCGGGTGCAGAATGATCAAGGGAGCGGGGCAGGATATAGAAGCGGGAAGCGACGCAACCAGGGATAAGGTTCACGACATAACCCACTAGGCGCGCGGCGCACACACGGGGTGTGTCGGGCCGGGGGGCCTGCGATCCGGTTCGTCGCCGGGGTGCGGCAGAAGGAGAAACAACAATGCTGGAAACACTGATCGTCCTCTTGATCCTCCTCTGGCTTGTCGGGTTGCTTTCCTCGTACACGGCGGGCGGGTTGCTTCACCTGCTGCTGGTCATCGCGGTCGTGGTGATAGTGATCCGTGTCCTTCAAGGTCGAAAGGTCTTATAAGCGGCTCCCGCATAAGAGCCGCAGCGTGATGCGATCGTTCAACCCCGGCGGTTCCAGCGAAAGGAGGCCATAAGGTTTATTGCGTGAGATCGTGCATGAGTATACGTGACACAGACAAGGAGGATAGCGATGGATTTAGTATCATTGGTGGTAACCCTGATCGTCGTCGGCGTGTTGCTGTGGCTGGTCAACACGTATATACCGATGGACGCAAAGATCAAGCAGATTTTGAACATTGTAGTCGTCATTGCGGTGGTTCTCTGGCTGCTGCGCGTGTTCGGCGTGCTGGGCGACGTTCACACCATCCACGTCGGGAGATAAGCGCCTCCCCGTCGTTCTCTCGGGGAGGAGTGGGGTGGTAAGCCGCCTCACAACGGATCGGAGCGGACGCGCGCGGTCAACCCACATCAAACAAAGGAGGCGTGTATGGCATCACGTATGGTCATTGCATTGGTGCTGGCCCTCGCTATCGCCATGTGGTGTTTCCCGGGGCCAACGCCCGTTCGGGCGCAGGGGGCTCAATACGGGCAGGATCTCAAAGAGGCGGGGAAGGACCTGGGCGAGGCGAACAAGGAGGCATTCAAACCCAGCGACGGCAAGGATCGCAACATCGCCGAAAAGGTGGGGCACGCCGGGAAAGAGTCCGGCAAGGGGACCGGCCGCTTCTTCAAGGGTTTCGGCAGAGCGACAAGGGACTTTTTTAAAGGTATCTTCGGCGGGAAAAAGTGAGCGGAAAACGGTTTGTATCTGCGCATGCACGCGCGAGTACGAGGGGGGATATACATCCCCCCTTCTTTATTGAAGATAGCGCGATTGATCCGGGGCTGTCGGTGCATGCGAGGAGCCTGTCCGAGTAATGGGCGCCGGCGCGCCTCCCGTGTCGATCCGGACAAAGCTGATGCAGCCGGGATGCACCGCGCAGGCGAGCGGCGCCTTCTCTCCTCCGGGCAGGCTCACCTGAATGCGCACCGTGCCCTCGATCTCCTTTCCCTGCGAAGGACCCGCCGTGCCGGCCGCCTTCCCCCATCCGAAGGATCTCCCCGCCCCGCGTACCAGCGGCACGGGGTTCAGCAGTTGTGTCCGCTCCCGAAGTCCGGTCATCATATCGAGACTCTCGGGGTTCCCACCACGCTCAAACAGCCGGTTTATCCCGGGGATCACCCTGGTAATATCAAGCAAGCGCGCGCGCTCCCTCACTCCTTCACGGAAGCCGAATTCCTTGAAGTACCCTATCCAGACAATCGTCCCGTTCTCGCTGTTATAATAGCGTCCCGTGACCGTGACATTGTCCGATTGCCCCATCCTGTATGCGCTGAGCCTGTCCATCTTTGCGCCCGGGTCGGCGAATGATAGTTCGATCATAAACTGTGTGAGCGTGCCGGTATCCCGCGCCAGGTCGCGCGTAATCGCCTTCCAATCGCGCGCGATAAAATTCAGGATGTACGGGTACGCGGGATTCCCCTTGACCATATACGCCGCGCCGTACTTCCTCCCTCCGAGCCCCCATACCCTCTTCTCTGGAAAGTGCATGACTTTGAGCGGCACCACCACGCGCTTCGGCAATGTCCGGCGCTCCACCTCTTCAAGGCGCGGGTGACCGCCGCCGGCATCTTGTACCCTCACACGCGTGTAGGAGTGCCCGCTGAGGTGCGCGGATGGCTGATCCACGATCCCGTCGTCGGCCACGCCGTTTGCGCCCACGATGAAGATCGTCTGTAACGGCGGGAAGGCTTAGCCTTGCTCCGCGTATTCACGGGCGAGCGTTTCGATTCTCTCCAGCTGCTGGGTTGTTCCCACCTCGTTCTGCTGAATCTGGTGGTATTCCCTTCCGACGATAAAGCGCCTCACGAACGGCATCCACTTCATGAGATTTATGGCGTCGTTCGCATCCGGTGAGCCGAACAGAGAGGCGGCGGTCGCGATGAAATACGGCTCCACGTCCAGCAGGTCGCGGTACTGCGCGTAGGTGATGTAGAACTGCTTCTCCTTCTCTTTCTCCGCTTTCGACATTACTATGCGCGAGGCTGCATACTCCCGCAATTTCTCGTACCGTTTCGGATAGTACAGGCTTTCGATCCCCTCGAATTTCTTCATGCCCGGGTACCCGCTCGACGGGTCGACGAGGTACCGCAGGAGCTTGTCCATCTGCGTGTCGAGTTCCTTCTCCATGCGCTCATAGAAGCGCTTGATCGGAGGGCTTGTTTTGAAAGGCTCCTCGTTTTCCACCCTGATGGTCTTTAGTGCAATGAAGTTATCGAGGGCGTTTATCCAATCCTGGAACTCCGGATCCTTCTGGAGCGCGCCCCACTCGGCGCCGAACTCCTTCACTCTGGCTTCATACTCTTTCTTGAAGTCGATAAAAATGCGTCTCGATATCTGTCTCATGACGACGCCGCCCTGACTGAAACCGATAAGGACTAGCCTTTTTACCGGGGGGGCGCCATGCGCGGTGCGCCGGTCATTTTCGGCCTCGAGCTCGCGGACGATCGCAGGGCCGACGCGTGTCGATGCGATTGAGAGTTCGGGGGAATAGAGCGCGGCCTTCATGGAAACCGGGTCTTCCGGGGTGTCATAGGTAATGATGCGGCAGGGAATCCCTTCGGCGGCGAGCATCTCCACCAGGCGGCCGAAATGCTGCTGCTGGGTAATGCGTACGCCCGAGAGGGCCAACCCGGGGATGGCGAGAACGAGCGGAGCATCAGGCGCTGGCTGCGCGGGATAGATGCCATCCTGCGGCGGCATCTTCTGAAGATCGATGGTCGTACATCCCGCGAAAAAGGCAAAACACACGACCATGCACGCGCGCAGCATCTCGCGTGGTGCAGGCGCCATCAATCTTTCGGGAGATCCGTGTGCCATAGAGAAACAGTCCAACGAATATAATGCCGCAATTGTTACTCGTTGGCCTCACGGATGCGGATTGAGCGGTGCGCCGCCCGACCGTTTATGCCGGGGTGAGAGACATAACTTCAGCGCCACGCTGCACACAGCGTCACTTCGAAAATAACTTGATGCACCCGGACGCAATTACCGCCGTGAGGACAACCATGATGCTCCAAATGACTTTCCTCATCACTCACCTCCCCTTATCTCCTTCATGCACTTCCTTCAAGTCATTCTCTCAAAAAAGGCACGTCCGTGCCATGGCGATTTCCTCTTTTCTTGACGGTCTTCCACCTTGCCAATTCCCATGAACCGGACCGTGCCTGGTGACGTAAACTCTTTTATGCAAATTCAAGATAGGGGCTCCTGTGGAGTGAGGC
>JBAXOY010000086.1:0-13695 GCA_037133055.1 Chlamydiota bacterium
ATGCATAGGTAGTCCCGAAAATCCTGAAAAATACGACCGTGATGCCGCCGGTGTATATGTCCACGCCATGAGGATATGCGGAATTCTGAATGTACTCGTGAAGGGGGAGAAGACGTCCCCCCGTCAGAATATCTATCGCAAGATTGCCGCGGAACAACTCTTCCACATCATCTTGATAAATATATTGAGAAAGCAATAGCATCGCTATCCGCGTCAACACAAAGAAAAGCACGCAGATGCAGATAATCCAACGAGAAGAGGATAGGGTCATGCCAGTGCGCATAATGACCTTTCCCTTTTACATAATTGTGAAATACGAGGCCCAGAGAGACGCACAAGACTAGTTATAGCTTGCAACATCGCGCGCAGCCGGGGAAGATCATCGTCTTCAGGGCCGACCGGAAGCGGCGGTACCTCTCGTTGTTCCATATCTCGAGGAACGGCTGCTCGTTGACGTTCCCGAGGCGGTAGTAAAACGATTCGCAGGGGCAGACGTCGCCGTTCGGGTAGATGAAGCCGCTGTTCCAGCAGAAGTAGCACTTGCGGCGGAGCCCGAACCTCTCCGCGTACCAGAGCGGGATCTCCTCCGCGGAGAGGCTCGGGGTGAAATAGACGAACCGCGGATGGCGCTTCAGCATGGCGCCCGTGGCGCGGGTGAAACGCTCCTCCTTCCCCGAGAGCGCGCAGAGGAAGTTCACCTCGCGTATCTCCTCCCCCGGGAAGACCCTGGCCATGAACTCCCGGCTTTGCTCGAGCTCGCGCGGGCTGATGAGGCACGGGTGGACGAGCCGCACGAAATCCACCCCCCATCGTTTCCCGAGGGCGACGATCTCCTCGAGATGGTTGAGGTTGTCCTCGCTGACGGTCGAGCTCAGGAAGCAGGTGGTCTTCCCGCGCTTCTTTAAAAAGTAGCGCAGGTGCCCTTCGAGCCGGGCAAAGGCCCCGGGCCTTCCCGTGATCCGGTCGTGGACCTCCGGGGGGCCGAGGACGGAGAAGGCGAGGAAGCGCACCTTCAGCCCGGGCGCCGTGAGCTCGTCGGCCCGGGGGGGGGTGAGGCTCAGGCCGTTGGTGAAGATGCCGCACTCGAGCCCGCGGCGGCTGGGGAGGCGGATGATGTCGATGATGTCGGCCCTGAGAAACGGCTCCCCCCCCGAGAGCATGACGAGGGGTCGCGCGGGGGCGAGTTCGTCGACGATCCGCTCGATGAGGGAGAGGGGCATGTCTCGGTCGCCGGCGTTCATCTTGTCCGCCAGCTTGCACATCGCGCAGGAGAGGTCGCACCGCATGGTCACCATCAGCGACACGGAGAGGGGGGGGGAGGCCCTGCCCGCGCGAAACCGGTAGTCGAAGAAGAACCGCGCCGCGTGAAGGAGGAAGCGGACGGGGGGGAACGCCCGGCAGTAGACGATATTCCGCCACTGCTCCCTGGCCCGCTCAATATGGCGGCGAAGCGCGAGCATCATCGGACGTGCGGCCTCCCTTCGGCGCGCCCGCGGGCGCGTCCGGTGAGGATTATCGCATACGCGGGCGGGGAGTTAAAGTGGATACGCCATCCGGGGGGTGGTATACTTGAAGCGCCATGAAACGCCCCCGCGCCTTCCGCTCCTTTGCCCACGCGCTCATGCTCTTCAGGGATTACGCGATGAAGAGGCCCGTGTGCTCCCGGCCCCCCTTCCGGATGTGGCTCGACCTGAGCACGGCGTGCAACCTGCGCTGCCGCATCTGCCCGCAGAGCCTGCGGAAGCTCCCCCCCCGCCACATGGCGTTCGACCTCTTCGCGAAGATCATCGACGAGGTGCGGGACTATGTCTTCGACGTGAACCTCGCGGTGACCGGCGAGAGCCTCCTCAACCCGCGGCTCCCGGAGATGATCCGCTGCGCGAAGCGGCGCGGGGTGATCACCCGGCTCCACACGAACGCGACCATGCTCACCGGGGAGCTCTCCCGGGAGATCATCGAGGCGGGGCTCAGCTTCATCTCCTTCTCCCTGGACGGCTTCGACAAGGCGGGCTACGAGTCGGTGCGGACGGGCGCGACCTGGGAGGAGACGGTGCGCAACATCAGGGAATTTCTCGCGGTGAAGGATCGGCTCGGAAGCCGGACCCCGTACGCCGTGGTGAAGACGATCGTCAATCCCGACGACTACCGCCGCGACCGGGCCGCGGCATTCGAGGCCCTTTTCGAGGGCATGCCGGTCGACCGGTTCAGGATCAACCCGATGCACAACTTCGGCGGGAAGATGACCGAGGTCCCCTTCTCCCGCGCCGCGCGGACCGTCTGCTATGTCGCCTGGTACGGCCTCACCGTCCTCGCGGACGGCGCGATCGTCCCCTGCTGCATGGACTTCTGGAACGACTACCCCCTCGGCGACGCGAACCACGAGCGGATCATCGACGCGTGGAACGGCGCGCGGATGGTCGCCCTTCGCCGCGCCCTCATCGGGGGCAGGGGGGACGAGGTCGCGCTGTGCCGCGGCTGTTATTTCACCTACGCCCAGAAGCGGCTCAGGAAGCAGCACCTGAAGGACGCCTTCGCCTTCCTCAAGGAATACCGCACGATCACGCGGTGAGGCCCCCCGTTCGCAACCCGGCGCTTTCCCCCGGGGCGGGTTGTGCTATAATTCCCACCGCACGCCTTTGCGGCGCGGTCGGGGGATACGCATGACGCACACCATCCGGACGGCTCTCGCGCGGTCGCTCACCCGGGGCGGCACTGCGCCGGTGATAGGCCTGTACGCCGCGTGCAGGCTCCTGCCGCTGCCCCCCGCGGCCGCGGCGGCGTGCCTCTTCCCGCTCGCCCTGCACCTGATATTCATCTCCCCGGGGATCCACTGGGCGCCCCTCTTTTCCCGGGAACGCGAGATGCCGCTTTCGGGCCTCATCGCGCGCGCCTTCGGGCTCAATCTCTGCGCGCTCGCGCTTTTGACGACCCTGATCAAGGCGGCGGGCCTCGCGGTCTCCGCGAAGAACCTTCTCCCCGCCATCCTCGCCTTCGCCCTCCTCGGAGAGTATCTCCGGGCCCGCAGCGGCGCATCGGTCTCGGTCAGGAACGACCTCGCCCCGCACTGGCCGGTCATGGCCGCCGCGGTCTGCGCCTGCCTCGCGCTCCTCGTCTGTTTCCGGCACTATTTCCTCGCCCCCCTCGACCGGTACTGGCTGCTGGACGACGGGGAGGGGATGCGGTCGGGCATGATCGTCGACTGGAAGTTCCCCGAAAAACGGCTCGATCCTCCGCTCTTCGCCGGCGGAGCGAACGTGCGCGCGGCGGGCACCGGCCGCTTCGAGATCACCGGGAGCCCCGCGACGCTCGGCTACGACAACCGGTCGGCCGCCCCGCGGGAGGTAAACCTCATCTACTTCCTCCAGATGAAGCACCCGGCCCGGGTCTCCCTCTCCCTGAACGGGACCGCAATCCGGGCATACGAGGTCACGAAGAGTTACCCTCTCAGCACCGACTATTTCACGGCGCGCCCGTGCAGGCAGTCGATCATGGAGTGGGTGACGCTCGCGCCGGGGCGCAACGTGGTGGAGATCGGGCTCGCGCCGTTCCCCTCGGGAGGGAAGGCGGTGCTCGACGACTTCTCGGGCTGCGACAAGGTTTCCTTCGTGTCCGCCGTGAAGCCGCGCTACCAGCTCGTGCGCCTCGGGCCGATGTTCGACGCGATAGAGGCGCTCGATTTCGGCTCCAACCTCCGCCGGAAACTGTTCACCTACACCCGGGACATCAGGCAGGGCGTCCCCGCCTACACCATCATCACCCCGCCCCTGGATTTTTTCATGGACTCGATGGCCTGCGCCCTGATGGGGGACGACCTGGTCAACATCAAGCTCCTCTATCTCGGGAAGATCCTCTTCCTCTTCCTGTGCGCCTGGATGCTCCTCGTCGAGGGCCTCCCCGCCGTCTCGCGGCCCCTCGCCCTCCTCGCCGTCTTTGCCATTGCGGCCGAGACGATGGTCCTCGCGGGGTTCCGCTACGTGGAGACCGTGGACACCCTTCTCGCGATCACGTACCTGCTCTCCGCCTATTTCCTCTGGCGGGAGCGGTATGGTTGGTTCGTGCTCTTCGCGTCGTTCGCCTCTCTCACCCGGTTCCACGGCGCGCTCTTCCCGATGATCTTCCTCGTGGTCTTCGCGCTGAGCGGGCGCGTCCGGTGGTCCCGCGCCCTCAAATGCGCCGCCGCCCTCGGGGCCGTGCTCGCCGTCTACGCGGCCGTCGCCTTCATCATCGGCGCGGCGACGCACGTCCTGAATATATGGGCCCAGGACGTCATCTGGGGGCATCTGATGCGCTTCGAGGGAAAGATCATGGAGCCCTGCCGGACCCCGCTGCATCTCGGGACCTTTGTCTGGTGGATCCTGCTCGCCTCTTGTTTTTCACCGCTCTTTTTCCTCCTCAGGCGGGACGGCCTCGCCCGCGTCCTCTTCCGGTCCGCGGCGCCGTACTTCGCCCTGATGTGCGCCTCGTCCTACGTCAAGGTCTACTACCTGATCGTGCCGCTCTACCCGTTCATCATCATCGCCGCGCGGAGCATCGCCGGCCGCGCAGCGTCGCGGCGGGGAGCGCGCCTGACGGCGTGCGCCCTCGTGCTCGCGGCGGGGGCGGTGGCGTTCATGGCGGTCGCCCCGCTCACCGACCCCGACTTCAACTCCGTCTTCCCGGGGCTCTACCACCGGCTGGTCTCCGCCGGCCTCCTTCCCCGCTACAAGGGGCTCTACTGATGCTGCTCAGGATCCTCGACGCGCTGCTGAACAGGTACCCGGCGCTTTTCAACCTGATGCGCACGCGCGTCTCGGGCGACTTCACCCCTCTCGCGGGCGAGCTCGCGGGGCGCCCGGGCTGGACGGTCCTCGATCTCGCCTGCGGGACGGCCTTCTACGCGCCGGCGCTCTGGGGCGATCGCGGCGTGCGCTATGTCGGCGTCGACCGCACCGCGCAGTACCTCGACGTCGCGATGAAGAACTACCCCCCGGGGCGCTTCGTCCTCGGGGATGCGTTCCGCCTCCCGTTCCGCGGCGGTTCGTTCGACCTCGCCGCCAGCATCGGGTTCCTGCACCATATCCCCGACGGGGGGATGGACGCGGTCCTTGCCGAGGCGCGCCGAGTCCTGAAGCCGGGCGGACTGTTCGTGGTCGCGGAGCCGGTGCTCTTCTTCCGCTTCCTGAGGTATTTCCTGGTGCCGCGGCGCGTGATGGTGCGGCTCGACCGCGGGCAGTATGTGCGCGAACCGGAAAGATTCCGGCCGCTTTTCGAGGGTGTGTTCGACCTCGAACGAGAATTCCCGTTCCGCAACGGCCCGCACGACTGGTGGGCGATGGTCTGGAAGAAAGGGTCATAGGGGGTTTCGATGGGCGCGCAGGGGGGGGTGCTGCTGCTCAATCCGCCGGGGGACCGGATCTACATCCGGGACTATTACTGCAGCAAGGTCTCCAAGGCGCACTACACCTACCAGCCGGTCGATCTCGTCGTGCTGAGCGGCATCATCGGCGCGAGCCGCCCGGTCCGGGTCATCGACGCGATCGTGGAGAAGCTTTCCGGGGAGGAGTGCATCGACCGGGTCCTCCAGGGAAACGAAGAAGCGATCGTCTTCCTCGCCGGCGCCGCCTCCCTCCGCAACGATTTCGGGTTCATGCGGAGGCTCAGGGAGCGCACCCGCGCCCGCCTGATCGGGAGCGGCGACCTCTTCATGGAATCGAGCGGGGCTATCCTCGCCGATGAGCGGTGGCTCGACGCGATCTGCCTCGATTTTACGAGCCCCGACATCCTGGCGTATCTCGACGCCCCCGACGCCGCTCGGCCGCTCGCCGCGATCGCCTGCCGGGCGGGCGGGGCGGTGATCGCCCCGCCGCGGGTGCGCGCGACCGGGCACTTCCAAATCCCGATACCCCGCCACGAGCTGTTCCCCAACGCGAAGTACACCTACCCGTTCGTGCGCCGCTCTCCCTTTGTAACCGTGCTCACCGATTACGGCTGCCCCCACCACTGCACCTTCTGCATCATGAGCCAGCTCGGCTACAAGGTGCGCGGCGTCCCCAATGTGATGGAGGAGCTCGACTATGTCGTGTCGCTCGGCATCAGGGAGGTCTACTTCTCCGACCAGACGTTCGGTGGGGGGAGAGAGCGGCTGCGCGCCCTCTGCAGGGAGATGCTCCGCAGGGACCTCCGCCTCGGGTGGGTCTGCTTCCTCCGCGTGGACCTCGCCGACGGGGAGACCCTCTCCCTCATGAAGGAGGCCGGATGCCACACGATCATCTTCGGAGTGGAGAGCGGGAGCGACCGGGTGCTGCGCGAAAGCGGCAAGGGAATCACGACGGAGATGGTGCGGGAGGCGTTCTCCCTCTGCGCGCGGCAGGGGATCATGACGGTGGGGACCTTCATGCTCGGCCTCCCCGGCGACGACGCCCGCAGCATCCGCCAGACCATCGCCTTCGCGCGCCAGCTCAGGTGCGACTACGCCTCGTTCAACGTCCCCGTTCCCCGGATGCTCACGCCGCTCAGGCGATGGGCGATCGAAAAGGAGATGATCACCTCGGGGCTCCAGGAAATGGACCAGTCGGGGACGACCGCCCTGATGCACACGCGCCACATCAGCCGCCGGAAGGTGATGCAGCTCAAAAGGGAGGCGATCTTCGGGTTTTACCTGAGGCCGAGCTACCTGCTGCACCGGTTCCTGACGATCGACTCTCTGTGGGATCTGAAGCGCCATGTCCTCGGGCTCTTCTCGCTGGTGAAGAACACCTTCTCGAGGGGGTGAGCGCGCCGACATGCATCGCGTTTACCGGCGATCAAACTGCGGAAGTCGGCTGCGAATGCACGCGCAGAATAGAAAAGGGCCAAATGAATAGAGTTGCGCCCGCTCTTAAAATCATCTCTGTGATATCGGCTATCGCCGTTATTGGAGCAGCGTATTTTTTCCTATTCTCATTGTATGTGCCTTTTAACATGGATGAATTTCTTTCATACCATGTCTTGGCCTGCTACTATTATCCGCTCAATAAGTTGAATACATTTACCCAAGCATGCCGGTGTCACGACCTGGCGCCATTTGGAAATTATTACCTTCCGATCAGGTCTAATCTATATGTGGGAGGAAGTTTACTCTCCCTGGTGTACTATCCATTGTTTAAACTGTGGCCTTCGCCTTACTCTGCGCGATTGCTGGTTCTGATCTTTTTATTTCTTCAGGCTTTTATTCTTCATCGGATTTTCAGAGTTAATCTGCTGCTCTCATTCATTCTTCTTCTTTTCTGCATGCCCTACGCTTTCCAGCACATGGTCGACACGGGCCCGATTATTTTTCACACGATATCCATTTTTCTCGTCTATTACCTGATGCAAAGGTGGAAGCTCTCTCTTAAGGGCGATTCGCATGGCAGCTGGAACTATCCGGCGCTTATTGGAATAGTTCTATTTCTGGGTATCTATTTAAAGCTGGCGTACTTCTTTATCCTGCCCAGTATTTTGATTTTACTGGGTTATTGCTTTTTTTGGGATGAGCCGGCATTGGGATCGCTGCTTCGTTTAAAACGCGTGAAAATCGGAGGACACGTACTGCTGCTTATTGCCACATTGTGCGTGCCGAGTTTGATCCTTTTAAATTCAAGAGACAGGGATAACGACAGGTACTATTCCATAATCACCCGATCTGAAAAGATAGGGATCTCAGAACCAGGGGAATTACTCTCGCACTTTTGGGATTTATGCAGGTACCTGACGGATCCTTTTGAAAGCGCACAGCGTATATTTATATGCCCGGGCGCGAGGATGCCATTGGGCGGAATGCTATTGGCGGGGACTATTATAGCCTTGCTGATTTATGGCATAACACAGTGCCGCAAAAAAGGGATAGGATATGGCTTCATCATCGTCAACATACTTCTATTCTTTTTGGCGCTTGTATTAATGGCAAAAACGAAAGAAGAAGTGTTAATGCACCATGTGGTCCTTTGCTTCCCCTTTATCATATTGGCCATTTTTTATATCTATTCCAGATTCAGGGCAGATAGATTTGTTGTCTGGATGGTTGCCGTCTTCCTCATGGTGAATCTCAGCTTATACTGGCACCTCACCACATTCCGATCTCATAGGTACAGCCATCCGTCAAACGCGAGAGTAATCAACCTGATACACGAACGGTATTCAAATGAATATGTGATCGTTATTGTCGATTGGGGACTATATTTTATGCAAGCTCTCTACGGCGATAAAAATCAATGTGTCATTTGGATAGAGCAATGGGATAGTCGTGAAAAGAATACAGGGATAAAGGAAGTCTTGCATACAACAAATAGAAAGGCTTTCTTTGTTGGATTTTGGGATTCGCAACAAAAGTGGAACATAATCAAACAGCGCTTTCCAGATCTGGTTCAGCTGAAAACAGATATTGATACAGGGGAATGGATAATGTGGTATCAACCGTAATTGTCTCTATAGTAATTCGATTGGGCTTTTCCCGCTGGTGAAAAACACGTTCTCGAGGGGGTGATCTCGCGGGCGCGCACGGATCATCACTTCACGCAGGCGAAGAGGATGTGGGGATACGGATACCCTCGGTCAAGCCGCTCCATGCGCGTAGTGAACCCCACGCGATCGAACACGGCCTCCAGTTCCCCGGCGGGCCGGAAGTTCAGCGTCCGGCCCCGTGTGATCCCGAGGAGTTTCACCGCGAGCAGCTCCTGCCCGAGGGCCCACCGGTACTTCCAGCGCGGCCGTGTGTCCGAGGTGTGGACCACCAGGGTCCCGCCCTCCCGGAGGAGGGCGTGGCACCGGGCGATGATCCGGTCCTGCGCCGCGTCGTCCATAAGGTAGAGCACGTCGGTCAGCGCCGCCGCGTCGCAGGGAACGAGCTCCTGCGCGAGGATGTCCGCCTCCTCGAACGACACGTTCGGGACCCCGCGGGCGGCGCGCCGGGCGATCGAGATCTTCTCCCCGTCCAGGTCGTACCCCGCGACGCGCCGCCCGGGTGAGCGGAGCGCCAGGTATATCGAGAAGAGGCCGTGCCCGCAGCCCAGGTCGCAGATATCTCCCTCGCGGGGAACGAACGTCTCGATGCGTGGAAACGGGCAGGTCAGGGCCCGCACCCAGTTGTGCAGCCGCGCGCCGGGCGGCATCCGCCGGTAGGCGGCGAGCGCCCGGCGCAGCGCGGCATCCCCGATGGTTTTCAACGGCCCCCTCCTTCCGGCGCGCCCGCCCCGCGTCCCCCGACCGCGTACACCTTCAGCTCGTGGCCCGGTTCCTGTCTCGGCGCGCCGGGGTAGATCAGGGGGAGGAACGCCGGATCTCCCATGTGCGCGAAGATAGGGGATTTCCCGTAGAGCGGGTGTATCCTGGTCACAAAATCCGCGAGGCACAGGTGGGTGATCCCCTCCCTCCGCAGCAGGGCAATGCACCCGTCGATGTCGAGTCCCCGGTAGAGCGGCCAGAGGGCGGGGGTGTCGAGCGGTATCACGCGCCGGGGGAACATGAAGGTGCGGCTGTCGAACGCGGTGATGACCGCGTCGGGCGGGAGGTTCCTGTCGAGCCATCGCGACTCGGGGAGATATCCCGGCGAGATAGCGGCGTTCCAGAAGGAGTAGCTCCTGTCGTGCGCCGCGGTGTAGGCGTGGACGGCGAGCGCGAGCGCACCCTCGCTCAGGGGCCTGCAGGCGAGCCCCGCGAGCAGAAGGGCGGAGGCGGCCGTTCCCGCCGAGATGAGACGCCGGGGAAAGGCCGTCACCAGGCAGAGGGCGACCCCGGCCCAGACCAGCATCTCGTCGAGGTCGACGCAGAGGGCGGAGGCGAGCTGAATCCAGTCGGGAAAGCGGGACCATCGCGCGGTCTGTCGCACCGCGAGATAGAGCACCTCGTCTCGAAGCATGAACGCCGCCCAGAGCGGGACGAGAAGGAGCACCGCCGCCGACTGCCACCGGGGGATGCTCCTCCCGATGATCCGGGAGAGCCGCTCTCCCGCGAACAGGCACGCGGGGATGAGGGAGGGGAGGAGGAGCTTTATGGAGATGCCGTACTCGCGCGGCCAGGTGAAAAACTTGAGGTAGAAGCCCGTATAGAAGATGCAGAAGAGGGCGAGGAAGAGGCTCTGCGGCTTCCGGTACCAGGGCCAGGAAAGGAGGGAGAGGACGAAAAGGAGCTGAATCAAAAACCCCTCGTGGAAGATCTCCCACCGGGGCCGGAGGTAAAAACCCGTTGACGGCATGAGGGGGACTATCAGGTGGCGGATCGACCAGTCGTCGATCCAGACCCCGCCGAATACCTGGTAGAGGGCCGGGTAGAGAGGGTTTCCGAAGCGGATCCAGTTCCTCGCGAGGTGGGGCGCGGCGACCGCGCCGATGATCAGGATGAGCCCGACGAGGCGAGGGAAAGGGATGCGGAGGGCGGAGAGCCCGTCTCTCCGCGAGAACCGGCCCGCGGCGGCGCAGACGACGGCCGTGAGGAGGACGCAGGGGATCAAAACGACCCCCGTGTACGACGTCCAGTAGGAGAAGCCGAGGAACAGCCCCGCGAGGGCAAGGGGGCCCTGTCCGGGCTCCCGGTAGTATTCGAGAAAATAATAGAGGCTGATCAGGGAGTAACAGGCGAACGAGATCGTGCTCGTGGGAACGGTCATATACGTCGAGAAGATCGGGAGCGCGGCGCAGAAAAGGACGCCCGCGAGGGCGGCCTCCCGGGACAGGGCGAGGTGTCGGCGCCCCATCCGGTAGAGCGTCATGAGCAGCACCAGGGCGAACAGCGGGCTCAGGGCGCGCGCCCAGGAGTAGCGCATCCCTCCCGCGAGGATGTCCCCGCAGGCCACGAGCGTGGTGTACCCGGGGGGAAAGGCCCGTGTCGCCTCAGCCGAGGACGGCGTCACGCCGAGCGGGAGGGTTTTGTGGAGGAATATCTCCCGCTCGATCGGGTAATACTCAGAGTTCACGTCCCAGTGCTCCATGGGGGCGAGGGTCCCCGCCGCGGCAAGGATGGCGAGAAGGACGGCGAGGAGGACGAGCTCGACGGCGGCGAAGCCGGAGTGCGGCTCCGCGGGCTCCCCGGGTGTCGGGGGGCCGGCCGCGGGGAGGCGCCGGAGCGCCGCCCCCGCGCCCGCGACCGCGCAAAGCGCCGCGAGCACGGCGAGGAGGAGAGGCCGGGTGAGGAGCGCGCCGAACCCCTGGTTGATGCAGAAGATGGCCAGAGTATACGCGGCCGCTCCCGCAGGGAATGCGAAAATCCCCCTTTCCCGCCTCTCCGTGCCGGGGGAGACGAGGATGGTCAGGCAGTACCCCGCGACTGACAATCCTGCGAGCAGCACGACAATGAGCATTGCGACGCCTTCCCGTCATCCGGCCTTGCTGGTGAGGAACCTCCAGGCGAGGGAGACGTACTCGCGCATGGAGATGCGGTAGTAGAAGATCCGGTACCGCAGGCAGAACCCCTTGTGGAGCCTGCGGATTAGATTGTAGAAGGGGCTCAGGGGAAGCCCGACGAGCAGGCGGGTCAGCGGACGGAGCACGGGGAACTCCACCGTGATGGAAAAGAGTTTCTGCAAGTTTTCGATCCTTTTTTTGTCGGGGAGGCGGAGGGGGGAGTGCACGTGGTAGGTTTCGTCGAAGCTGATTCCCTCGGGCGGGATCAGCCCCGCCTCCTGAGACATCGCGTAGATATCGGTCCCCGGATAGGGCGACAGGAGCGACGCCCATGCGTACTGCGGTGTGCACTGGATATTGAGATCGAGGGTTTCCATGCATTCGGCGAGGGTTTCCCCGGGGATGCCCAGCATATTCTGGGTAAGGAAGTTGATGCCATGCCTTCGCAGCAGCCGGCTTGCGTCGAGTATCGTTTCCCTGGACATGCCGCGCCCGAGAACCCTGTTCCGAATCCTGTCGTTACCCGCTTCAATGGCCCATGCCACGCTGAAGCATCCGCCCTCCTTCAGATACCGGGCGGTTTCATCCGTGATCATTTCCGGCCGGATATTGCAGTTGAAGGGGAGCCCGATCTCCCGCCGGAACTGCGCGGAGAAATCCCTGAGCCAATCGGCGTGCAGGAAAAACGAGGAGTCGTGAAACACGACGAACTCGAGCGGGTAGCGCTCCTTCACCATCCTTACCTCCTCGATCACATTCCCGGGGCTCCGGGAGCGCACGATCCTGCCCTTCCCGCGGTAGAGCTTGTTGTAGAGGTGGTTGAAGCAGTAGGTGCATCGGTAGGGGCAGCCTCGGGAGGCAAGGAAGGTCTTCATCTTGGCGCCCCGCGCAGCGGGGTAGGCGCGGTAGAACAGCTCCCGGTCCGGGAAGGGTATCCGGTCGAGGTCCTCTACGAGCGGCCTGAGCTCGTTGCGGACGATCGCCCCGCCCTCCTTCACGTGGAAGTTCCGGACCGTCGAGATATCCTCGCCCCGGTCGAGTTTTCCGACGAATTCCGCGAACGCATCCTCCCCCTCGCCGAGGCAGATTGCGTCCACCCCCTCCTCCTCGATCATCTTCGGGTAGAAGGTGGGGTGGGGGCCGCCGAAGACCGAGAGGATGTCGCCCCACTTTTTCACCTTCCGGTTAAGCCCCAGGAAGAGCTCGTGCGCCCCGGTGGTGGCGCTGTAGGCGACGACGCGCGGGCGAAACTCGTCGAGGCGCTTCAGGATCTCCGTCTCTTCGGCGTCGCAGATCGAGACCGTGTGCCCCGCGGCCCAGAGGGGCGCGGCGAGGTACATGATGCCGAGCGGCTCGAATCCGCCGACCGAGAAGTTGCGCGCCACGTCCGAAACAAAGAGGATGTGCATGGGTCGGACCCCTGCCGCAGTCACCGTGTCTTCAACGAATAGCCGAGCATGCGGATACCTGCGCTCACGTATTGTATCATCAGTCGGGGCGAGCGGAGGCGTAAAAGAACCCCCTGCAGCCGGGATCCATTACTCGGACAGGCTCCTAACGCCGAATTCCCGCTTCCGCGGGAATAACAAGGGAAAGGGAAAAGGCCCGCTGGATAGCGTTGCATAAGGATAGGGCAATCGCCCCCTCAATGCAAGGCCGACACCGCCCCTCTCGGGAACGCTCGCTCGGGATCGCCGCCCATCTTCCCCGTTCAGCGGGATTGTGGCATACTAATGGCCCGTGGAAGGGAGGGAGCGCCCATGAGAGGGTATGTTGTACGGGTGACGGCACGCGGGGCCAGCGCCGCCGCCCTTTTCCTCGCCCTTTTCGGCCTCTTCCTGGTCCGGAACGGCGCATATCTCCCTTCCACCCTGAAGGTCTGTTTGCGCGCTGAGCCGCGGCGGGTGAAACTGCCGGCGTTGAAAGGCGCCCCGCTCTCGGACGGGGAGCTTCTTCTCAGCCTTGATGTCGGGCGCGGCCTGACGGCATACATGAACCTGCGGAGCAATTCTTCTGTCGCTCTTCCGCAGCTTCCCGTGAGGGGGCTGAGACTCCAATCGCCTCAGGCGTTCATCCTCGATGCCGCGACGATCAGATCCCCCCGGGGATCAATCGCGGTGCCCCTGGGCAGCGCGATGGCGCGCGACCCGAACGGGATTCTGGCTCCCCTGCCGGAAGGCGCGCCCGTCTCGGATGTCGTCTTTCCGGATATTGATCCCCGCACGAAGTACGCGTCCCCGCTCCTCATTACGGTGCAGGCCCTCCTCGCCCTTTCCCTCGCGTGCAACGTCTACTGGCTCCTTGGCTTGAGAGCGAGGCTCGGGAAGGCGGATTGGAGATCCGCTGCCCGGTATCTTTTCCT
>JBAXOY010000087.1:0-13294 GCA_037133055.1 Chlamydiota bacterium
GGCGGGTTTGACGTCATCATCGGCAATCCGCCATGGAAAGAGATTTCAACCCTCAAGGGCGAGTACGGCATCAGGAACTACGAGGTGGAAAAGAGCGGAAACCTCTACGCAGTATGTAGCGAACGATCGTTCGAACTCCTGACCCCAGGTGGTAGCTTCAGCTTCATAGTGCAACTGCCGATCGTGGGGTCTTCGCGTATGCTGTCACTCCGCGAACACCTGATGGGCCACTCCGCTCACCTCACACTTATGCCGTGTGACGACAGACCGGGCAAGCTCTTTGACGGGCTGCAGCACTGTCGGAATTGCATTTTCGTTGCCAGCAAGCCACATCGCCCCAACAGCAACATGCTATACACGACTCGATACAACCGATGGCCCACGGAGGCACGTGGTTATCTCTTCCCAACGGTACAATACACACGCTTTGACGCGGAACTCATGCAGGGTGTTTTCCCCAAACTGGCCGGGGAGATTCACGCATCCGTCTGCCGTCGGTTTCTCTCACAACCCAAAGGGACGTTGGAAAAGGCTATATCGACGACCCCGACTCATCACTTCATTTTCTATCAGGAAGCGACTCAATACTGGGTCAAAGCCACGGTAGGCCTGCCATACTACTCGAAGAACGACAAAGTCGCACCGCCTGCTCACGGCCGATTCCTGTACTTTCCAACAAGACCGACGGCACAGGCGGTCCAGGCCATTCTCAACAGCAGTCTCTTCTACACCTATTTCATTGCCTATGGCGATTGCTTCCATTTGAGCGATATACTTGCACGGTCTTTCCCGGCTCCTCCCGCAGCCTTCGATGACCGCGAGTTGCAGAGCCTCGCGAGTGCACTTGGCCGGGACCTTGAAAAGCACGCCAAGCGCACGAAGATCACGACCAAGGACGGCGACACGATCGTTTACGCCGAGTTCAACGTGTCCGACTCCAAACCGATCATCGACGAGATTGACCGGGTCTTGGCGAAGCACTACGGTTTCACGGAAGAGGAGCTTGATTTTATCATCAACTACGATATCAAGTATCGCATGGGGCAAGAAGTCGATAAAGAGGTCACTGAGGAATGAATATTCAGAACAAATCCCATCCTTTTTCAGCGGATCGCCCCATAAAGACTAGAGCAGAAGATGAGCTCGGCCGTTATGAGTTTGCGCATTCTCTTGCGGAAGCGATTAGGCTCTGGAAGGGAGAAGATAGTCTCGTCATCGGGCTCTTCGGTCAGTGGGGGCAGGGCAAGACATCCGTCAAAAATATGATCCTGGAGCATTTGCACGATCATAAAGAATTTGCCCCCTATATCATCGAATTCAATCCCTGGCAATGGAGTGGGCAATCTCAAATCGCGAGTGCATTTTTTGATGAGATTTCGACCACTCTCGGCAGAAATAACAGCGAAAAGAATGCAGCCGAAAGGGCGGCTAAATGGCGGCAATGGGCGATACTGCTCAATATTTGCCAACAGACCACAGGTAGTTTAAAGCGCGTTATTCCGTATATCCTCTGGTTTCTCGCCATTACATGTGGGGTAACCGGATTTATAAACTATCCGATTGTCCGATATATTTCTCGGGGGCTTGCTTCTATCTTTGCGCTACTAGGAGGCATCCTGCAATGCAGCTCTGGATTGGCGGAGGCTGTAGCAAAATATCTTGAAGAGAAGTGTCGCTGGGGGGCAAAGAAACTGGAAGTGGTCCATGATGAGTTATGGACATTGATGAATGAACAATCCAAGCCTGTTCTTGTAGTGTTGGATGATATAGACCGTCTTTTGCCCGACGAGATTCGCCTTGTGTTCCAACTCGTAAAGTCGAATGCCGATTTCCCCAACATGATATATCTGCTCCTGTTTCAAAGGGATTATGTGGAAAATGTCATGGAGCAGGCAATGGGTGGAAAAGAAATAATCCGCGGGCGAGATTTTTTGGAGAAGATTATTAATGTCGGCTTCGATCTACCGTTGATTGAGCATGTCAAAATTATTCAATTCCTAAGCAGGCAAATCAACAAAGTATTCCAAAATATAGATATCACGGAAGAAGAAACGCACCGTATGGGGAATATATTTATAGGCGAACTAAGATGCTATTTTATTAATTTGCGAGATGTTAAAAGGTTTCTTGGGAGTTTGGAATTCCATCTGAATCTATTGCGGCCCCAAGGAATTCTGGAAGTCAATTCCACTGATCTGATCGCAATTGAAACCCTTCGTGTTTTTGAGCCCGGTGTGTATTCAGCCCTCCCTGGAATCAAGTCATATTTAACCGCATCGAGAGAGGGAATAAACGAGAGCGGAAAGAGCGAAGCGAAAGCAGCCATAGATAGTGTATTGGCAAAATCCTCGAAAGGGAAACAGGAACAGGTGCGATTAATTCTCAAAGCATTATTCCCACGGATACAATCAATTTATGGGAATATTGTATTTGGAAACGATTGGGAGGATGATTGGTATCGCGATCGGAGGATATGTCATCAAGATATTTTCAACCGATATTTCCTGTTCAGGGTTGCATCGGGAGATGTGTCTCAAGCGGATATAGAACGAATAATGAATAATTCCGGCAATCGTGATGTGCTGGTTGCCGAATTCCGTTCTTTCAAGAAGCAAGAAATATTTACCGTGCTTCTTGACAGGCTTGAAGCATACAAGCAGAAGATAAGTCTGAATTATGCTGTGCCCTTTATCACGGCCTTATACGATGTCGGCGATGAACTTCCTGACGAGATAGGGACATCCGTTTTGCTTTCTCCCGAATTGCATGCCATTCGAATAGTCTATTGGTGCCTGAAGCAGGAACCTGATGAGAAAAAGCGTGGCAAGCTGCTGGTGGAAGCGACGAAGCAAACGACCGGCATATTTCTTCCAACATTCGATGCGCATTCAGAAGATAGAAAGCGGGCGAAGCAGGATCGCGATGAGTTCCTTGTCGATGAAGAGAGCAGCGAGATTCTGAAGACATTGTGCGTAGAGAAGATTAGACAAGCTGCAGGTGATGGATCCTTGGCCACTAACCGGCGGCTCCATTATCTCTTAAGTAAATGGGGCGAATGGGGGCGAGCCGATGAGCCTTGTGAATGGCTCGGGAAGAGGCTAGAAACACGCCAAGGCCTGTTAGCTGTACTTCTCGCCTTTGTGCATCGTTCAGCGTCACGCACTGAGGGTGCATATATCGACAAAATCCATTGCAAATTTGATCTTAAAAGTTTGGAAGAATTTGTTTCGGCAGATACAGTAACTGCGGCCATCGGGCATTTAAAAGGCCAAGATCTAACTGATGAACAACGTGAGGCGATCGGATGCTTCAAAAAAGCCAAAGCTCGAAAACAGGCGGGTAAGCCGTATGCTTTGGATCAGATATGGCATGATGATAAGGAAGATTAGATGGTCCATAACGAGAACCCAAATAATGTTAAGCATTTCGTCTTCAAGGATGAGGATCGATTTCATCATCAACTACGACATCAAGTATCGCATGGGGCAGAATTGAGAGGAGGAGGATTAGCGTATGATTACTCTCGTTGAAGCACTGAATTATCGTTGTCTCAAATATACAAGCCAAAGGCTGAAGCCTTTTCAGATTCTCGTCGGACCCAACGCGACGGGGAAAACCACCTTTTTGGATGTCATAGCTTTCCTCGGGGACTTGGTTTCACGCGGTCTTGATTTTGCCGTGTCTCGCCGGGTAAATACGCCGGCAGACCTGACTTGGTGGAGAAAGGGAGAATCATTCGAGCTCGCGATTGAGGCACTGATTCCGGAAAAGCTTCGCGGGATGTTGGAGAATCCCTCTTTTGACCGAATCCGATATGAAGTTGCGGTGGGGATGGATGTGGATGGGCAGGGTATCGGTCTCACCAGTGAACGTGTTTTTCTGAAGATGAACGGCGATGAGATGGAACCGCCGCGGGATTTATTTCCACATCTTCGGGCTATACCGCGAGCAATACTCTCTCAAAAGGGATTGTCGAAAAAGCGGCAATCAGTCATTGTCAGCAAGGAACAGGGGGGCAACGAGAATTTCTACCCGGAAACTCCCAAAGGGTATAAGCCCTCTTATCCTTCGAAACCGCGCCGCGTTGCATTTGCGAATATTCCTCCGGACGAAAGTAGTTACCCCGTTTCATTATGGTTCAAAGAATATCTCGCTGCGGGCATTCAGCAATTCATTCTCGACAGCCTCGAGATACGCAAGGCAAGCCCGCCGGGACAGATTTCCGGCTTTAAGCCCGATGGATCGAATATACCGTGGGTAATCGAGCGGCTTAAGGAAACAGACCCGGACAGATTTACGGAATGGGTTGATCATCTTCAGACTGCCCTGCCTGATTTAGAAGGCCTGCGAACGATCGAACGGAAAGATGATAAGCATCGTTACATGATGCTTCAGTATCGGGGAGGACTCGAGGTGCCATCCTGGTTGGCATCAGATGGCACTCTCAGACTTCTGGCTTTGACGTTGCCGGCCTATTTAAGGGGCTTTCGAGGCTGCTATATAATTGAAGAACCGGAGAACGGCGTGCATCCTCGTGCCGTGGAGACAGTTGTTCAATCATTGTCGTCTGTTTATGAAGCACAGGTCCTCATGGCGACGCATTCGCCAGTCGTGTTGAGCGACGTGAATGCATCGCAAGTTCTCTGTTTCGCGAAGACTCAAGAGGGCGCCACGGACATCGTGCGCGGAGATATGCATCCGAAATTAAAGGATTGGAAGGGGTCACCAAACCTTTCCGTTCTCTTTGCCGGAGGGGTGCTCGGATGATGGACCTCATAGTCCTTGTTCCAGACAGGAATCTGGAATACGCCGTAAAGGGAATTCTTGCACGACATCAGTCTCTGGGCATTCGTCCCATAACGGTGGAGGTCCTTTCTCATCCGGGGCATGACCCCGGCTGTTTCGGTGAGTCGCCGGAATTTTTGCAATTTGCCGTGAGACAGGCATCTCATGCATTGGTAGTGTTTGATTATGAAGGCTCCGGTCAGGAGTATCGAATGAACCGTGTCCAGATGGAGACCGATCTGGAACAACGTCTGTCCGAAGCCGGTTGGAGTGGGCGTTCCGCAGCGGTGATCATTGCCCCTGAACTGGAGAGTTGGGTATGGAGCGATTCGCCGCATGTTGATATTGTTTTAGGTTGGGAGGGGCGCAGGTCCTCTCTGAGAGAATGGTTGCTCGGACAACACCATATGGGGAGGACCGCCCCAAAGCCTCCGCATCCGAAAGATGCAATGCTGGCGGCGCTTCGGGAAGCGGGTAAGTCGCGTACGTCGAGACTCTATTCCGCTCTTGCCGAAAAGGTTAGTCTCGATCGTTGTACTGACGACGCGTTCCTGAAGTTCAAGCGCGTATTGAAGGAATGGTTCGCTGAAGCACCGTGATCAGGGATGGGGAAGGAGTACGGAGAGGAACACGCTACCGGAGGGGAGCACGTCTGGGGGGGGAATAAGCCGTATGTTGGATATGAATTTGAATATGAAGAACATATCATTCCTCTATCAATTTATTAGTCTGTAACCTCCTTACCCACGGGGAGATACCCTATCAGCGGAGCTGAACGGAGTAACCGCAATATCGCGCGATTCCGGTCTTTTGCGCGTGTCGCATTTATAGGGATGAATCTGGGGACATCAGTACCAGGAATCATGTCATGACGGAAATCGTGACCATCCGAAAATCCGATGAGGGGTATCCACACGCGCTGCATCGCTATCTTGGGGACCGCGCGCCGGAACAACTCTTCGCCCTCGGCGATATTGCTATTCTCCGGCAGAAGACCCTCGCGCTGTTCTGCTCAGTCAAGTGCCCCGGCAACATCATCCTCAAAACATACGATCTCGTCAGGGAGTTGCGCGACGCCGGGATCAGCGTCATAAGCGGCTTTCATTCGCCGATGGAGAAGGAATGCTTCGATCTTCTCCTACGGGGGCAACAGCCGGTTCTCTGGTGTCCGGCTTTCCGCGTGCCCGCGAAACGCCCGCGCAAGAAGTATACCGAGGCGCTATCGGATAGTCGGCTTCTTATTGTGTCGTGCTTCGGTGATACAATCCAACGGGCCAGCGCCGAAACAACCCGTATCCGCAATGATATTGTTGCCGCGTTATCCGACAAGATTTTTGTCGCGTACGCCGACCCGGACGGAAAAATCATAGGGTTTTGCCGGCGGATGATTGATATGGAGAAACCGCTCCTTACTTTTGATATGCCCGCCAACGCGGTCCTTCTTTCCATAGGTGCGCGGCCATGGAACGGGATCGCTTCTCTCGGTGGCGATTGATTTCTATACGGCTGTCGGGGGCCTATCGGGGTTGGACATGTCCATATTTCGCCGACTGAAGAGAGAGATGCCGGAGGGTAATTCCGGGGTAGATCCCGTTCAATCGCTCGCCGATCTAATCGGCCGCGAGGGGCGCGGGCTCCGCGAATTTGAGCTACGGGTTCATTTCGCGGGCGAGGGGAAACTCGCTCATCCCGACCGGAATGATATCCATCTTGAGGTGGCGGGGAGGGAAGTCATCTGGCGCGTGGAAACGCTTCGGGAGCTTTTTCGCGGCGACAAGCATCCGCCGTCCGAGAGCGGGATGGAGCATTATCCGGAGGAATACGTTCCATTTTTCGCGGTCGTGGAATACAACCTCGTGTCCGCCTGCGAATATTTCCACGATCCGACCGATGCGGCAATATTGGATGTGTACACCCTGATGCGGAGACGACCGGACGCTAAAAGCGTCGGCGCAGCGCACCATGTCGTCTGGCAGGCCGCCGCTCTTGCCCTTGGAGTCGCGCCTTTCAGCGAGGCGGAGTATCAGGCCGTATTCTCCCAGCTTGCCCGTTCCGCGAGACACTGGGAAATGGGCCCTTCATCCCGGAACTATATCGATTACCTTCGGACTTCTTTTGCCGAATGAGCCCCCCATCTCCCTCAGTACGTGCACCTTCGGTGGAAATGCCTTGTTATATGGGGATATTTTCACCCCCCCCTGTACCTCCCCCTCAAGGAGGAGTGGAATACGCTGTATTGGAGACCGTAACGGGGGCATCGCTCTTTATCAACAAAGCGAACAAAGCGACAAAGCCAATTGAAGCGGGCGGGGCGATGTCGTAGAATAGGCGCGCGTGCATGGGACGGGGAAAGGGGGAGCGGGTGCCGAAGGGTTCGAGGCGCAGCGGGATAGACCGCAGAATACAGTGCCCGGGCAGACTCCCCGCGCAGCCGATGAAGAAACTGGTCGCGCGGCACGGCTCGCCGCTCCTCGCGGTCAGCCGATCCGCCCTCCGCGCCCAGGTCGCCCGCTTCCGCCGCGCCCTCCCGCGGGTCGAGCCGTTCTACGCCATCAAGGCGAACCCGCACCCCGAAGTATTAAAAACCGTGGTCGCGGCGGGCACGGGGTTCGACGTCGCCTCAAGGGCGGAGCTCGAAGCGGTGCTCGCCGCGGGGGCGGACCCCGAGCGCGTCATCTTCGCCAACACCATAAAACCCGCCGCCTCAATCGCCGCGGCCGCCCGCAGGGGCGTCACCCTCACCACCTTCGACAGCGAGTACGAGCTCGACAAGATCGCCGCACGCGCCCCGGGGGCGCGGGTGATCGTCCGCATCAAGGTCCCGAACGTGGGCTCGATCGTCGAGCTCAGCCTCAAGTTCGGGGCGGACCCCTCGGACGCCGTGCCGCTCCTCATCAAGGCGCATCGGCTGGGACTCAAGCCCGCGGGGGTGAGCTTCCACGTCGGGAGCCAGTGCACCCATTCCGGGAACTACGTGGACGCGCTCGAGATGGCGTCCATCATCATCCGCGACGCGAAGCTGAAGCAGCTCCCGCTCGATATTCTCGACATCGGCGGCGGCTTCCCGATCCGGCATTACGACTCCGACGAGGACACGTTCGAGAAGACGGCCGGGGTGATCCGGCGGGAGATCGACCGCCTCTTCGACCGGAACCTCCGCATCATCGCCGAGCCGGGGCGATTCATCGCGGGCCCCGCGGCCGTGCTCGTGATGCGGGTGGTCGGAAAGGCGATCCGCGAGAGCAAGCACTGGTACTACCTCGACGACGGCGTGTACGGGGCCCTCAGCGGACTCATCTTCGACCACGCGAAGTACCAGTTCAAGGTCCTGAGGGCGGGGCGCCGGCAGCTCTCGACGCTCGCGGGCCCGACCTGCGACAGCCTGGACATCATCGCGCGGGGGGAGGACCTTCCCGAGCTCGAGATCGGAGACATCGTCTACGCCGAGAACACCGGCGCCTACAGCGTCGCGAGCGCCACGAACTTCAACGGCATTCCGCCCGCGCGGGTCGTGATGGTGAAGTAACGTCCACCGCGCCAAAGAAATATACGTTCGACACAGATGAACACAGATAAAGAAAATGGAAAGGACCTTCTGACATGAAACGCACGCACCGGCCGCGCGAAAACAACTCCGAGCTCCCCGACTGGATGCGGGGCAAGAAATGCCCCCACAAGTCGCGCTACCTCTCGGGCAAGAGGATCATGCCGAAGGGGATCACCGGGAAGGAGAAGCTCGAAGACCTGATGCGGGAGACGTTCCTCGCCTACAACTCCGCGCGCCTGATGGAGGGCTGTCGGCTCTACGCGCAGAAGATGCTCGAGCCCGACGTGACGGTGGGGATGAGCCTCGCGGGGGCCCTCACCCCGGCGGGGCTGGGCTGCTCCTGCGTCGTGCCGCTCATCAAGGCCGGCTTCGTGGACTGGATCGTCGCCACCGGCGCGAACCTCTACCACGACCTGCACTTCGCCTTCAACCTGCGGCTCCACGCCGGGAGCCACCTGGTCGACGACGCCGACCTTCGCAAGAACGATGTGGTCCGCATCTACGACGTCCTCCTCGGCTACACCGACTGCCTGATGGCGACCGATGAGATCCTCCGGGGCATCCTCGTGCAGCCGGAGTTCCAGCGCGAGATGGGCACGGCCGAGCTGCATTGCCTGATCGGGGCGTACGCGGCCGAGTGGGAGAGGAAGGCGGGTCTAAAAGATGTCTCCGTCCTCGCCGCCGCCTACCGCGCGGGCGTCCCCGTCTACACCTCCTCCCCCGGGGATTCCACCATCGGGATGAACGTCGCGGGGGTCGAGCTCCGCGGGAACAAGCTCCGCCTCAACCCCTCCGTCGACGTGAACGAGACGACGTCATTCGTGCTGGCCGCGAAGCGCTCCGGGGGGAAGAGCGCCGTGGTCCTCATGGGCGGCGGGAGCCCCAAGAACTTCATGCTCCAGACCGAGCCGCAGATCCAGGAGGTGCTCCGCATCAAGGAGGTGGGACAGGACTATTTCTTCCAGGTGACCGATGCCCGGCCGGACACCGGCGGCCTCTCGGGCGCGACGCCCCACGAGGCGGTGAGCTGGGGCAAGGTGGACCCGAGCCGTCTCCCGGACGCCGTCGTCTGCTACACGGACACGACGATCGCCCTCCCCATCCTGACGCACTATGTCCTCGCAAGCCGCCCGAAGCGGAAGCTCCGCCGGCTCTACGACAAGAGGGCCGCCCTGATGGAAGCGCTGGTGAGGGAGTATTTTGCGCACAACAAATAGAGATGTGTCCACCCCCGCCTCGGGGGGGGTAGATAAAAATATTCTGTTGACACCCTGCGGGGATGAGATATACTACCCCCGTACAGTGCAGGCAGGCTTAGAAGTCTTGAACCGCAAGGTGAAGATGTCTAAACCTTGCGGTTTTTCAGCATACGGCCTTGTCGCCGGTACAGCAAAAAGGAGGCGTGAACGCCATGCCGAAGGGCAAAGTAAAGTGGTTCAGCAATCAGAAGGGATACGGCTTCATCACTTCCGAGACGGGCGGTGACGTGTTCGTGCACCACACCTCGATCCAGGGCGAAGGGTACAAGAGCCTGGAAGAGGGTCAGGAAGTCGAGTTCGAGATCGAGAAAGGCCCCAAGGGAGACAAAGCCACCCGCGTAGTCCCCCTGTAATTCTTCCCCGTGGATGGGCCCGACCGGC
This sequence comes from Chlamydiota bacterium, assembly GCA_037133055.1. Taxonomy (GTDB): domain Bacteria; phylum Auribacterota; class Tritonobacteria; order UBA1439; family UBA1439; genus UBA1439. Next base: position 9,973 of record JBAXOY010000087.1, read on the forward strand.
AACGGCGGGCCCTTCCCCTTTCGAGGCGCTTTCGCACGCCGGTCCCGCGGGAGTTTGACGCGCACCGGCTTCTTTTCTTTATCCGTAACGCCGCGCCGACGCTCGCGCGGGGAACGCACCCATGACACCCGCAGACAAGATACGCAACCTGGCGATCATCGCCCACATCGACCACGGAAAAACCACGCTGATCGACTCCATCTTCCGCGCCGCGCACGTGTTCCGCAAGAATGCCCGGGTCGAGGAGCGGGTGATGGACAATAACGAGCTCGAGAAGGAGCGCGGCATCACCATCCGCGCCAAGCACTGCACGGTGGAGTGGAACGGGTACCTGATCAACATCGTGGACACCCCCGGCCACGCCGACTTCTCCGGCGAGGTGGAGCGCGTCCTCTCCATGGTCGACGGGGTGCTGCTCCTCGTCGACGCCATCGAGGGCCCCATGCCCCAGACGCGCTACGTGCTCATGCGGGCGCTCAGGCTCGGCCTGCGGGTCGTGGTGATCATCAACAAGGTGGACCGCCCCCAGGCGGACACGCTCCGCGCGCTCAACAAGACCTTTGACCTGTTCGTCGAGCTCGGGGCCAACGACGCGCAGGCGGACTTCCCGGTGCTCTACGGCTCGGGGCTCGAGGGCTGGTTCGTGAACGATCCGGACCTCGAGGGCCCGCGCGGCATGGACTCCCTCTTCGAGAGCATCGCCGCGCACGTGCCGCCCCCGCCGGTCGAGCGCGACACCCCGTTCCGCATGCAGGTGAGCACCCTCGCATGGAGCGACTACTTCGGGCGGATCGGGTGCGGGCGCGTCCTTCAGGGCGTCCACCGCCTGGGCCAGCCCCTCGTTCGGACGATGACGAAGTGGACGCACGACGCGTCGGCCGAGCCGGCCGCGGGACACGGCTCGCGCGAAGGATCATGGGAGGTGGTCGGCAGCGAGCAGGCGGTCTCCGCGCACCTCTGGGTGACGCGGGGGCTCGATCGCAGGGAGGTGCCGGAGGTCTGCGCCGGGGACATCGTCTGGATTGCCGGCCCCGAGGAGATCGCGATCGGCGACACCTTTTCCGCGCCGGAGTTCGAGTCGCCCGCCCTGCCGCCGCTCGAGATCGGCGAGCCGACGGTCTCCATGTTCTTCCTCGTCAACAGCGGCCTTCTCTCGGGGCGCGAGGGGTGCGCCGTGACCATGCGCCAGATCCGGGAGCGGCTCGACCGCGAGGAGCGCGTCAACGTCTCGCTCCGGGTCGAGGAGACGGGGCGCGCGGACCGGATGAAGGTGTCCGGCCGCGGCGAGCTCCACCTCGCCATCCTCATCGAGGAGATGCGGCGGGAGGGGATGGAGCTCTGCGTGACGCGCCCGGAGGTCATCACCTCGCGGGACAGGGCCGGGAACGTCCTCGAGCCGATGGAACACCTGGTCATCGACGTGCCCGAGGAGTTCCAGGGGGTCGTGCTCGAGAAGGTCTCCCGGCGGAAGGGCGAGATGACCGCCATGCACGACAACGGGCGGGGCATCATCAGGCTCGATTTCCGGATCCCGACGCGCGGCATCATCGGCTACCGGAACGAGTTCCTGACGGACACCCGCGGCCTCGGCATTATGTCGTCGCGCTTCACCGGATACGGCCCCTGGTGCGGGGACATCGCCTCCCGCAACCGCGGCTCCATGATCAGCATGGACACCGGGCCGGCGACCTCCTACGCGCTGAAGAACCTCCAGGTCCGCGGCACGCTCTTCGTCGCCCCGATGGATCCGGTCTACGCGGGGATGGTCGTAGGCGAGTACTCCCGGCCCGAGGACATGCCCTGCAACCCGACGAAGAAGAAGCACCTCTCGAACTGCCGCTCGTCCACGAAGGAGCTGTTCGAGGGACTGAAGGTCCCCCGCAACCTCACGCTCGAGAGCGCGATCGAATGGATCGCCGTCGACGAGCTCGTCGAGGTCACCCCGAAGTCCGTCCGCGTGCGGAAGGCCATCCTCGACGCCGAGCAGCGGAAGAAGTCGGGGCGGAAGATGGTCGCAACGGGAAGCTGAGCGGGGGTTGCGCCGCCGGTGGAACCGGGGTCATTTCATGCGCTCCGCGCGAGCGAGCCGGACGCGAGGAGCGCGATCGCGTACGCCCCCGCCGCCATCAGGTACACCGCGCTGAACCCGAGCGACATCGCGAGGAGCACGCTCAGCACGCTCCCGATCACGGTTGCGTAGGAGTTCATCGCCCACCCCCAGGGTATCAGCCGCTGCCGGTGCCGCCCCATGATCCTCACCCCGGTCGGGAACGGCATCCCCAGAAAGAAGCCGTGGAGGCCCGTGACTGCGACGGCGAGCGACACACGGCCGAGCGTGGAGAGCGACAGCCCCCGGGTGACGATCAGGGGGAGGAGCCACACCGCCGCGACGATGAAAACGATGTTCACCGCCAGGACGGCCCTCAGGCCCCCGGGGGTCGCCGCCCCCAGCTTTCTGCTGCAGAGCGAGCCGAGCCCCGCGGAGACGAGGAGAGAGGAGAGCACCACGGCGAGCGAGAGGGACGGGTGGCCGAGGAGCAGGGTGAGGCGCTGCATGAGGCAGATCTCGACGAAGATGAAGCCGAGCCCGAGGCAGGCGAAGTAGGCAATGGGGAGCAGCGCCGCGCGCGTCAGCTCGCGCTTCCGGGAGCACCAGAGCGGGAGGATAAGGAAGGCGAAGCTCAGGATCGCGGCCTCGGCGAGGATGCTGAGCAGCACGAAATCCCCGTGCGGGATGACCTTGAAAAATTTCATGTTGTTATACCATGAGATGGTTTTCGGAAGGTTCGGATCCTTCGTGCGCCCCCAGGAGACGTAGTGGTTGATGAACGGCCAGTCGTCCGTCGAGGGGGCGAGGACGGCCACGTCCCTGTGGTACCATTCCCGCGGGTTATCGGAGCGGAGGAACCCCTCGTACCACGACCCCTTGTGGACGACGCGGTCGGGCACGAAGCGGGGCGCGAGCTTGAGGGGCTTTGCGAGGGCGAGGATCCGGTCGAGCTCCTGCGTGGTCCACGGCGACTTCTTCACGTACGTGTCGTCGTTGAGGATCACGATGTGCCGCCACGGCTCCTTTACGCCGTCCCGGCGGAGGGCCTCCATGGCGACGGAGGCGACCCGGATGTCCCCGTGGCGCCGCAGGTTCACGATCCCCTCCGGGGAGAGGCGCTTCAGGTACAGGCGGAACGCCTCCACGGTGACGAGGTAGGTCTCCGAGACGTTCAGCGCGCCCGAGGCCATCGCCACGGGGGTGAAGTTGTTCACCTGCTGGATGATGTCGAATGTTTCCGGGCACCGCTCGAGGTAGCTTCGCCCCTCGGCG
>JBAXOY010000088.1:0-13260 GCA_037133055.1 Chlamydiota bacterium
CTTGGTGACGAGGTCCGACTCGCCGGTGAGCAGCGACTCGTCGACCTCCATGCGGCCCAGGCCCACCATGGGGCCATCGACGACCACCTGGTCGCCGGGGTGCAGGTAGAGGATGTCGCCGCGCACCACCTGGGCCGGGTCGAGATCCTGCACCCGGCCTTCGCGCACCACGCTCGCCTTGGGCCGCATGAGGATGGCGATGCGGTCCATCACGCGCTTGGCGCGGACTTCCTGAATGAGGCTGATCACGGTGTTGGCCATGATGACGAAGACGACCACGAAGGCATCGAGGGGCTTGCCCAGGGCGACCAGCACGACGCCCAGCACGTAGAACAGGTTGTTGATGAAGTTGAAGACGTTGTCGCGCACGATGCGCCCGTAGGTGCGGCCCGTGCGGATCTGCACGTCGTTGCCCTGGCCGGCGGCCCTGCGGCGGCCGGCCTCCTCCTCGCTGAGGCCGGGGAGCGGGGGCGCCGGGTCGGTGCTCTGGCCGGGCGGCGGGGGCGCCGGGTCGGTGCTCTGGGGGTCGCTCATGTGCGGCTCACGGCTCGCTTCCGGGGTGGGGCGCCCACGCGTGCGGGCAGCCGCATCGTATCAAGCCGCGCGGGGCGCGGCCCAGCCGCGGAAAGGGCCGCCGGCGACGTTCTGCGGGCCAGATGGGCCGGGCTCCGGAGTCCTACGGGCGAGACCTCAAGGTCCGGTGTCCCTGCCGACCGCGTCGTCGCGCTTCAGCTCGTTGACCACAAGGATGAGCACGCTCGCCGCGACGGCGAGGCCTCCGGCGACGAGCATGATCGGCTTCATCGTGGTGTTGCACACCGCGCCGTCCGACGCGCACGTGCCGATCAGGGTCGTGGGCAGAAGGATGGCGGACAGGCCGAGGAGCGCGCCGACGATGCTGAGCGCGCGCCGCGTCTCCTTGCGCCGCGCGAAGAACAGGAGGCCGCCGGCGACGGCCAACGAGACGCCGACGGCCAAGGCGCCGCGGGCGCTCCACAGGCACTTCATCTTGGGCACGATCGTGGCTGCCACAGGCGTCGTCATGCTCGCCATCGTCGTGACCGGCGACAACGCCGTGCCGAGCCCCGCCGTCGTGGCGGTCGGCATCGTCCCGCCCTGCGCCTCGCAGTTGGTGTACTGCGGCGCGATGGCGATCACCAGGCCGGCGATCACGATCAGTATGGCGAGCACTTTCATCGCGTCCTCCTCAGGAGCGTCACTGTACCGTGATCGTGCCCTCGTTGACGCCCATGCTACAGGTGAACGAGTACTTCCCCGGCTTCAGCGAGCCCAGGGCCACCGTCGCCGAGCCGCCGGAGGCCGAGGAACTGCGCATCCTGATGCCGCGGCCGGCCCGGGGGATGAACGCGGCCGTGGACCTGATCCCCGAGGCGCTCAGGGAGCGGGGGGATCCGGGGGGACGGAAGAGGCCGGCGCGGGCGCCGGACGAGGCGGTCGTCGACCTCGGGTCGCCCGAGTACCGGGACTGGATCGCCTTTCTCAGGGAGGAGTGCGCCGAGCCCGGCGAGATACTGCGGCGAAACGAGCTGTCGCGGGGAGAGGTGCTTCACTGCATGCTGTCGTCCCTGGGCGACCTGGCGAGGGAAGACCCGGGCGCGGCGTTCGCGCGTGCCGTGGAAAACGCGCGGGAAAGATTCCCCCTCGCGGGCTGCCTCCCGGAGTGCGAGGCAGCCGTGCGAAGGCTCCTCGATCGGCCGGAGGCGAAGGCGATATTCTTCCCCGGGGCGGGCGCCGAGGTGTTCACGGAGAAGGAGATCGTCGACGCCCTGGGGCGCGCGTGGCGCATCGATCGGCTCATCGTGCGGCCGGGCTCGGTCAGGGTGGTGGACTACAAGAGCTCGGCGGTGGACCGGGAGGCTCACGCCACCCAGATACGCGGCTACGCAGCGCTCGTGAGGGATCGGTACCCGGAAGACGAGGTGCGGTGCTCCCTTGTCTACCTCGACAGCGGGAGGGTCGAAGAAGTGGCGCTGTAACGCCGGGACGCGGATGCACGCGGATAAAAATGGATTCACCACGGAGGCACGGAGGACACGGAGAAATTGGACGCGGATTGGCGCGGATGCACGCGGATTCACAATGTTTACTGAACTCTATCTGTAACAGAGAAACTCACCATGGCCACGGGCACGATCACGACGCTTCATTTCGCGGACGACTTCATCGCGGCCCTCGCGGACCGCCTCGGCGGCGAGGCCGCCGCGCGGGGCGGGGACCTGAGCCGCATCGCCGTGGTCTTCGGCGGAAGGCGCCCCGCGATGTTCCTCGCCAGGGAGCTCGGGGCGCGCATCGGCGGGAGTTTTTTCCCCCCGCGTTTTTTCACGATGGACGGATTCATGGAGCACGCGCTGCGCGCGCTTTCCCCACGGCGCACGATGCCCATGCTCGACGCATGGCACAGCATCTATCTCGTGGCGCGGGAGCGCGCCCCCGGAATGCTCAAGGGGCGGGAGACCTTCTCGCGCTTCGCGGCTTGGGCGCGCGAGACGGCCGCGTTCATCGACGAGCTGGATATCGAGGACGTGGCCCCGGAGGCGCTCGTCACCGTACAGCACTGCGCCGAGATCGGCCTCGACGCCGCCCCCGGCGTGGAAATCCTTCTCGGGAACCTCACCGCGATACGTGACGGATACCACCGCGCCCTCGAGGATCGGAGAGCGACCGCGCGCGGCCTGACCTACCTTCTCGTCTCGCGGGGCATCGGCGGCCTCGATTTCGCGGAGTTCGAGAAAATACTCTTCTGTGGATTATTCTCCCTGCACCGCACCGAGGAGCGGGTGGTGAAAGAGTTGTACGACCGGGGATCCGCCGACCTCTATTTCCAGCGCGGCGGTGAAGGGTGGCCCGCGCTCGAGCGCCTCTCGAAGACGCTCGGCCGCCCGATATCGCCCCCTCCCCCGCGGGGGCGGCGCGAGCCCGACATCACGCTCTGGGCGGGTTTTGACACCCAGACGCAGGTGGGCCTCGTGCGGAAGATCGTCGGGGAAATCCCCGACCGTTCGCGCACGGTGATCGTACTCCCGGACTCGGGCAGCGTCATACCGCTCGTGTCCGAGATCTCCTCGCTCGAGCCGGAGTTCAACGTCTCCATGGGATACCCGCTGAAACGGAGCGCGCTCTGCCACCTCCTCGGCTGCGTCTTCGACGCCCAGAAAGGCATGCGGGACGGCGCCTACTACGCCCGGGATTACCTGAGGGTTCTGACGCATCCGCTCGTAAAGAACATGGCGATCGCCCGCGACGGCGCGTTCACCCGTGTCATGGTCCACAAGATCGAGGAGGCGCTGAGGGGGGGCGGGAATTCGCCGATCGAGGGGAGCCTGTTCGTCCGCCCCGGGGAGGTGGAGGCCATGGGGGCCATCCCCCGCCTCGCCGCCTCGACCCTGCGCGAGATGGGCATCGAGTCGCGCCCCGAAGAGCTCTGCGCGATCCTCGTCGAGCTCCACGGGTGCGCGTTCCGCGCGTGGGAGCGGATCGAAAGCTTCGGGGATTTCGCCGCGGCGCTGGAGTCATTCGTCGACGCCCTCGTGCGGAAGAGCGCCCTCGATCGGTATCCGCTCAACCTCACCTTCGCGGGGAGACTCCTCGATATGGCCGCCGATCTCCGGGGGGCGGAGGCCGGCCGGGAGCGGTTCGAGAAGGACGAGATTTTCAAGCTGTTCACCCGGATGCTGGAGCGGGAGACGATCAGTTTCTCGGGCTCCCCCCTGCGGGGGCTCCAGGTCCTCGGGCTCATGGAAACGCGGTCGCTGGATTTCAAGAATGTGATCGTCATGGACGTGAACGAGTCGGTGCTCCCCGCGCTCGCGGGACCGGATCCGCTCGTCCCCCGCCAGGTGCGGGTGAGCCTGGGGCTCGACCGCGTGGAGCAGGAGGAGGAGATACAGCGGTACCATTTCATGCGCCTTGTCTCCCACGCGGAAAAGGTGCACCTCGTCTACAACGACCGGGAGGAGAAGGAGGAGCGGAGCCGCTTCATCGAGGAGCTCGTGTGGAACGCGCAGCGCGCGAGGGGAACGCTCGACGCGGCCCCCGTGCGTCGCGCGCGCGTCGCCGTGCGTCTCTCCCTCGCGGAGTCCCCGATCGAAAAAACGGCGGAGGTCCTCCGGCTTTTGGGGGGCTTCCGCCACTCACCCTCGAGCGTGGACACCTATCTCCAGTGCCCCCTGAAGTTCTACTACGGCTATGTCCTGCGGCTCAGGGAGACGGAAGACCTTCTCGAAGAGCCGGCCGGGGCGGACATCGGGACGTTCGTCCACCGCCTGCTCTGCGAGGCATTCATGTCCTTTATCGGGGAGCGCCCGCCGATCGACCGACGGTTCAGGGAGGGCTTTTTCAGGAAGATGAAGGCGATGTTCGCGGAGACCTTCGAGAAGAGGATGCGGGCCGACGCCTTCATCCTCGAGGAGGTTCTGCGGGTGAGGCTCGGCCGATTCCTTGACAAGGAAGCGGAGCGGCACTTCGTCGGGATCCTCGCGCTGGAGGAGAAGTTCGAGGGCATGGTGGCTCTCCCGGCGGGGGAGTTCTCCTTCGGCTGCCGGATGGACCGGATCGACCGGAAACACGGGGATGAGATCCTCGTCATCGACTACAAGACCGGCGCCGCCGCGCTTCCCGCGGGACCCGACACCCTCGCCCGCATGGAGCTCACGCGGGAGTCGATCATGCGCGCGGTCCGCTCGTTCCAGCTCCCCCTCTACTGCCGATTCGCGACGGAGCGGCATCCCGGCGCCGCAGTGGGCGCCGCCCTCTACGATCTCAGGGACTCCTCGATGCATGAGTTTCCGCAGAACCGGGAACGGTTCGACGAGACGATGGCCCGCTGCGGCGAGGCCCTCGACTTCATCCTGAACGAAATCGTGGACCCGGGGAAGCCGTTCGCGCCCGGCCCCGGCCGCGCCTGCGCCTGGTGTCCGTTCACGTCGCTCTGCCGGTAGCATCAGCAGAGCATCAGGGTCACAGAGCATCAGTGTGGGGAGCATTAGGGTCAAACCTCGTCTATTGACAGATGAGTAAGGAGAAGGGTAATCTTATCCCATGACTAGACCTCTGAGGATTGAGTATCCCGGCGCGTGGTACCATGTGACAAGTCGTGGGAACGAGCGCGCTGAAATATTCAGAGATGACAAGGATAGAAGACGGTTTCTACAGGCATTGGAAGAGAGCATCGATATATTCAACGTGGAAGTGCATAGCTATGTAGAGATGAGCAATCACTTCCATTTTTTATTGCGTACGCGAGAAGCTAATCTCGGCCGCTTTATGCAGCGGTTCAATACGGCCTACACGGCATATTTTAATCTCAGGCATCATCGGGCCGGCCATCTTTACCAGGGAAGATACAAAGCCATACTTGTGGATGCGGATGAATATCTTCTGGAACTCAGCCGATATCTGCATCTCAATCCAGTGCGCCTGAAGGGATACAAAGAAACATCGCTGCAAGACAAAGGAAAGGTATTGGAAGCCTACGTGTGGAGCAGTTTGCCGGGATATATTGGATTAAGAAAAAGGGATAAGTTTGTGACATATAGTTCGATATTAGAATGCATGGGGGGGAACACAAAGGGGGGCAAGGAAAGGTATAGGGATTTCGTGATTGCAGGGTTGAGTAGAGAAACGAAGAACATACTTAAAGAGACACAGGCAGAGGCGATATTAGGGACGGACAGTTTTATTACATGGGTGAAGGAGACGTTTATAGAGGGGAAAGAATGGGAACAGAGGGAATATCCCCATGTGCGCGAGTTGAGGAGCTCAATCCCGGTTGATGCAATCGCCGGAATTGTGAGCAAAGAATATGGAACAGTGCCTGGTGAGTTGCTTGCGGCGCGATCACCATGGCGCGAGGCACGCCAGGTGCTGATTGAACTAGTGTACCGACTTAACTTCAGGAAGAAGCCACTTCAGGAATTGGGACGGGAGCTGGGTGGCATCGGTGGTGCCTCGATAGCTCACACGCATAAGCGAGTGCAGAAAAAAATGATGAGTGATAAGAGGCTGTCCCAAAAGGTGCATTCGCTGCATCAGAAGACTCTCAGTCAATAGACGAGGTCTGACCCTGAAGGGATCGATGGAGGGACCGATGAAAAAGCTGCTCGCTGCGCTTCTCGTGCTCATTCTGGTTGCGCTCGCCTGGGTCTTTCTGTCAGGCCGGAAGATCGAAGCCCCCTTCGCCGACGCCTTCCCCCCGGGGGCAATCGGATACGCCGCGGTCAAGGGCGGCGGCGCGCTGGCGCGCGAGGCGGGGAACTCAAATTTCTGGAAGGCGCTGTGCAGGATCCAAAGCGTGCGCGGGCTTGAAGATGGGGCAGGCGGCGCGAAGGCCGGCGCGGCGGCATTCGCCGCCCTTTCCGGGATGCTCGGAGACGAGGCGGCGGTGGCCTTCTATGGCGAAAAGAGCGCGTTCGGCGCCTCCGCGCTCGGCGCCGTCAGGAGCAGGGAGGCCCGCGGGTCGATACGCGCCCTCGTCCTCTCGAGACTCGATGCAAAGCCCGCGGGCACGCACGAGGGTATGGAGCTTTACGCCTTCGGGCTGCCGGGGGCCTGTGGATTCAGGGGCATGTACGCCGCAAGTGCCGACACGGGGTTCTCCGCAATCTCCACGCGCAACCCGGAGGAGCTCGTGAAGGCCGCGATCGATCTCCATGCGGGAAAGGGGAAGGCCTCGCCGCTCCTCGGCGACCGGAATTTCGCACCGGGCATCGGGAGAAAGCCCGGGGGGAAGGGCAGGCTCCTTGCGATCGCCTGGATGGACGCGGAGGCGATCGAGGCCGCCGCGAAGGCGCAGGCCGCGGTTGCGGGGAGGATCGGCAAGGGGAGCCCTTTGGCGGCACAGGTGCTCGCGGGATCGGCGGCGAATCTTCCGGTCGTCTCCGGCGGCGGCTACCTGTACCGGGACCGCGGTTTCACGGGCATGGTGCGCACGCGCTTCGACCGGGCGCGGCTCACCGAGGGGCAGCGATCGGTCCACCTGGGGATACCGGGCCCGCTCGGCGCGCTCGCTCTTGCGCCCAGGGGGACGATCGCCGTGAGCGCCTGGCGCCTCGGCGACATCACCGCCGCGTGGAAATCGTTCACCGCGGACTCGAACCCCGCGGGACGGCTCGTTGCCGGATGGGTCGGGGAATACGGAATCGATTTCAGGAAAGACGTCGCCCCGTGGGTGGGCGACGAGATAAGCGTCCAGCTTTCCGCGGTGCAGACGGGAGGCCTCTTCCCGCTCCCGCGGGCGGAGCTGATCGTCACGGTGAAAGACCGGCGCGCCGCCGAGCGCATGGTTATGCGCGTGATGAACGAGGCGGCCGGAACCGCCGGGGCCGCCCCGGGGCAGCAGCCATGGGCGTTTCTCCGGCCCGAGCTGACGCGCAACGAGCACCGCGGGGTCATGGTGACGTCCCTGAGCTACCCGCTCCCGGGGGTCTCCCCCTCATTCGCCTTCATCGGGGAGCGACTTGTCATGGGCCTCGACCGTTCTTCCGTCCAGGAGATCATCGACACGGCGAAGGGGGAGCGCGACCCCCTCCTCGCCGACCCCGTCTTCGCGGAGATGCGCTCGGGGATCCCGTCGCGCCTGAACCATCTCACCTGGATCGACGGCGAGGGGGCGCTGCGGGCGGGGGAGGGCGTGGTGAACTGGGTGCTGGCCGTGAAAAGGCTCGCGCGGTCGGTTTCGGATGAGCCGGCGCCGGAGGCGGAGGCGCGGTTCGAGGCCGACCTGCCGCGGCTCATCGCCGCCGCGCGGGTATTCCGGGCCGCGATGGAGGCGACCGCGTGCGGGAGGGACACGGTGGACGGGTATTTCGCCCTGCGGGTGCGGGACCTCGAAAATCCTGGCCTCGGAAATCCGTTGCCCCGCCGCTGATTCTGGGATAGAATGCCGCCGATCGTGGTATCAGACGGGAAGGCATCATCGCCATGTTCGGCTACCTGCTGGGACTGTTTTCCAACGACATCGGCATCGACCTCGGGACCGCGAACACCCTTGTGTACGTGAAGGGCCAGGGGATCGTCCTCATGGAGCCCTCCGTGGTGGCGGTCCAGGCGGGCACGAACAACGTGCTCGCGGTGGGCGAGGAAGCGAAGAAGATGCTCGGCCGCACGCCGGGCTCCATCGTCGCCATCCGGCCGCTCAAGGACGGGGTCATCGCCGACTTCGACATCACGGAGAGCATGCTGCGGTATTTCATCCGCAAGGTGCACCACCGCAGGTCGCTCGTCGCGCCGCGCGTGGTCATCGCCGTGCCCTCGGGGATCACGGAGGTAGAAAAGCGGGCTGTGAAGGACTCCGCCGAGCAGGCCGGGGCGCGCCTGGTCTATCTCATCGAAGAGCCGATGGCCGCGGCGATAGGCATCGGGCTCCCCGTCCAGGAGCCCGCGGCGAACATGGTCATCGACATCGGCGGCGGGACCACCGAGGTCGCGATCATATCGCTCGCGGGCATCGTCTTCTCGAAGAGCGTCAGGGTGGGCGGCGACGAGATGGACGAGGCGATCATCCAGTACCTCAAGAGGAACTACAACCTGATGGTGGGAGAGCGCACCGCCGAGGATATCAAGATTTCCATCGGTTCGGCCTATCCGCTTGCCGAGGAGATGGCGATGGAGGTGAAGGGGCGCGACCTCATCGCCGGGCTCCCCAAAACACTCCGCGTCACCTCGGAGGAGGTGCGCGAGGCGCTCTCCGAGTCGATATCGACCATCGTCGAGGCGGTGCGGATCGCCCTCGAGCGCTGCCCTCCGGAGCTCTCCGCGGACCTCGTCGATCGGGGCATGATCATGACTGGCGGCGGGTCGCTGCTCAGGGGGTTCCCGCGGCTCATCTCGGAGGAGACGGGTCTCCCCGTCCACCTCGCCGAAGAGCCCTTGAAGACCGTCGCTCTCGGCACCGGGAAGGTGCTGGACGAGCTTTACTTCCTCCAGAAACTCATTCCCTCTGCGCGTCAGGGGACCTGAGCCCTCAGATGTCGAGCCGAAGCGTTGCAGTGCTGGTCGTGGCCGCGGCCCTCGTGTGCGCGTTTCTCGCGCTCCCGTCACGCGTCTCCGTCCCCGCGCGCGCGTGGCTCGCGGAGGCGCTCTTCCCCCTCGTCAGGTTCGAGCATGGCATCCTCGGCGCCCCCGCGGACATCAGGAATGCGTGGGCCTCCCGCCGCCTTCTCGAGGAGGAGAACACGGTCCTGCGGAGGCAGTTCGACGAGCTCCGGGGGCAGGTCGCCGCGCTGCGCGGCCTGAAGGAGGAAAACAGCCGTCTCCACCGCCTCCTCGAGTTCAAGGAATCGGGCCCCCTCAGGCTTCTCCCCGCCGAGGTGATCGGGCGCGACACCCGCCAGTGGTACAGCAGCATCGTGATCGACAAAGGCACACGGCTCGGGGTTCTCCCCGACATGCCGGTCGTGACCGAGGACGGGGTGGTGGGAAAAGTCATCGAGGCCGCGCCGGGTGTCAGCACGGTCCTCCTCATCGTGGACAAACGGAGCAGGGTGGGGGGAGTGGTCGAGCGGACCAGGGAAACGGGTGTCGCGGGCGGCTCCTCGTTCAACACCCTGCGCATCGAGTATCTCCCGCGGCGCTCGGAGGCGAAGCCCGGCGACCGGGTGGTGACCTCCGGGCTGGGGGGGGTGTACCCGCGCGGGCTCGTGCTCGGGGACGTCATCAGCGTCTACGACGGGGAGTCGGGCCTCGCGAGCTGCGCCGACATCTCCCCGAGCGTTGATTTCTCGAGGCTGGAGGCGGTGTTCGTCGTCACCGGCGCGCGCGGGGGGGAGGGCGACTTTCTCCGGTGAAAGTCCTTCTCGGGGTTTTCATCATCGCGGCCGCCGCCACGCTGCAGACCGCGTGCGCGGGTGTCATGGCGCGGGTCCACCTCGGGGCAGACCTGGTCCTTGTCTCCGTGCTCTCCCTCGCCGCGCTTTCCGGAAACGGGACCGCGATGGCCGCCGCGGCGCTCGCCGGGCTGTGCAAGGACGCATTCTCCGCGGGCCCGTTCGGCGCCTCGTCCGCCGTGTTCGTCCCGCTCGCTTTTTTCGTCAGCAGGCTTCGCGATACCCTGTGGCTGGCGCACTGGACCACCCAGTCCGCGATCGCCTTTGCGGGCACGTTCGCCGCGGGCGCGCTCTATGCCCTTTATGCGGAGCTCCGGAGCGAGCCGGCGTTCGGTGAAATGGGCCCCCTGCTCGTGAGCGCGGCCGTGAACGCCTGCCTGGCGCCGGCGTGTTTCCGGGTCTGGCGCGCCGTCCTGAGGTGAATGCGTCGTGAGAGACCCCATCGTGGACTTCCCGGAGGAGTCGCTGTTCCCCACGCCCGCCGTGAGGGGGATCGCGTATCTCGTTTCGGGGGCCTTCCTGCTGATCACCTGCTACCTCTGGTACATCCAGGTCGTCCGGGGAGAAGAGTACCTGGAGATGGCGCGGAGCAACCGCGTGCGCCTCGTCCGCCGGCCCTCGCCGCGCGGACTGATCTACGACCGCCTCGGCGGACTCGTCGCCGACAACCGCGCGAGCTTCGACGTCGAGGTCGTGCCCGAGGATGTCGAGGACATGGAGCTTGTGGAGGAGAGACTGGGCGGCATTCTCGGACTCGATCCGCGGGAGGTGCGCGCGCGCATCCGCGCCGGGCGATCATACTCCTATCTGCCGGTGACGGTCGAGGGCGATGTCGGCATGGAGGTGATGCTCGAGATCGAGGAGCGCCGGCCCGGGCTCGCGGGGGTGCGGGTCGGGGTCTATCCGCGGAGGCGGTATCTCCAGGGCCCCGCGCTCTCCCACGTCCTCGGCTATCTCGGCGTCATCAGCCCCGGGGAGCTGGATCGTCTGAGGGAGCGGGGCTATACGCGGCAGGACCTCGTCGGCAAAAACGGCGTGGAAAAACAGTACGAGGAATTCCTCGCCGGGAGGGCGGGTTCCGAGGGGATACAGGTGGACAACCGCGGCTACCTCGACCGGGTGCTCTACCGTCAGGAACCGGTCCCCGGCTCCTCGCTCTACCTGACGGTGGACATGAAAACGCAGCGCGCCGCGGAGGCTGTCCTCGCGGAGAATACCGGGGCGGTGACGGCGCTCGACCCCGGGACCGGCGAGGTGCTCGCCATGGCGAGCAGTCCCGGCTACGACCCGAACGGGTTCGTCCCCCCGGTCGAGTCCGACCTCGTCCGCGGCCTGATGGCGAGCCCCGATCACCCCCTTATCAACCGGGCGATCCAGGGCGCGTATGCCCCGGGCTCGACCTTCAAGCCGTATGTCGCGTTCGCGGCGCTCGAGAGCGGGGCGATAACGGGGGATACGCCCTTCGTGTGCACGGGGGTGTTCATGCTCGGAAAACACCCGTACAAATGCTGGTACCCGAAGGGGCACGGCCGCCTCACCCTCGCGGACGCCCTCATGTTCTCGTGCAACGTCTTTTTCTACAACACCGGCTACCGCACTGGGCGGGATGAGATCGTACGCGTGGCGTCCGCGTTCGGTCTGGCCGAGCCGACCGGGATCGATCTCCCGGGAGAGCGGGCGGGGCTGGTCCCCACGGCCGCGTGGAGGGAGGAGCGGGGGATGCGGACCTGGAATCCGGGAGACACCGTGGTCATGGCGATCGGGCAGGGATACCTCGCGCTCACCCCCCTCAGGGCTGCGACGGCCATGGCCGCCATCGCGAACGGGGGAAAGCTCTACCGCCCGTATCTGGTGAAGCAGATCGTGTCGCCGCTCGGCGAAACAGTCGAGAGCAGGGGCCCGGAACTCGTGAGGGAGATCCCGCTCCGGGCCGGGGACCTCGCGCTCGTGCGGGAGGGCCTGAGGCGCGTGGTCAACTCGAAATACGGCACGGGGCAGAAGGGGCGGCTCGAGGGGATCGAGATCGCGGGAAAGACCGGGACCGTGCAGGTGGGGGTCGAGGGGCAGAGGAAGAACCACGCATGGTTTACCGGCTACGCCCCGGCCGACAACCCTCAGATCGCGGTGGCGGTGCTGCTCGAGGGGCGGGAGTCGGGGGGGTTCTTCGCCGCGCCCGCCGCGAAAAAGATCTTCGCCGCGTACTTCAACATCGACCTGAAGGAATAGCATATACTGTCATCCCACGGAGGGCACGGAGCGACAGCCGTGTGGGCGTATGGGTGTGACGGCGTAGGCGGAACGTAAAGATCGTCTCGCGGTTTGAACGGTTTGAACAAGGTAAGTGACACGATGATAAATCTTTCGCTGTACCGGCACACCTCGTGGGGCATCACGGCGTGCGCCTGCGCGCTCATCGCCCTCGGCCTCCTCTTCATCTACAGCGGGTCGTACCAGATGGGGAAGGACGCCGGGAGCGTGTACGTGATGCGCCAGGCGGCGTGGGGTCTCGCCGGCATCCTCGTCGCCGGGCTCCTCGTGATGCTGGACTACCGGAAGCTTGCCGCCTCCGCCTTCCTGATCTACGGGGTCTTCATCGTCCTCCTCATCCTCCTCCTGTTCACTTCCGACCCCCGGCGCGGGGCGCGGAGCTGGTTCTCCGTGGGCGCGTTCGCGGTGCAGCCCTCTGAGTTCGTGAAGATCGCCCTCATCCTCGCCCTCGCCAAATATCTCTCGCGGGAGGATATCCCCCGCCGATCCGCCTCCTTCCTGGGCGGGGCGCTGCTGATCGCCGCAGTCCCGATCGCCCTCATCCTGAAGGAGCCCGACCTGGGCACCGCCCTTGTCTTTATCCCGGTCATCTTCGCGATGCTCGTCACCGCGGGCGCGCGCGGCGTGTATCTCTCCGGCATGGTGATGGCCGGTGTCTTCTCCCTCCCCGCCGGGTGGCTCTTCCTCAAGCCGTACCAGAAACTCAGGATCAAGGTCTTTCTGGACCCGCAGCTCGATCCGCTCCGCTCGGGCTACAACGCGATCCAGTCCCTGATCGCGGTCGGGGGCGGGGGCTTGCGCGGGCAGGGCTGGCTCCACGGCACCCAGACGCACCTCCGGTTCCTGCCCGAGCGCCACACCGATTTCATCTTCTGCGTCCTCGCGGAGGAAGCGGGGTTCATGGGGTGCGTCCTGCTGCTCGCGCTCTACGCGGTCATAATCCTGAGCGGCCTCCGCATCGCGGAACAGGCGCGCGACGAGTTCGGGAAACTGGCCGCGGTCGGGATCACCGTGCTCCTTGCGGCCCACGTGGTGGTCAACATCGGGATGACGATCGGGCTCCTCCCCATCACCGGCCTGCCGCTCCCGCTCGTGAGCTACGGGGGCTCGTCGCTCCTGAGCATCTGCATGTGCCTCGGGATACTGCAGA
>JBAXOY010000089.1:0-12811 GCA_037133055.1 Chlamydiota bacterium
GCGCAGGTCGGCGCCAAGGCATACCGCCCCGCCCCCGGGGATGTCATGGTGTGGGACTTTCACCCGTGGGAGGGAGTACGCCAGGTCCAGGCGCTCATCGGCTGCTACCCGCAGCCGTTTACCGGCTCGACGCGGGATGGATCCGCGCCATGCCGCATCCTCTTCAGCGATGCCGCGCACGGAAAGGCCCGCGAGCTCGCGGCATCGCTCGTGCGCCACGGAGCGCCCGAGGCGCGCGTCCAGCCGCTCTCCTCCGCGGAGCTGTCCGACGGGGTCCCGGCCGTACTCATCGGCCCGTGGGATGAGATCAGCCGCGTCCCCGCCGTCCGGACAGCCGTCGCGCACGGCGACCGCTGCGGGCTGTTCGTCGAGTGCGACGGGACGGGGATGCGAGTTCTTGATCTCAAGAGAAAGTCCCGCGCGTCCTACACAAAGGCCGGCGCCCTCATCGCCGTCGCGGGCGGCGTCTCGCGCCCCGCGCCCCTCTGGTTCGTCACGGGCACCGACACGGCCTCGGCATGCCTGGCCGCCGACATCCTGATCTCTCACCCCGATCGGATCCGGGGAATGGCTTCGGCCGTGCTGTCGGGGGATGCGGTCCACCCCGCCCCGGTGATCGATGAATAACCATGCCGGGGGAACGACCTATCATCCCCTCGCCGCCCTCGCCTGCGCTGCGGCGCTCTTCGTCCCCGCGGCGGCCTGGTCGAACCCCCTCTGGCTCGGAGCGCTTTTCGCCGCCGCGATTGCCGCGCTCGCGGCCGCAGCCGGGCGGGAATCATGCAGGCGGGCCCTTGCCGTGTCGCTCCCCACCGCCGCGGTGTTCGCCCTCGTCAACGTGCTCGTGTCGCGCTCCGGCGAGACGGCGCTCTTTGAATTCCCGCGCATCCCCCTCGTCGGCGCGCCCCGCCTTTTCCTTGAGCCGCTCGTCTTCGGCCTCGCGGCGGGCTTGAGGATCGCCGTCGCCGTGGCCGCTTTTTCCCTCGCGGAAGCTCTCGCCGACGCCGACGAGACGTTCTCCCTCTGCTCCCGCTTCGCCCCGAAAACGGCGCTCGCCACCGCCCTCACCGTCCTGGCCATCCCGCGGATGAAGCGCGACCTCGATCGGATACGCGGCGTGATGAGCGTCCGCGGCGCCGCCCTCGATGCCCGGGGGATTTTCGCCCGCATCGGCGCCTCGCGCCCGATCCTCCACGCGCTGCTCCTCTCCTCCCTCGAGGGCGCATGGGACACCGCCGCGGCGCTCCACGCCCGGGGATTCGGCTGCGGCGCGCGGAGCGCATCCCCCCTCCCCCCGTGGGAACTACGAGATATTTTTCTCGCCGCGGGCGGATGTCTTTCGTTTTCGGCGACCGCCGCGGGCCTCTTCGCCGGAAGAGGCGTGTACGCGTGCTACCCGCGCCTCGCCCCGCTCGCGGAACATGGCGATGCCGCCTGGCTCTGCGCGGCGGTCGGCGCGTTTCTCGCGGGCATCGCGCTCGCGCGGAGGGCTCCGCGATGAGCCTTTTCCGCGTCGAGGACCTCTCGTACTTCTACCCCGAGGCCGGCCGGCCGGCCCTCGACCGAGTCACCCTGACACTGCGCGAGGGCGAATTCGTGCTCGTGACCGGCCCGTCGGGCGGCGGGAAGACCACCCTCGCGCGGGCTCTCGCCGGCCTCGTGCCGGGCTTTTTCGGGGGAAAAATATGCGGCCGGGTCTATTTCCGCGGCGCGCCGATCGAGCGGGTCGACCGCCGCCTGCTCCACGCGGAGATCGGCATCGTCCTCCAGGACCCGGAAAAGCAGACGCTCATGACCCGCGTCGGGAAGGAACTCTCCTTCGGGCCCGAGAACCTCGGCATCCCTCCCGATATCGTCCGCCGCCGCGTGCGCGAGCTCGCCGACTGCCTCGGCATCGCGGGCCGCCTCGGCGCGCGCCTCGACGAGCTCTCGGGTGGCATGCGCCAGCGGATAGCCCTCGGCGCCGTCATGGCGACGGGGGCGCGCACGCTCGTGCTCGACGAGCCGACCTCTCAGCTCGACCCGGTGGCGGCGGAGGAGCTCTTCTCTCTCCTCTCGCGCCT
Organism: Chlamydiota bacterium; assembly: GCA_037133055.1. GTDB lineage: Bacteria > Auribacterota > Tritonobacteria > UBA1439 > UBA1439 > UBA1439. Next base: position 2,064 of record JBAXOY010000089.1, read on the forward strand.
GCGCGACGACCTCGGATGCACGATCATCATCGTCGAGCAGCGCCTCGAACGCTGCCTGCCCATGGCCGAACGCGTCCTCTTCATGGAGGAGGGCCGCCCGCAGTTCGACGGGACGCCGCGCGAGTTCTGCCGTTGGGCCTCGGGTGCGGCGCAGGATTTTCTCCCTCCCGTCGCCGGCCTCTGGGCGCGGACGGCGTCGGCCGAATTGCCCATGACCGTACGCGAGGGCCGCGCGCTGCTCCGCCTGTCGCCCCCCGCGCCTGCCCCCCGGCCCCGCCCCGCTGCCGCCCCCGGCGAGCCCGTCGCGCTCCTCGACCGCGTCTCCTTCGCCTACGGAAACGGGCCACGGGTCCTCAACGATGTCAGTCTCCAGGCGCGGCGCGGAGAGGTCGCCGCGCTGCTCGGGCCGAACGGGGCGGGGAAGAGCACGATTCTCAAGCTCGCCTGCGGGCTCCTCCGTCCCGCGCGCGGCGCGGTCACCCTTGCCGGCATGGACCCGGGCCGCATGGAGAACCGGGAGAAGGCGGCCCTGTGCGGCTACCTCTCGCAGAGCCCGGACGACTTTCTTTTTCACGACACCGTGGCGTCGGAAATCGGCTACACCCTGCGCGCCCTCGGCCGCGCCGAGGGCGATGCCGCCGCGCGAGCCCTGGCCGCGTGGGGCCTCTCGCGCCTCGCGGGGCGGAACCCGCGCGAGCTCGGCGCGGGCGAGCGCCAGTGCGTCGCCCTCGCCGCGGCGATGGCCGCGGGCCCCCGGCTCCTCCTGCTCGACGAGCCGTCCCGCGGGCAGGACCCGCGACTGAAATGCCTCCTTGCCGGGATGCTCGCCTCTGCCGCCGCCGCCGGCGCGGCGGTCCTTCTCGTGACCCAGGACTTCGAGTTCGCGGCGGAGTACGCCGGCCGCATCGTGCTGCTCTTCGACGGCGAGGTCGTCGCGGACGGCCCGAAACGGGAAATCTTCGACGGCGGCCCCTTCTACTCGCCGCAGGTGAGCAGGATGTTCCGCGGATTCGCGGAAGGCGTGGTGACGCGGGGCGACGCCCGCGCGGCGCTCGGGCTGGGACCATCATAGGTGCCCCAGAGGGCACAGAGGGAAACTTGGACACAGATACCCACGGATGAACACGGCCAAAACAAGAGATTCTCACCACGAAGGCACGAAGGACACGAAGACAATGTTGCATGGCTTGAACTGTTTGAACCGATTGAACTGCTTGAACAGAAGGATCCGTCCATGACCCGAGCGCTCCCCAGCATGGCCCTGGCGCTGGCCGCGCTCTGGATCGCCTTTCTCCGCTTCGAGAGGGGAAGGCTCTCCTCGCGCGAGATACCGCTCATCGCCGTCCTCGCCGCGCTTGCGGCGCTCGGGCGGATACCGTTCGCCGCCGTCCCGGGCCTTCAGCCGACGACCTTCATCGTCGCCGCGTCCGGGCTCGTCTTCGGTCCCGGGCCCGGGTTCCTCGTCGGCGCGGTCGCCGCCCTCGTCTCCAACATCTTGCTTGGGCACGGCCCGTGGACCGTCTGGCAGATGCTCGCCTGGGGGGCGTGCGGGCTTTCGGCGGGCGGAATGGGCCGCGTGATGCCCGGAGCGGGAAGGATCTCGCTCGCGTTGTTCACCGCCGCCTGGGGCTACCTGTTCGGCTGGATCATGAATTTCTGGTACTGGTACTCCTTCGTGTACCCGCTCTCCCCCGCATCATGGCTCGCCGTGAACGCGGCGTCCCTCCCCTTCGATACCCTCCACGCCGCGGGAAACGCCTGCTTCGCGCTCCTGCTCGGGAACGGCGTCGTCGGGGCGCTGCGCTATTCCAAGAAACGTCTTGCCCTGTCCTACCTCGCGTGTTACAGTGAGCATACGGAGCCCGCACACCGATGAGACCCACTGTTTTTACGCTGCTCGCGCTCGCGGCGCTGTCCCTCCCCCGCGCACTCGCAGCCCAGACTGCGGCGACCCCGATCCCCCAGGGCCAGTTCCAGATGCGCTGCGAGAACGGGAAGATAACCGTCGCCTCCAACGAGGCCAACGTGGAGCGCCTCCTGACGGAGTTCTCCCAGAAGAGCGGAGTCACCTTCAACAAGTTCCTCGGCAAGACGCAGAACGCGACCCTCGACCTGAAAGAGGCCCCGTTCGAGGATTTTCTGAGCCGCGTCCTCGGCAGCTATGTGACGAAGTCGAAGAAGGTGGATGGACAGGTGGCGGTGAGCTCGGTGACCGTGATGGATGAGGGAACGGGGATTTCGCCGGGCGCGAATCCCCCGCCGCCAGGCCCCCCGCCGCCGGGGAACGATCAGCCTGCCGGACAGGGACGCATAGGACGGACTGATGACGCTCAGGCGAGGGAAGAGGCGCTGAAGCGCCGCAGGAATCGGAGGCGCAGGCCTTCCCGCGGGCAAACGGGGCAGGGCGGAGCAGAGGCGCCCGTACCGCAGGAAAATCCCCCGCCGGAGATACAGCCTCCTCCCGACCAGCCCCCTCCCCCCGAACAGCCCCCGCCTCCGCCTGACCAGCCGCCACCCGACGCGGCCCCCCCCCCGGGACAGCCGCCCCCCGGCGATCCTCCGACCGGGCAGGAGATGCCGCCGCAGTAGGAGCCTGTCCGAGAAATGGACCTCGCCGCGTTATCTCGCCCAGTCCGGGTATCGCGCGTAGTCCCCGAACTCCGTCAGACGCGCCTGGTTCGATCCGTCGCGGTCCATCACGTACAGCTCGTAGCGCCCGGTCCGGTCAGAGGCGAAGATGATCCGGCTCCCGTCGGGCGCGTAGGCAGGGTCGTAGTCGTGCCCGCCGGCCTCCGTCAGCCGCTTCTTGTTCCGCCCGTCCGGGTCCATCTCCCAGATGTCGATATTCGTGCGCACCCCGTAGCCGCCGTCGGAGTAGGCGATCCTCTTCCCGTCCGGCGACCAGCGAGGGCGGCATGCCCCGCGGGGATTTCCCGTCAGGCGCTCTTCGTGCGCGCCGCTCGCGTCGATCAGATAGACCTGGTGGCTCAGGTATCGGTCCGACGTGAACGCGATCCTCTTCCCGTCCGGCGACCATGCGGGCACGCGCCGCGATCCCGTTTTTGAGCGGGTGATATCCGTCATCCCGGTGCCGTCGCGGGCGATAAGGCAGATGTTCTCGGGCGCCCCCCTGCGGTCCTGAGCCCAGAAGCAGAGCCTCGACCCGTCGGGCGACCATGAGGGGTCCTCGTTCACGGAGGCCTTCCCCGTTATCCGGCGCGCGTTCCCTCCCGACGCGTCCATGATATAGATCTGCCGTGTCCCCTCCCGGTCCGAGTAGAACGCGATCTCCCTTCCGTCGGGGGACCAGCGCGGGTACTCGTCGAGGGCCCGGTTGTCGGTGAGCCGGACGCTCTTCCGCGAGGGGAGGTCCATCACCCATATCTCCGCGGCGTTCCCCTCGCCCCGCTGATAGACGAGGCGGCCTTCCATCGCGGGGGGCGCGGCGTGCGCCTTCTCCTCCCCTCCCCCCCGTCCGCATCCCGCGGTCGCGGCCATCACTGCGATCAGCAGGATCAGCACTCTATCCATGGAACCCCTCATTTCTTCGCATCCTTCGCGGCGGCTATCAGTGACGGCGTGAGCGTGGGGCAACGCTGTCAGGCCTTTTTCTTTGTCGTATCCCAGAAGCCCCGAGGAGACAGAATCCGCATGCGCCCAATCTTGCCGAGGGCCAGAACTTCCTTGTCTCCGGTTACGAAGACTTGATTTTTGGCTCGAATGGCGGAAGACAGGATGATTACGTCATCCTTGTCTCTGATCTCGATGTCGATGAGATTTCCGTCCGGCGCCGGAATCGTGTCCTGCTGAAGGAACGCAACCATCTCATTGATCAGCGATTCGGTGACATGGAACTTCCTGGCCATGATGCGTCGGAGTTCGATAACCAGGGGTTCGGAGATGATCAGGTCGTCCGAGTTGATGACTTTGCGCAGGATGTCTGCGCAAAGACCTCGGGTTGCCAGAGCACTGGCCAGCACGTTGGTGTCGAGAAACACCCTCATGAGACCTCAGCGAAGACATCCTCATCGGTCAGAAAGCCGCGGGCTTCCGCAAAGGGCATCGTGCGCCGTCGGAGGGATTCAAACTGAGAGAGCCGGAGCTGCCGCCTCAGTGCCTCTCGTGCCACTTCGCTGCGCGTCTTGTGAGCCCTTCTGCTGGCTTTCTCGAGGAGTTTCTCCAGGTCCTCATCCAGGCGTATGGTCAGCATCGCTGTTTTCATGTTATACAATGTACTACACCTGTGCCGATCTGTCAAATCATCTTCGCAGGACTAACAATGAGTGGGGCGCGCTGATGAAGAGGAAGCATAAGCCAGAGGGGCTCTGGCATGTCCACCGCTTTCGAAGGATTCCCAATGGGGAAACATTGCTTACAGCCTATTTCAGGGCCTGAAACTCGCGTTTAAGGCCCTAATTTAGGCTCGGATTATTTTCAACATTCTCTTGGGCAATCAGATATCGTGGCTCGACCCCAATCCGCCTTCCACTCCACGCGGCCGAGCGCCTCGCCGAGCAGCCTGAATTCCTCAACGCCGAGGCGTTCCGGCCGCACCGCGGGATCAATGCCGGCGGAGGCGAACGCCCCGCGGAGCGTCTCCGCGGCCGGGTGCCCCTTCAGGGCGCGCTTCAAGACCGTGCCTATCGACTTCCGCCGCTGGGAGAAAAGGAGGCGCACCAGGGAGAAAAACGCCGCCTCTTCGGCGGCAGGGATCAAGGGGCTCGGCCGGGACCTGAAGACCACGACGGACGAGTCCACCCCCGGCCTCGGGTAAAACGCCCCGGGCGCGATCGTGAATGCCTCCCCCGTCTCCGCGCGGCACCGGCAGAGCACCGTGAAGGCGCCGTACTCCTTCCCGCCGGGGGGGGCGGTGATCCTCCGGGCGAGCTCGCGCTGGACGGTGAGGACCATGCACGACCAGTCATCCGAGGCTCCCAGGAGCCGCGCGATCAGGGGGCCGCTGATGGAGTACGGGATATTGGAGACGACCTTCACGCGGCGCCCGCGTGCCGCCATGCCCTTGAGGAGCCCGGGGATATCGCACGTGAGCGCGTCGGCGTGGATAAGTTCGAAGGTCCGGCAGTCGCGGAAACGGTCGCGCAGCCACGCCGCGAGCCTTCGATCGCTCTCGACCGCGACCACGCGTCCGGCCGCCGCGAGGAGGGCGCCGGTGAGCGCCCCGAGGCCGGGGCCGATCTCGAGGACCGCGTCATCCGGGGTGAGGGAGGCGAGGCCGGCGATCCTCTCCGCCACTTCACGGCGGATGAGAAACGTCTGCCCCCGCCTCTTGCTGGGAGCGATGCCCAGGGAGGCGAGGATTCCCTTCACGGAGCCCGGGACGGCGTCAGCGGTTCCCACGTGCGCACATCCTCGCCGCGAGCAGCAGCGCCTCGGTCATGCTTTCGGGATCGGCGACGCCCTTTCCAGCGATGTCGAACGCCGTCCCGTGGTCCGGCGAGGTCCTGACGACCGGGAGCCCGAGCGTCACGTTGACACCCCGGTCGAAGGCGAGCATCTTGAGGGGTATCAGCCCCTGGTCATGGTACATGGCGACGACGATGTCGAAACCCCTCCGGTTCCGCGCGACGAAGAACGTGTCGGCCGGGAACGGCCCGCGGGCGTCGATTCCCTCCCGCGCCGCCGCCCGTATCGCGGGGACGATCGCCGTGATCTCCTCCCGCCCGAACGCGCCGGCCTCGCCCGCGTGGGGGTTCAGGCCGCAGACGGCGACCCGCGGGTTACGGACCCCCATTCTCAGGCAGGCATCGCGCGCAAGCCTGATGGTCCGGAGGACCGCGGCGCGCGTGATGAGGCGGCTCACACGGACGATTGAGACGTGGATCGTCACGAGGACGACGCGCAGGCCCCGCCCCGTGAGCATCATGGCGTGTTCCTTCACGCCGGTGAGATGCGCCAGGAAATCGGTGTGGCCCTGGAGGCGATACCCCGCGCGGTGGATCGCCTCCTTGCAGATCGGGGCCGTGACGATGCCGTCCGCCTCTCCCGCGCGCGCCGCGCGGACCGCGTAACGGACATACTGCATCGCGGCCGCGCCGTAGTCCCCGCGAACCGCCGCCCAGCGATGTGCGCGGACAGAAGCGCAGGGGTTGATCACGGGAATCGCGGAGGTCTCCGCGGGGAGGGCGTCCATCCCCCGCGCGTGGATGAGCGGCGCGGGGCGGCGCAGGAGGCCCGCGCACTTCCGGAGAACGGCGATGTCGCCGATGAGGACCGGGCGGCACGCGCGGCGCACGGAATTCCGCGATACCGCTTTCAGGGCCACCTCCGGGCCTATGCCGCCGGGGTCCCCCATCGTCACGGCGAGAATCGGCTTCTCGCGGGAAATGCGCGCGCGCGCCGTCATATCACTTCACCATCGAGATGTAGGCCTTCTTCCTGAGTCGGGCGAGCCATTCGTCGCGCTTCACCCCGGCCTTCTCCCGGAAGAGCTTGTCCTCGATTGCCTTGTACACCCCCGCCAGCGACTTCACGGTGGCGGGTTTTTTCTCGTGGAGCATGATAAGGTGGTATCCGAGCGTCGATTTCACGATGCCGCTGTGCGCGCCCGGTTCGAGGGCGAACGCGGCGTCCTCGAGTTCCCTGTTCCAGTGCCCGCGCCCGATGAACCCCCAGTCGCCGCCCTTCTGCGCGTACGGGCAGTTCGAATATTTCCTTGCAAGTTCCGCAAACGATTCGCCGGCATCGAGCCGCGAGAGCACCTCCCTCGCCATCCGCTCCGCCTCTCCCGGCTTCTCCGGCGTATCCTTGATCCAGATCTGGCTCACGTGAATCTTCTCGCCCTCCGTGAACTCCTTCGGGTGCGCCTCGTAGAACGCCTTGATCTCCGCCGGCGAGACGCCGCACCGCGCAGAGACCTCCTTGATGAGCATCGCCCGCACCAGGGTGCGCTGCTCCTCCTGTGCGCGGTACCCGTCCATCGTGAACCCCTGGCGCTTGAGGCTTTTCTGGAACTCCTCCTCGGAGGGGAACTTGGCCTTCACCTCCGCGATGGACTGCTCGACCTCCTTCGCGAAGTCGTCTCCCATCTGCTCCCTGATCTTCTGCCTCTTCGCATCCTGGATGATGAGTCTCTCCTCGACGAGGTGGTTGAGGACGTCGCGGCGCGCCTTCTGGAGCATCGTGAAGAGCTCCGCGCCGGAGTAGATCTGTTCGTACTGCTCGAAAACGGGCGAGAGGATCTTCTCGATCTCGGAGTAGGTGATGATCTCGTCGTTCACGACCGCGACGATCTGCTCCTTGATCTCGGCCTGCGCAGGGGGGCGGGGAGCCGCGCACAGAAGGAGGATGGCCGGGGCCGCGCGCAGGGCGCACGCGGTCGGGCGACGCCGGCAACCCGGTATCACGAAGGCGAATCGCATGGCATGCACCTTCCGCCTCGGAGAGCGCAACGGGGGTATCGGGGTTCGCCGCAACAGGACGTGCTACTTCTTGCCCTGTGACTTTTTTACCATGATCAGCGCTATAATGAGCACTACGAAAAATGCGATGGCGATAATTTGCATCACATCCCTCCGGGGGGCTCATCCGCCCCCGCATTGTGTCCCTCCATTATACGGCATCGCGCCGAAAAGGCAACTGAAGAGTGCCGGGGGAGCGGGAGAGACCGGGGGCGCCGCCGCGGCGCCGGCTATGTCGCATGGGACAGCGCAAACCCGCGCGCCCCGGCGAAGGCGACGATCTCCCGCAGCAGCGGGTCATCGCTCCGGAGCACCTCTTCGAGATAGCGGTCGCGTCCCTCCCGGTACGCGCGAAGATCGAACACGCCCGAGTAGCGGTCGAGAAGCCCCGCGATCTCAAGGGTCAGCAGGGTCCGCATGCACTTCCAGCAGGCGGAGCAGTTCCCCGCCGCCTCGCCGCGCACGCACACGTCCAGAGAACCGTGCGAGTCGCCGATCCCGGCCACGCACAGCGTCTTTTCGACCCGCGTGTATTCGCTCCCGACGCACAACACGTCGAGCGCCTCCGGGGAGAGGAGCGGAAGCGTGACGGGTTCGCTGTAGCCCATGGTGCAGGCGGGCCCCACGAACGTGGAGGCATACTCGTAGGAGGAGGCGCACAGATAGCGCCCGATACCGCGCTGCAGCAGGAGCGCCGCGGAGACGGTGCGCGGCGTGTGGGTGCTCTGGTAATTGAACCCCGTGTAGAATTCGGTCACATTGGAGTCGACGGCGATGAACGGGAGCCCGATCCGCTCCGCCACGGGCTTCAGTCGCGCGTAGCGCTCCCTGAAGAGACGCGCGCCGCCCGCGCCGTGCGAACCGACGTTGAAGTGGAAAAGATGCGTCAGGCGGAATCCCGGCGCCGCGTCCGCATAGTGATGGTCCGCGAGGACGGAGAAAGAGTCGATCCCGCCCGAGAAGCCCGTCGCCACACCCGATGCCCCATGGGGCGCGGGCCGGATCTCCGCGGGGCGGATGCGGACCGGGCGCAGCGAGGGGATAATGTGCCGCACCACCCTCTGGTAGGGTCCGGAGAGGGTGTAGTGAAGCTTCTCGGAAATCGTGCCCGCGACGACGATATCCTCTCCGAGCGCCATGGCCGGGATGAGGAGCGCGACGAGGGCCGCGTCGGAGCGCTCCGAGACAAGATCGGCGTATTCGCCGCTCAGGCTGAACCAGAGTTCCCTGTCGGTTCCCGACGTGCGAACGCCGACGCGGTAGCGCAGGTCGTCGCCCAGTCGGACAATTTCCGGCGCGCCGATTTCCATGTGGATCTCCCCCGTTCCGCAGACGTTGTATGTAATTAACTCGCAATCAGCGAGAAGGGCACGCACACCGCGCATAACGGACCTCGCCGGGCGGGGTCATAGCCGGCGCAGCGTTTCGCGTATCTCGCGCACCGCGTCGAGGGGTTTCTTCGCAACGAGGCGCGGGTAGCGGCCGCCGGGGCGAAGGTCCTCCCCGTGCCTGACCGCGACGATCCTGTCCTCCTGGAGCGACACCGACCGGATCCCCCGCTCACGCGCGGCGAGCTTCAGCCGGCAGATCTCAAGAAGGAGCCCGGCCTCGCCCGGCAGGGGCCCGAACCGGTCCCGCATCTCCGCCCCGACCGCCTCCACATCCCGGGGAGAGGAGATCTCCCCCATCCTCTTGTACAGGTCTATCCTCTGCGATTCCGACGGCACATACGCCGCGGATACCCCCGCCCGATACGGCAGGTTCACCTCGATATCCTCGATGCCGGTCACCGCCTTGCCCCTCATCTGGTCGATGCTCCTCTTCAGCAGCTTGCAGTAGAGATCAAAGCCTATGGCGGCGATGTGGCCGTGCTGCTCGTGCCCGAGGATATTGCCCGCGCCCCGTATCTCCAGGTCGCGCAGCGCGATCTTGAACCCCGCGCCGAGGCCCGGGTGGTCGAGTAGCGCCTTCAGCCTCTTGCGCGCGTCGTCGAGGAGCCAGTCGCCCGGCGGGTAGAGCAGGTAGGCGTAGGCGCGGTGCTTGTAGCGGCCGACGCGGCCCCGAAGCTGGTAGAGCTCGGCGAGGCCGAAGCGGTCCGCGCGGTCGATGATGATGGTGTTGACGTTCGGGATGTCGAGGCCGGACTGGATTATGGTCGTGCAGACGAGGATGTCGATCCCCCCCTCGACGAACCGCCGCATCACATCCTCGAGCTCCTCGTCGCCCATCTGGCCGTGCCCGACGGCGACCGACGCCTCGGGGACGAGCGCCTCGATCGTCTCCTTCACCCGGCCGATCGTTTCGACCCGGTTGTGGACGAAGTAGACCTGCCCCTCCCGCCCGAGCTCGCGCCGGATTGCCTCCGCGATGACGCGCGCGTCGTACTCGCGGACTAGCGTCTCTATCGACAGCCGGTCCTCCGGCGGGGTCGCGATCGTGGACATGTCCCGTATCCCGGAGAGCGACAGGTAGAGCGTCCGGGGGATCGGCGTCGCCGTCATCGTGAGCACGTCCACCGTGAGCCGGAGCTTCTTCAGGCGCTCCTTGTGCCTCACGCCGAACCGCTGCTCCTCGTCGATGATGACGAGGCCGAGGTCCTTGAACGCCACGTCCGGCTGGACCAGGCGGTGCGTGCCGATGACGATGTCCACTGTGCCGTCCCGAAGCCCGTCGAGCACCCCCGTCTGCTCCCGGTCCGTGCGGAACCGGCTGAGCATCTCGATCCTGACCGGGTAGTCGGCGAAACGGTCGGTGAAGGTGCGCAGGTGCTGCTGGGCGAGCACCGTCGTGGGGACAAGCACCGCGGCCTGCTTCCCGGCCATCACCGATTTGAAGGCCGCCCGCATCGCCACCTCGGTCTTCCCGTACCCGACATCGCCGCAGACGAGACGGTCCATCGGATGCGGGCTCTCCATGTCGCGTTTCATCTCCTCGATGGCCGTTGCCTGGTCGGGCGTCTCCTCGTAGATGAAGGCGTCCTCGAACTCCTTCTCCCATGCCTGCCCGCCCGGGAAGGCGAAACCGGGCTGGGCCTCCCGCGCCGCCTGGAGCTGCAGGATCTCCGCCGCGTAATCGAATATCGCCCGCTGCGCCGCCACCCGCGCGTTCTGCCAGCGCGCGCCGCCGAGCTTGTCGAGGAGCGGCGTGGTTTTCCCCACCCCGACATACCGCTCCACCAGCCCCGCCTGATCGAGGGGGACGTAGAGCTTCGCCTTCTCCTGATATTCCAGGATGAGGAACTCCTTCTCGATGCCGTCCTTCGAGAGTCTCGTCACGCCGCGATACACCCCTATCCCGTTCCCCGCGTGGACCACGTGATCGCCGACCGCG
>JBAXOY010000090.1:0-12775 GCA_037133055.1 Chlamydiota bacterium
CGGAGGTCACCCCGCCGTCCGAGGGGGCGCACAGATCGAGCTCCGGCCCGTAGTCGCTGTAGTACGGCCTCACACCCTGGTCATCGCAAGCCCCGACGGCGAGAATCTTCCCGTAGGAGGCATAGCCGTCGTAGCCGACAGGCTCATTCCCGTTGCCCGCGGCCCAGAAGATCATGCACCCCTTCCCGTCGCGGCCCTCGTCCGCGGCGTAATCGATCGCGGACTTCACGATATCGGGGAGCGGGTACACCTGCTCGTCCCCGGGGATGAGGGGGTTCCCGTCGGGGGGGCCCCAGCTATTGGAGATGATCCACGCGCCGTGCCCGGCCGCCCATCGGATCGCCTCCGCGTCCTGCGCGTCGCTGGTCGGCCCGGCCACGAGGCGCACGGGCATCACGCGGCACCCGGGAGCGATCCCGGTTCCGCCCACCGCGTTCCATCCGTTCGCCGCGGCCGTGCCGGTCACCGCGGTCCCGTGCCAGTCCTCGTTCGCCTTCACGGCGGACGGATCGGCGTCGTTGTCGTAGAAATCATACCCCGGGACAAACTTGTCTCCCTGGAGATCTTCGTGGGAATATTCGACCCCGTCGTCGATGACGGCGATGATCACCTCGGGGCTTCCCCGCGTGATATCCCATGCCCCGGGCGCGTCGATGTCCTGCCCCGGAAGCGCCCCGCCCTGTCCGGCGTTCCAAAGATGCCACTGATTGGGGAAGTACGGGTCGCCGGGGATGCCGCGGTGGTGTTTCCTCGCGATGAAGTTCGGGTGCGCGAAGACCGCCTCCCCGGATTCGACATAGGCGTTCGCCGACGCGAGCGCGTCCCCCCCCTCCGCCCGGAGGAGATACGTGCGGGGCGGCCCGGCGAGCGGCCGGACGATCTCCGCCCCGCGGCTGCGGTTTATGGCGGCAACGGCGGCATCATCGATGGACGGGGGAAAGCACGCGATGAACTCGTCGGTCACCACGAGCGGTTCGCCGCCGCCGTAGTCGAACACGGGGGTGATGAAGCGGGGGCGGGGGGAGACGCCGGCTGCCGCCCGCGCGGGGTCGGCCGACCGCAGTATCACGAGGTCGTGTTTCCCCCATGGGTCGTCCGCCAGCCCGTCGCGGCGCCCTCCGCCCGGGGAGTGCACTGCCCAGGTGTTCCCGATCCGCGTGAGCCCGCATCTCCGGCCGGAGGAGTAAAAGTAGTCGCCGGGATCGGAGCACGCAAGCCCCGGGATACCCAGGAAGGCGGCTGAGATCAGACAGGAGAAAAGGGGGATCGGGAGCGACGCCGGGGTTCTTCTCACAGATATCAGTATAGCACACGCGGGAGGGAGACGGCGGTGGCGCTGGCGCGTCTCTGGGGCCGGCGCGCCACTGTGGATCGTGCGCGCCGCTTCTACTTCAGGTAGTTCTTATTCGCCCCGGGCTTTTTCGTGAAGCGGCACTTCGCCTCCACGCACTCCTCGGTGAGCCCCAGGCACTCGACCGGCTGCCAGTTCACGTTCGGGTTGCCGGGCTCGCGCACGCCCTCGTAGTTCACCTTCACATCCTGTTTCTTGAACGTACACAGCTTCTTATGGAACCGCGTCACGATCTGCATGGCCAGTCTCCCTTCCGCGAGATTTTCTCTTCCGAATTCCCCCCCTTGAGGGGGAGGGTCAGGGTCGGGGGTCAAAAATACCCCCTTTCAATAAAGCAACAGCCTACGAGAAGGGATGATATCACATGCGCGGAAGCGACGCACCACCTTACGGCCTCAGGTGGACTGTGAACGCCGGCCTCCACTTATTGGGGGATACATCGCCTGCGAGATCAGCAGGACGTCAAGGCTTGAATATCACCACTCGCAGATCCTTTATGGGTTTGAAATGCTTCGAGTTGCTTGTGCAGAGGGCAATGCCGTGCTCCGCGGCCGTGGCGGCGATAATCGCGTCACCGGCCCTGAGCCCGTGGGAGAGCGAATACTCCTCGATATAGACCGCCGCCCTATGTCCGATGTTCTCGGTCAGGGGCAAGGTCTGGAATGCGAAAACTTTCAGGAATCTCTTCGTGAACTCGTGCTGTTCCCTATTCTCTGCGCACTGCATAAGCTCAAGGTAGGTCAGCAAGGATAGCAGCCGTTCTCTCTCCCGTTCGATCAGCGCCGCCGCCTTTTTATTGCCCCGCTGGATCCAGATGAAGATGTCGGTATCAAAGATCACGATGCCGCCCCCCGCGAAGACGATCCATCTCCTTCTCAACCGAGCCTGCCGAGGGGCGCATCCTGAAATAAGGATGATCCGTGACTTTCCCTCCCGCGACCGTCGCGCAGGGCTTGAGCACGCCTTTCACTTTGCCGTGGCACATGACGCTTACGACCTCGTTTCGGCCCAGCGCCTTCAGCACATCGTTCATCCGGTATCTCAAATCAACGATGGTCGCTTTCATGGATACCTCCATTATGTATATCGTAACTATACATAATTCGGATCGCGAAGTCAATCCCGAAACCACGCTCCCCGACCCGGAAGTCAGAGCCATCACCTCCCATTGCGGAGCGATGGATAGTTTAGTCAATAGTAGAGGTCTGACCCTGAAGATTCGGACCCTGAAGATTCGGAAGAAGATGGTAGCGCCATGGGGATTCGAACCCCAGTTACCGGGTTGAGAACCCGGTGTCCTAGGCCGGACTAGACGATGGCGCCCCGGAAGGCATCCAGGATGCTTCTATACTATCTTGCTCTCGCTGCAACTCCCCCGTGAAGATCCCTCAGGACTGCGCCCTTCGGGACCCAAGAATTGCATCTCGCTACGTTCACTTCGCTCCGCAGCTCCTGCAATTCTAGGGCTAGACGATGGCGCCACAACTACAGTCCAAGGTTGAAGAGTGCACGTTGAAAGAACAAAAACACCAACTGATGCAAATGTTGGCTGCGGGACCAGGATTCGAACCTGGACTAACTGGTCCAGAGCCAGCCGTCCTACCGTTAGACGATCCCGCAACGCAAATATCTTGTCGGCGACGAGGGGGACCGTCAGACGGGCCCGATCCCCTTTCTCGTCGGCTCGTTGTAGTACTCCTCCTTCAGCGACGCGATGTACGGCAGGTGCCGGTAGCGGTCTTCGTAGTCGAGGCCGTAGCCGAGCACGAAAACGTTGGGGATCTCGAACCCCACGTAGTCGGCCGTGATATCGAGGAGCCGGGTGCCCTTCTTCTCGAGGAGCACACAGACCTTGATCTCCTTCGGCTTGAACTTCTGCAGGTAGTTCTTGACGAAGGTGACCGAACGCCCCGTGTCGAGAATGTCGTCCACCACGAGAACGCTCTTGTCCGCCACGTCCACCGTGATGCCCTTCTCGAGGGTCACCACGCCGAGCGAGCTCGTGCTGTTTCCGTAGCTGCTCACACCGATGAAATCAAACGCCAGCGGGCGCGTGAAGCCGCGGACGAGGTCCGCGAGGAACACCACGCTGCCCTTCAGCACCGCGACCACCACGAGCTCCTTGCCGCGGAAGTCGCTGTCGATGCGCTTCACCATTTCGGCGATGCGTTTCGAGATCTGCTCCTCGCTGAACAGCACCGTCTTGACTATTCTTTCCATCACTGTCGCGCCGCCTGCGCAGGGAGAAGCGTTTCGCGGAGACAAAAAAAGCCAGGATTTCTCCTGGACCTCGCGCTCACCGTGGCATCATGCGCCCCCGGGGCCTTCTTCCGGCAACGAACCCCGACGAAAGAGGTCCCTCCCCGGTCAGGCTCCTAGAAGCTGATCCAGATATCTCCCCTGATTTCGATGGTCGGGTCGCCCATGCCGCAAATCCTTCCGCCGTGCACACGACAGGCACGATTCAAGTATCCAGTAGGATACACCTGAGAACCCTTCCTGTCAAGGGGTTTTCCGTGGCGTGGAGGCAGGGATGTCCTTGGACTCCTTCCCTGAGGCCACCGCGCCTTTTGCCTTTTCGGCATCGACCGCACCCGATGCCTTCCCCGGCAACGCCGGGCTCCCGGCGAGGGCGGGCGCAGCAGCCGCTTTCCGGGTACCGGGGGCGGCAGGGGCGGGGTTCGCGAGCTTCGCGATCCTGTCCCGGGCGTCCTTCTTCAGATCGCTCGTGCCGTAGGAGGCGATGATCTTCTCGTACGCCGCCTTCGCATCGGCGGGCCGGTTCATGCTCTCGTAGCAGGCGCCAATGCCGAGGAGCGCCCGCGACGCGGCGAACGACTGGGGATAGTCATCCACCACCGCCCGGTAATTGTTCACCGCTTCCTCGTAGTTCTTCTGCTGGGCGCAGAGCATCCCCGCGAACGCCCGCGCATCGGGGGCGAGGTGGTGCCCCGGATAAGAGCGCGCGAGGGTGGAAAAGGCCTCTTCCGCCTCCTTGTACTTCTTCTCGTCCGCGAGCTTCCTTCCCTGGTAAAAAAGGGCAAGCGGCTCGATGGAACTCCCGGGATAGGCATCCGTCACCGCCCTGAAGTCCTCCGGCTTTCGCGCGGCCTCGAACGCCGCGACGGCGCTTTCGTTGTAGGCGGTCAGGTGGTTCCAGTACGCAAGGCCCGCGAGGACGACCGCCGCCGCCGCTACGAGGCCGGCGATGCACGCCGCCTTGTGCAGAACCACCCGGTCGAGGAGCTTGTACGCCGCGATGACCAGCCGGTCCTCGGGGGTCTTATCGAACCTGTCCCTTCTCGACATGGAACTTCTCCTTCGGGGTTAGCCGCGCCGCTTCTTGATCGCGCTCCAGAGCCGCTCCGCGTTCTTGCGGGACTTTTCGACCTCTTCCTCGCTGAGCCCCGCGCCGCGCGCGATACGGGCATGCTCCTCGGGGATGAGCAGATCCACGGGGGAGTGCGCATCGGACCCCACGATCAGCCCCGCCCCGGCGGCGACCGCCTGCCGGGCCACGAGCCCGTTCGCGAGGCAGTGCCCCTGCCGCGCCGACAGCTCGAGGTATACCCCGCGAGAGGCGGCCTCGCGGGCCTGCCGCGGCAGGAGGAATCCCGGGTGGGCGAGAATGTCGATACCCGCCTTCAGTGCCGCGTCGTTGGTCCCCGCCTTCACGGGTTCGACGAGCGTCTCGCCGTGCACCATCACGAATTCGGCCCCCAGCTTCCGGCAGTGCGCGACGAGCGACGCGATGAGCGACGGGGGCACGTGCGTGATCTCGGCCCCGGGGATGACGTCGATATCCATCACCTCCCGGAGATCGCGGCAGACGGAGACGAGGCGCGGGATGACCAGGTCGGCGTTGGAGCCGTCCACGTGGTCGGCGATGCCGAGGGCGCGGTACCCCTTCTCCTCCGCCCTTCTCGCCAGCTCCGAGGGGATCAGCTCGCCGTCGCTCAGAAGCGTGTGCGCATGGAAATCGATCATCTGCCGTTCCCTTTCGCTTCTACCCCATTTTCTTCTGCCCGCAACCAGAAACCGTCGCTGCCGCAGTACTGGTGCGCCCGGTGCGAGTCGAACGCACGGCCCCAGGATTAGGAATCCTGTGCTCTATCCTTCTGAGCTACGGGCGCTCACATTAAAATCCCAAATCCCAAATCCCAAAAGGGTCAGACACGCACCGACGAGGCTCACTCGGCCTCAGCGGCATACTGCACGAGGGAATGCACGTCAAACCCCTTGAGCTTCTCCCTCCCCTTCAGGAAGGTGAGCTCGATGATGAAAACGATCCCGGCGATCTTCGCGTCGAGGTTCTTTACGAGCTGCGCCGTCGCGGCTGCCGTGCCGCCCGTGGCGAGCAGGTCGTCCACGATGAGGACCGTGCTCCCCCTCGGGAACGCGTCCCTGTGGAGTTCGAGCGCGTCCGTGCCGTACTCGAGCTCGTATTCGGCGCTGAAGGTCTTGTGGGGGAGTTTCCCCTTTTTCCGCACCGGCACCACCCCGGCCCCGAGCGCGTAGGCGATCGCCGCGCCGAAAATGAACCCGCGGGACTCCGTGCAGACAACCGTTTCGACGCCCTTGTCGCGACACCAGTCGCACACGGCATCCACCGCGACCCTGAAGAGCCTCGCGTCGCGAATGAGGGTGGTGATATCCCTGAAGACGATGCCCTTCTTCGGGAAATCCGGCACGCTGCGGATCGCGTTCTTCAACTCCCTGCTGTCGATCGCCATCGTATGTCCTCCTTGTGGTGTACACCGGCGCGCCACGCGGCTGCCCGGCGTTTCAGAAGTCGCTGAATCCGCGCTTCGTTTCCGAGAGAATCGCCTTCAGCTTCCTCAATCCCGCCTCCTGTATCTGCCGCACCCGCTCGCGCGTGATGCCGTATTTCCTGCCTATCACCGTGAGGGTGCTCGGGGTGCGGTCCTGGAGGCCGAACCGCATCTTTAAAATGCCCGCCTCGCGCGGGGCGAGCTGGTCGAGGAGGTCGGAGATGCTCTCCCGCACCACCTCGTCGGAGATGAGCTTCGAGGGCGAGATCGTATCGACGTCCTCGATCACCTTGATGAGCTCGTTGACCCCCTCTCCGTCGATGGGGGAAGAGAGCGAGCGCGGCTTCCTGTCCATCTCGATCATCTGCCGCACCTTCGCGATCGGGAGCTTCAGCGCCTTTGCGATCTCCTTCGGCTGCGCGGGCCTTCCGAATTTCTGCGTGAGCTCCTGCTCCTTGCGGTGGATACTCCGTATCTTCTCCATCATGTACACGGGGATGCGGATCATCTTCCCCTGGTTCGCGAGCGCCCGGAGGATGAACTGCCTGATCCACCAGGCCGCGTAGGTGCTGAGCTTGTTCCCTTTCCGCACATCGAATTTATTGACCGCCCGCATCAGGCCGAGGTTCCCCTCCTCGACCAGGTCGAGCAGGGCAAGCCCGAGGTACGAGTAGCGCCGCGCGATCTTCACCACCAGCCTGAGGTTGGACTTGATAAGCTGCTGGCGGGACTTCTCGTCCCCGCGGGCGGCCTTCTTCGCGAGGGCGATCTCCTCCTCCCGCGTGAGCAGCGGGATCTCCCCAATATCCCTGAGATACAACTGGATGGTGTCCCTGCCCCGGCTCATGCTCACCAGCCCCCGTCGTCGCGACCGCGCGCCTCAGCGCCCGCCCCGCCGCCGCCCGGACTTGCGCGCGCGCTTCCCGTACGGCTTCCCCGCCGCGCCCTTTTCCTCGAGCGCGGCCTGCGCCGCCGCGAGCCGCGCGATCGGCACGCGGAACGGCGAGCAGCTCACGTAGTCGAGGCCGATCCGGTGGCAGAACTTCACCGACTCCGGTTCGCCGCCGTGCTCGCCGCAGATGCCCACCTTGAGCCCGGGCCGCGCGGAGCGGCCGCGCTCAACGCCGAGCCGCATCAGGTACCCGACCCCGTCCTGGTCGATCGACTGGAACGGGTCCTCCGGCAGGAGCTTCTCCGCCACGTACATCGGCAGGAAGACGCCCGCGTCGTCGCGCGAGAGGCCGAACGTCGTCTGGGTGAGGTCGTTGGTGCCGTAGCTGAAGAACTCGGCGACCCGCGCGATCCTGTCGGCGGTGATCGCCGCGCGCGGGAGCTCTATCATCGTCCCCACGGTGTAGGCGACCTTCCTGCCCTGCGCGGCGAACACCTCGCGGGCGACCCGGTCCACGACCGCTTTCTGTGACTCGAGCTCGGTCACGACGCCGACGAGCGGGATCATGATCTCCGGCTTGACCGGTATCCCCTCCCTCGCGACCTCGCACGCCGCCTCGATGATCGCCCGCGCCTGCATCTCGGTGATCTCGGGGTAGACGATCCCCAGGCGGCATCCCCTGAGGCCCAGCATCGGGTTCGCCTCGTGCAGAGAGGCGATCTTCTTCCGGAGCCGCTCCTCGGGGATCCCCATCTTGCCCGCAAGATCCCTGATCTCCGCCTCCCCGTGAGGCAGGAACTCGTGGAGCGGCGGATCGAGGGTGCGGATCGTCGCCGGCAGCCCCTTCAGTACGCGGAAGATACCCTTGAAATCCTCCTTCTGCATCGGAAGGATCTTCGCGAGCGCCGTCCGCCGGCCCGCGACGTCGTCCGCGACGATCATCTCCCGCACCGCGTCGATCCGGTCGCCGCCGAAGAACATGTGCTCCGTGCGGCAGAGCCCGATCCCCTCGGCCCCGAAGGCGACGGCGTTCGAGACCTGGTCCGGCTGGTCGGCGTTCGTCCTGACCCTGAGCCTCCGCGCCCCGTCGGCCCACGCCATGAGGGTGGCGTAGTGGCGGTAGACCGACGACTCCCGCGGCTTCATCGTCTTGTAGATGACGACCCGCAGGACCTCGGAGGGGAACGTCCTGATCTCGCCCGCGATCACCTCGCCCGTCGAGCCGTCGATAGAGATCGCCTCGCCCTCCCTGACCACGGAGCCCTTCACCCGCATCTCGCGCGTCCGGTAATCGATCTCCAGCGCCCCGCACCCGGCGACGCAGACCTTCCCCATCTGCCGGGCGACGAGCGCCGCGTGGGAGGTCATACCGCCGCGGGCAGTGAGAATACCCTCGGCCGCGGACATCCCCCTGATATCCTCGGGGGAGGTCTCGATCCGGACGAGGATCACCTTCTCTCCGCGCCCGCCCCACTCCTCGGCGTCCGCCGCGTTGAACACCACTTTCCCCGCGGCCGCGCCCGGGCCCGCGTTCAGGCCCTTCGCCAGGAGGCGGCCCCCGGCGACCGCCTTCTTCTTCTCGGCGGCGTCGAAGACGGGGCGGAGGAGCTGGTTGAGCTGCATCGGGTCGACACGCATCAAAGCCTCGTCCCTGCGGATCAGCCCTTCCTCGACCATCTCCACCGCGATGCGGATCGCGGCGAAGCCGGTCCGCTTCCCGGAGCGCGTCTGCAGGAGCCAGAGCTTCCCCTTCTGGATCGTGAACTCGAGGTCCTGCATGTCCCGGTAGTGGCGCTCGAGCCTGCGGTAGACCTTCTCGAGCTCCCCGTACGCCCGCGGCATCTCCTTCGCGAGCTTCGCGATCGGGTTCGGGGTCCTGATGCCGGCGACGACGTCCTCGCCCTGGGCGTTCAGGAGGTACTCGCCGTAGAAACGCTTCTCGCCGGTCGCCGCGTCGCGGGTGAAGGCGACTCCCGTCCCGCAGTCCGTCCCCATGTTGCCGAAGACCATCGCCTGGACGTTGACGGCGGTGCCCCAGTCATCGGGGATCCTGTTGAGCTTCCGGTAGGCGATCGCGCGATCATTTTTCCACGAGCCGAAGACCGCGGCGATGGCGCCCCGAAGCTGGTCGCGTGGGTCATCGGCGAAGTCCTTCCCGGTCTTCGCCTTGACGGCGGCCTTGAACTCCCGGACGAGCGTCTGTAAATCTGCGACGGTGAGTTCGGTGTCGATCTTCACGCCACGCGCTTCCTTCGTGCGCGCGATGATCTCCTCGAACGGGTCCACGCCGTCCTTGTTCTCGGGCTTGAGGCCGAGGACGACGTCGCCGTACATCTGCACGAAGCGGCGGTAGCAGTCCCAGGCGAAGCGCTCGTTCCCGGTCTGGCGGGCGAGGGCCACCACGGTCCGGTCGTTCAGCCCGAGGTTGAGCACCGTGTCCATCATCCCGGGCATCGAGGCCCGGGCGCCGGAGCGCACGGAGAGGAGGAGCGGGTTCTCCCGGTCGCCGAACCGCGCCCCCATTGCTTTTTCGACGCGGGCGAGCGCGCGCTCGACCTGGCCCTCGATCCCGCGCGGGTATCCCCCCCTGTGCGCGGCGGCGTGGGTGCAAACCTCGGTGGTGATGGTAAACCCGGCGGGGACGGGGATGCCCAGGTTCGTCATCTCGGCGAGGTTCGCCCCCTTCCCTCCGAGAAGAGCCTTCATCGACGCGTCGCCCTCGGCCTTCCCCGCGCCGAAGTAGTAGACATACTTGCGCATTATCAGAACCTCCGTGCCGTGGTAAGACTCGCTGAATAATGAAACAGAATACCGAAAATAGGCCGATTGCGCAACAGAATCGGACACGGAATCGGGATGGCAGAATCGGGATGGCAGTGGGGCCATTTATGCGCTACGTCCGCACTCGTGAGCCGGGAGAGAGGCGAGAAGCCTGACCGTCCTCGGCTGGGCATCGAGGTAGAAGACGATGGCCCGGCGGAGCATCTCCGAGGCCTCCGCCGCCTGCCGCGCGTCGGGCTTCACGCGGAACTCGGCATTCGGCCGGATCGCGCGCAAACGGCGGAGGAAGGCGACGGTGCCCGGGGTGACGCCGAGCCCGTCCCGGAATTGCGGGGCGCAGCGGGCGCAGACGACGCCGCCCGCGGCGGCGGAAAAGGTCCTCTGCACGCCTGTTCCGGAATGGCAGGAGGCGCAGGCGTCGAGCCGGAGGGAGTAGCCGAGGAGGGAGAGTAGGCGGATCTCAAAGCAGGATCTGACAAGCCCCGGGACAGCGCCGGCGCAGGCGGCCGACAGCGCCTCCCCCAAAAGCTCGAAGACCCCCGCGGATTTCGCGGCGAGGCCCGTCCCCATCTCGACCAGTTCGGCGAAGCAACAGGCGAGCGCGAAGCGAGAGAGGTCGGTCCTCAGGGGTGCAAACGCATCGATCGGATCGCACTCGCTGAGGATATTCAGGCCCCGGCGGGGACTGTCATAGTAGGTGAGCGCGCAGCGCGTGAACAGCTCGACCCTCCCGAGAAAGGGGCTCCTCCTGCGCCGGGCCCCCTTGGCGAGCAGGCTGAGCTTTCCGGCGCGATCGGTGAAGGCGGTGAGGATGAGGCTTGACTCGGTGATCTCGCGCCGGTGCAGGATGATGCCTTTGACGGAGTGGATCATTACAGAAATCCCAAATCCCAAATCCCAAATCCCAAAAGGGAACCAGGAAGAAATTCCAAATCCCAAATCCCAAATCCCGAAAGATACGGACGGGAAGGAGGCCAAGATGGCACGTTCCCCTCTGCACTATCTCTTTTGTTGGGATTTGGGATTTGGGATTTGGGATTTTCCATGTTGGGATTTGGGATTTATTTTTTGACGCCCCGTATCTCCAGTTTGACGAGGCCCCGCTTCGTGGCGTCCAGGATCTTGAAGGTGTACCCCCCCCACTCCATCACCTCTCCCGCCCCCGGGACTCTTCCGCAAAAGGCGCAGATGAAGCCGGCGAGCGTGTCGTACCCCCCGCGATCCGGGACGTCGATGCCGAGCTCCTCGCGGGCGTCGTTGACGGAGAGCTGCGCGTCGACGCGGTAGACGCCGTCCCCCGTCTTCTCGCAGTGCCTGTCGTCACGCGGGTCGTACTCGTCCTTGATCTCCCCGACGATCGTTTCAAGGATGTTCTCGAGCGTCACCAGGCCGGTGGTGACCCCGTACTCGTCGACGACGATCGCCATGTGCGTCTGTCGTTTCCGCATTTCGGCGAGGAGCGCGCGGGCGCCGGTCGTCTCGGGCACGAAGAACGGCTCGCGGGCGAGCGGGCCGACCTTCGCCTCGGCCGCCCCCGCCTCGCCCATGCGGGACAAAACATCTTTCGCGAAAAGCACCCCCACGATGTTGTCGGGGCTCTCGCGGTAGACCGGGATCCTCGACAGGTGCTCCGCCTTGACCAGCTCGACCGCCCGGCCCGCCGTCTCCTGCTCTGAGAGGCACCGCATCGCCACGCGCGGCGTCATGATCTCGCGCGCCTCGATCTCATGGAACGAGAAGATGCGCCTCACCATCTTCTTCTCCTCCTCGGAAAGCATCCCCGCCCGGTCAAGCCCGCCCATGCACTGTTCGAGCTCGCTCCGCAGGGGCAACGGGTTGAAGTGGAGCGGCGGGCGCCCGAACAGCCTGAGCGCCACGTTCATGACGACCTGGCAGACCACCGAGATCGGCGTGAGTATGACCCCGAACATCCTGATGACCGGGAGAAGGCTCAGGCCGATCTTCTCCCCCGCGAGCTGAGCCCACGCCGAGGGGATAAGGCTTCCCGGGAAGGCGATGAGTATCGTGGAGAGCACGAGCGCGATGAAAAATACATAGGGCGGGAGCGGCCGATCCTCGAGGATTGAGGCGAGGAGGAGCGCGAGCGCGACGCAGGAGATGCGGCTCACCACCCGGAACGTCCAGGTGATCTGCTGGGAGTGCGTGATCCAGTACTCCACGCCCGCGGCGTTCCGCCCGCCCCCCTCCCTGAGCTTCCAGAGCCGTTCGAGCGGTATCGCCTGGAGCGCGGCGCTCCCCAGGGTGCAGAAGAAGATCATCGAGAGCAGCACGACCACGAAGAGCCAGATAAGCATTGGGCCTTTCTCAGCCGACGCAGCGGTATACCTGGTACAGCAGGAGCGTCAGTCCGACGCCGAGGAGCGCCCCGATGAGAGCCTCGGAAACCGTGTGGATGCCGGCCGCCACTCTGCCCTGCATGACCATGAAGGCGAGAAAATACGCCAGCATGAGTATCAGGTACGACGAGGGGATGAGCAGCATGACGACGGTCGCCGCGGCGAAGGCCACGGCGCTGTGCGCGCTCGGCATCCCCCCCCGCATCGGGGTCCCGCGGTGGAACGCGATTTTTATCCCCACCGCGGCCATCATCACGATCATGAGCGCCAGGAAGGTGACGTAGAGGGGGAGGCTCCTCACCGAGTCGACGGCCGCGACGACCGGCCGCTCCATGTACCGCGAGAACACGAGATAGCCGATGACCACCGAGTTGATGGCCGCGAGCAGGGCCGCCCCCGCCCCGATGTCCTTGACGAGCCTCGCGAGCGGATGGTAGGTCTCGCTGATGAGGTCGATGGTGAGCTCCGCCGCGGTGTTCACCATCTCCGCGAAGAGCATCATGAAGATGGCGATGCAGACAAAGAGGAAGTCGAGGCGCGACAGGTCGAGGACGAGGGCGAGCACCAGCACCAGCGCCCCGATGGTGAAATGGATGCGCATGTTGCGCTGCGACTTGCGGAC
>JBAXOY010000091.1:0-12500 GCA_037133055.1 Chlamydiota bacterium
CGAATCCCCCCGTGTCGTCCCACGGAACGAGCATGCCGTTCTTGCCGGGCACGATCGCATCGCGTATCCCCTCGATGTCGGAGGCGACCACGGGGAGACCCGCGCACCCGCTCTCGAGCGCGACAAGCCCGAACCCCTCGACGTCGCCCTCAACGGGGATGTTCGGCATGACGAACACCGAGGCGAGCCCCATGAGCCCCCGCATGAGATCCGCGGGGGGCTTGCCGGCGAGGAGTACGTGGGGTTCCATGGCGTGCCGCCTGATTTCGGCCTGTATCGCCGCCCGCTCCTTCCCCTCGCCGACGACGAGGTAGAGTATGAGGGGATGCGCGCGTGCGAGCGGGGGGAGCGCCCTGCCGATGAACTGCGCGATTCCCTTCCGCTTCACCAGACGCCCCACGGTGAGAAGCATGGGGCGGCCCGGATCGACACCCCGCTCACCGAGCCAGAGGAGCGCGGCCTCGCGGTCGGCGGGACTCGGGATATGCGCGGCGGGGTCCACCCCGTTTGTGATGACGACGCATCGCTCCTCCGGCATTCCGATGGCCAGGCAGAGCGCGCAGGTGTGCCGGCTCACCGCGACGACCCTGTCGAGCCGCCTGAGGCTGAAGCCGATGACCGCACGATAAAAGGGGAACCGGAAGGCGATGTCGCGGCCGTGAACCGTGACGGCGACGGGGCGCGCCAGAATTCGCTTCAGCAGGAGGCCGAGCGGCGCGAGAAGGGCGTCGCCGAGGTAGATCGCGTCGGGCCTGCGGCGCCGGGGGAGGAGCGCGAGGGAGCGGATCAGTGCCCGGGGGAGGAAGAAGGGGAGGAACCACTGCGATCCGCCCCACCGGATCACCGTCGCGTCGGTGTCGCGCGCGAGACGGCGGATGAGCTCGTAGTTCATCGCCTGCATCCCGCCCACCGACGGCGGGTGTTTCCGGGAAATGCAGAGGAGTTTCATGCAAGGGCTATTGTATCACTTCTGTCCCCCCCGGATAACGCCCGACATGCTACACTCTCGATGCGGGACATCAAGGCGCAGCGTCATGAGTGCGCATTGAAACGGAGAGGCGGATATGACAGGAAAAGATTTTTTTCGCGCGGTAGTCAACGGGAAGAAAGATGTTATCGGCCTTATGCTGAAGCTCCTCAAGGACGCCTCGGCTGACTACTGTCTGGTGGGAGGCCTGGCCGTCAACGCATACGTGGAGCCGGTGGTGAGCCTGGACCTGGACATGGTGGTCATCTCGTCCGGCCTGGAGCCGCTGTGCCGCGCCGCGAGGGCGGCCGGTTTTAGCGTGGAGAGATTCGCGCGCAGTGTGAACTTGAGCATCCCGGAGTCTGACGTGCGAATCCAGCTTCAGACGGATTCCCGCTACCAGGAATTTATCCCCCGGGCGCGGACGGAGACTGTCCTTGGCTATACGATGCGCGTCGCTGCGATCGAGGACGTCCTGCAGGGGAAGCTCTGGGCGTATTCCGATGCGACCCGCCGCGGGAGCAAAAGGCAGAAAGACCTTGCCGATATCATGCGCCTGGTGGAGAGCCGTCCGTCCCTTGCGGCGATGCTGCCTGATGAAGTAACAAGGGCGCTGACATAAGGTTGGACAGAGGCCATCCATGAGAAATCTTGACGGGAAGATCGCCGTCGTGACCGGGGCGAGCCGGGGAGTGGGGCGTGGGATCGCCCTCGCGCTCGGGGAAGAGGGGGCGACCGTGTATGTTACGGGGCGAAGTTCCGGGAGGAGCAGAACGGAGGGCATCCCGGGGACGGTCGAGGAGACGGCCGCGGCCGTCACGGAGAGGGGAGGGGAAGGGATCCCGGTCCGCTGCGATCACACGGCGGATGCCGAGGTTGAAACGCTGTTCGAACGCGTGAAGGGGGAGCAGGGCCGGATCGACCTTCTGGTCAACAATGTCTGGGGAGGATACGAGCGGCACGATCTCAAGGGTTTCCTCGCGCCATTCTGGGAGCAGCCGATGAGGCACTGGAACGGGATGTTCGTCGCCGGGGTCCGGGCGCACCTCGCGGCGAGCCGCCTCGCCGCGCCGCTGATGCTCCCGGCAAAAAAGGGGCTCATCATTCACACCACCGCGTGGGACCGGGAGAAGTATCTGGGAAACGTCTTCTACGATGTCGCGAAGGCCGCGGTGAACAGGATGGCGTTCGGAATGGCGCGGGATCTCCGGACGCACGGCATCGCGGTCGTGGCGCTCGCGCCGGGGTTCGTGAAGACCGAGCGGGTCATGGCCGCTTTTGCCGGCGCGGCCGAGGTACCCGAGGCGCTCGAGTCGCCCGAGTACGTCGGGCGAGCCGTCGTCGCCCTCGCCTCCGACCCGGGGGTTATGGAGAAGTCGGGCCGCGTTCTCACGGCGGGCGAATGCGCCGCGGAGTACGGATTCAGCGACATCGACGACAGGCGGCTCCCGCCGTTCCGGATAGAGCCCTGACACCCTGCTCATATATCCGGGGCCGGTTTCGTCGGGGAGGAGGGGGAGGCCTCCGGGTGGGAAGGGTGTGAAAGGTGCGAAGGGTGTGAAGGGTGTGAAGGGTGTGAAAGGTGCGAAGGGTGTGAAGGGTGTGAAGGGCGTGAAGGGTGTGAAGGGTAAGAAGGGTGAGAAGGGTGTGAAGGGTGTGAAGGGGGGAGGGGATGAAGAGTGAAGAGGGCGGAAAGGAAAAGGCGGCTTCGTCCTTTGAAGAACTGCACATCTACCAGCGGGCGCGTGAGCTGACGAACGCGGTGTATGCGCTGACGCGCCAGGAGCCATTCAGTTGCGATCGCGGCCTGGTGGACCAGATTCGCCGCGCCTCCGTCTCGATCATGTCGAATATCGCCGAAGGGTTCGAGCGCGGCGCAAAGGCGGAGTTCATCCAGTTCCTCTACATCGCCAAGGGCTCCTGCGGGGAGGTCCGCGCACAGTTTCAGGTCGCGAGGGACCAGCAGTACCTCGACGCGGCCAACTATGACCGCGCGCACGACCTCGCCCGGCGCGTGAGCGGCATGATCTCCAACTTCATCGCCCACCTCCAGAAAACGGAATATCAGGGTGAAAAGTACTCCCGTCCCCGACGCCAGCACGCCGCCGCCCAGCAGGAGAGGGTAGACGCGCTGCGCGCCGCGCAGCTCGCCAGCATTCATGCGCGGGAAGAGAGGGAGAAAACGTTATAAAGGTGAGAAGGGTGTGAAGGGTTAGAAGGGTGTGAAGGGTGGCACGCTCAATCATGCCACGCCCCACGCCCGGCCCGTCGCTCTCCACCCATGTTTCGGCCGCGCCTCCGGTTTTCCGCTGTCGTGTTTCTCCCTTCTTACCCTTCACACCCTTCGCACTTCGCGGGGTGTCGAGGCACACAGCCTCAGCCGGTCCACCTTGAGAACGACAACCCCTCCGTCGTCCTCCGCGATCCCCCGCACCGCGAAGGCCCCCGGCGATTTCAGGAGATGCCCGAAGCGGGTGTATGCCGAGGGGAAGAGAACGGCCTCGAAGAGGGCGGTCGTGTCCTCGAACGTGAGGAACCGCATATACTCCCCCTTCGACGTCCTCACGCGCTTCGTGCAGACGATCCATCCGACGAGCTCGACGCGCCTTCCCGCATGGCGCCCGAGCCCGTCCGCCCTGATGAAGCCGGCGGGGAGCGCCGCCCCGACCGCCTCGATCGGGTGCCGGGAGACGTACGCGCCGAGGATTTCCCGCTCGAGCTCCATCCCGGTCCGCGTGTCGTAGTCCGGGATGCGTGGAACCGGAGATCCGGGGAGCCGGAGAGTCGGGGAGTCGGAGAAGGGAAGAAAAGGCGTGTGGGCGTGCGGGCGTGTGGGCGTGTGGGCGTGAGAGAAGATGGAAGGAGTGACGGCATGCGGGCGTGGCGGCGTGGCGGCGCTACGGAAGAGCGGAGATTCATCGGGACCGCGCCCGGCGGTGTCCATCAGATACAGTTCGCAGAGCATTTCGGGGCGGGATCCGCCGAGGCCGTCGCACGCGCCGCACAGAATGAGCCTCTCGGCCTCGCGCCTGTCGGGGGCGGCGCGGCGGCAGAAATCCTCGAGCGAGGCGAACGGTCCCTCCCTCCCCCGCGCCGCGACAATCCTCGCCGCCGTCTTTGACCCGAGGCCCCCCACCTGCGCGAGCCCCGCCTGGATCCAGCCGGGCCCCGCGCGAAACGCCGCAGCGCTCGCGTTCACGTGCGGCGGGAGGACCTTCAGCCCGAGACGGCGCGCCTCGTCGAGGTAGCCCTGCGTGTCGTAGAAGCCGCCCCCGTTCGAGAGGACCGCCGCCATGAACTCCGCCGGCCAGTGCGCCTTGAGGAACGCGACCTGCCACGAGAGGAGCGCGAACGAGGCGCTGTGCGCCTTGCAGAAGGCGTAGCCGGCGAAGCTCTCGATCTGGCGCCATATCTCGGAGGCCGCCTCCCCCGGTATGCCGCGCGCCGCCGCGGCGGCCTCGAACCTTGCCCGGGCCTCGTCCATGGCTTTGCGGGAGCGCATCGCGCCGCTCATCGCCCGCCTCAGGAGGTCGGCCTCCGCGAGCGTCATGCCGGCCACACAGTGCGCGA
Source organism: Chlamydiota bacterium (assembly GCA_037133055.1). GTDB lineage: Bacteria > Auribacterota > Tritonobacteria > UBA1439 > UBA1439 > UBA1439. The sequence continues at coordinate 4,538 of JBAXOY010000091.1, forward strand.
CCCGCATCACGTCCTCCTGGTAGATCATCACGCCGTGCGTCTCGGCGAGGATCTTCTCCATGCCGGGGTGCAGGAATACCGTCTTTTCCCTTCCCCGGTGCCGGTCGATGTATTGCCGCATCATCCCGCTCTCCGCCACGCCGGGCCGGATGACGGAGCTCGCCGCGACGAGGTCCTGGTAGGTCGCGACGTCGAGTTTCCGGAGGAGCTGCCGCATCCCCGGGCTCTCGATATAGAAGCAGCCCATTGTCTTCCCCTCCCGGATAAGCGACACGGTGGCATTGTCGCGGAAGAGCGTCCGAACGTTCCCGACCGCCGGCCGCGCTCCGCGGTTCGCCTCGATCATCGCGAGCGCGTCCTCGAGCACCGCGAGCGAGCGCTGGCCGAGGAGGTCCATCTTCACGAGCCCGAGTTCTCTCGCCGCGCGCATCTCGCACTGCGTGACCGTGACCCCCTTCGCGGCGGGCTCCAGCGGGATGACCCGCGTGAGCGGGAACGGCGCGACCACGATGCCGCCGGAGTGCACGCCGAGGTGACGCGGGAAACCGTCGATCGCTGCGGCGAGACGGATGACGGTGCGGAGCGGCTCGCGGGAAAGGGGGAGGTCGCGGCACTCGGGGAGGAGCTTCACCGCGGCCGGGATCGAGGCGGCGTCCGTGTGGGGGAGATGCCGGGTCCACCGGTCGATCTCGGCCGCCGGGACGCCCAGCGCCTTCCCGATCTCCCGCACGGCGGAGCGCGCGGTGAAGGTGACGTGCGTCGAGAGCATCGCCGTGCGGTCCGCGCCGTACTTCGCGTAGACGTAGTCGAGGATCTCGTCGCGCCGTTTCCAACTGAAGTCGAGGTCGATGTCCGGCGGGGAATGCCGCGCGGGGTTCAGGAATCGCTCGAAATACAGGTTGTGCCGGAGCGGGTCCACGTGCGTGATCCCGAGGCAGTAGGCGGCGATGGAGCCCGCCGCCGACCCGCGCCCGATCACGGGGACGCCGCGCCGGTTCGCCTCCCGGACGATGTCGTGGACGACGAGAAAGTAGGAGTCGAAGCCGAGCCGCCCGATCAGTTCGAGCTCGCGCCGCGCACGCGCGCGGGCGGCGAGCGCGGGCGCGCGGTAGCGCGCCGCAAGCCCTTCGAGGCAGAGGGCGCGGAGTCTGTCCCCCGCCGTCTCCCCGTCGGGCAGGTCGAGGCGGGGCAGGTGGAATCTCCCGAGGGGAAGTTCCAGTCTGCACTCCGCGGCGATGAGCCCCGCGTGCGCCGTCGCCTCGGGGAACCCGGAGAAGATACGCCGCATCTCCGCGCCGCTCCGCATCCATGCGCCGGGGGGGGGCAGCGCCCCCGGGGGGAGGGTCCCGACGGTCGCGCGCGTCCTGATAGCCGCGAGGACCATGTGCGCCTCGCGGCTATCAGGGGAGGCGAAGAGGACGGGGCCGGTGGCGACGGGCAGTACGCGCAGACGCGCGGCGAGGCGGGCGAGCGCGGCGATGCGCGGAGGGCCGTTGGCGGCGGGCACCTCGAGGTAGACGCCCGGGGGGGGCGCCCCGCGGGGGAGAAGCCGGAGCAGCCGGCCGGCGGGGAGTAGGATGAAGAGGTCGGGGTCTCCGGCGCTCAGGAGCGCGCGGAGGAGGGGAGGGAAGGCCGCATCCCCGCGCCCGGGCTCCGCGAAGAGCCTCTTCCCTGACAGGTGAAAGGAGGTCACCAGCCCGCAGAGCTTTTGATACCCCTGGAGGTTCCGGGCGAGGAGGACGAGCCGCGCATCTTCGCCCCGGAGCTCCGCTCCGATGATCGGCGTAATCCCCGCGGCCCGCGCGGCCAGATAGAACGGCACGGCGCCGTAGAGCCCGTTCGTGTCGGTGAGGGCAAGGGCTTTCATCCCGAGCGCGGAGGCGCGGGCCACGAGGTCGCCGATGTCGCTCGCCCCCTCGAGGAAAGAGTGGTTGCTGTGGCAGTGAAGATGGGCGAAGTTATCCATGCGAAGGCGATATACGCAGCAGCGCCGTCCCCCCGGCGATCGCCCCGTCGCCGTACCGGTCCCGGATACGGTCCATCGCCGCGTAGAGGCTTTTGCGTCTGCCCCGGTCCGGGCCGCCGAACGGCAAGGCGGGCTGCCATCCGCTCCCGGCGAGGCCCGAGAGGCGGACGCCGACTAGGCGCAGCTTCAGCCTGCGCGTCCATGCGTTCCCGAGGAGTTCCCCGGCGGCCGAGAAGACCTCTCCGTCCATGTCGGTCGGCTCGCGGAGCGTGACGGAGCGGGTGACGGTCTGGAAATCCGCGTAGCGGAGCTTGAGCGTCACGGTCCGCGCCTGAGTCCCCGCCCCGCGGAGAGACCGGCAGGCGCTTCCCGCGAGCTTCCCGAGTTCGGCCAGTATCCTCTCCCGGTCGAGGATGTCCCCGGGAAAGGTGACCTCGCGGCTCACGGACTTCGACCCGGCGGGCGACGTCACCGGGGATGCGTCTTCGCCCCGCGCCGCCCGCGCCAGCCACGCCCCGGCCGGGCCGAGCGCGGCGGTGAGTATCCGCTCGCCGAGCAGGCGGAGATCGCCGACCGTGGCGGCGCCGAGGAGGCGGAGCCGCTCCCCCGCGCGGGGACCGACGCCGGGGATGGACCGGACGGGGAGCGGCGCGAGGAATGCCTCTTCGCGTCCGGGGAGCACCCGGCAGATGCCGTTCGGCTTTGCGCAGGCCGAGGCGATCCGCGCCACGAGCTTGTTCGATGCGACGCCGATGGATGCGTCGAGCTTCAGGTCCCTCCTGATCTCGTGGTGGATCCGCTCCGCGGCGGAGAACGGGTGACCGAAGAGGGCGCGGCAGCCGGTCATGTCGAGGTAGGCCTCCTCCATGGAGAGGGGCTCCACGTCGGGCGTGAAGCGCTCGAGCGTCTGGAAGAGCCCGGCCGATACGGCCGCGTAGTCGCCGAAGCGGAGGGGGAGGAAGACGCAGTCGGGGCAGAGCCTCTTCGCCCGGGCGAGCGGCATCGCGGCGCGGACGCCCCGCCGGCGCGCCTCGTAGGAGGCCGAGGAGACCACCCCGCGGCGGGCCGGGTCGCCCCCGACGGCGACCGGGCGCCCCTTCAGCCACGGCCGCCGGAGCAGCTCGACCGAGACGAAGAACGCGTCCACGTCCAGGTGCAGTATGACGCGCTCCATAGTAAATATCCTTTTCACCACGGCAAGAATTGGTTACCGGTATTTCCTGAGCACCGCGACGACCACCCCCTGGATCGTCACCTCGGACGCGGGGAGGACGATCGGATCGAGGGCCGGGTTCGCGGGGATGAGCGTGACCATCCCCTTTTCCTGCCGGAACTTCTTCAGCGTCGCCTCCTCGTTGCGGATGAGGGCGATCACCGTCTCGCCGTTCCGGGCGGTGCGCCGTTTCTCGACGACGACGTAGTCCCCGTCGCGGATCCCCTCGCCGATCATCGAGTCCCCCCGGACCCGGAGGACGAAGGCGCTCCCCTTCCCGGCGAACTCCTCCGGCACAACCATCGTCTCCCGGTCGGCGAGCGCCTCGATCGGCCTGCCGGCGGCGATCATGCCGAGGAGCGGGAGCTCGATGGCGGCGAGCCGGATATCCCCCGCCGGGACAAGCTCGATCGACCGGCTGCGGTGCTCCTCCCGGCTGATGGCGCCCTTTTTCTCGAGGTTGACGAGGTGTGTGTGCACCGTGGCGGGGGATCCGAGGCCGAACCTCTTCCCGATCTCACCGATGCTCGGGGCGTAGCCCCTCCGCGCGATGAACTCGTCCAGGTAGTCCAGTATCTGCCGCTGCCGCCGTGTAAGATGCATGGGGACCTCCTTTCGGCGTCCGTTGCCCAGTATCAGGATAGGCGAATAAAAAGCGAAAATCAAGGGCAAAAAAACATAACTGCTCAGAAGCCAGAATTCAGAAGTCAGGAGTCAGGAGTTAGAATGAGGACTTCAGCGACAGCATTTAAGGACTTGGGATACGGCGATGTTTCCGAGTTAACGCGGTTACTCGAAGAGGTCAGCACTCTACTGGAAACTAGTTCGCGATCCATTCTGGATTCTGGCTTCTGACTTCTGACTACCTGAGTAGTTGCAAAAAATACCATGCGACGGAAGTCAGAGTCTCATCATCCCCGCCAGCATTCCCGCCCCGAATCCCCGCCTGAGCCGGATCGCGCGCGCGGGGCAGATCTCGTTGCAGCAGTAGCAGAGGATGCAGCGGCGGTCTTCGATCCTGACCCGGCCGCCCTCGATGGAGAGCGCCTTCGGCCTCGGGGGGCAGACGCCGACGCAGGCGCCGCAGCGGGTGCACGCACGGCGCAGTATCCGCGGCCTGCGGGCGAACCAGCCCTTGATGGCCCGCTCGACGAAGGCGGGCATACACGCCGGCCCCTCGCGTCCCTCCGCCGGGACCGCGCGGAATCCGCTCACGCGCACGTCCCCGGCCTTCTCCCCCAGGATCTCTATCTCATCCTCCCGCGTTTTCCCGAGCCCCCGCTCCGCGGCGATGCGCAGCATCGGGACGCTCAGGGGATCGATCCCCACGGCGCGGCACGCGGTCGAGTCCACGGCGACCGGGTCCGCGCCCGCGATGATGAGCCCGATGAGAAACGGGTCTCCGGCCCCGGGGCCGTTCCCGTCCATGCCGACGACCGCGTCGAGGATATGGAGCTTTGCGGGGACCGTGAGCCCGAGGTCGGCGAGCATCCGCCCGAACCGCTCGCGGTCGGGGAACCGGCAGTGCAACTCCGCCTTCTTGAGGCCGGGGATGCAGCCGAACATGTTTTTCACCGCGGCGGTGATGCCGGTGAAGTTGTGCGTCTTGAACTTCGGGAGGGAGATGAGCGCGGGCGCCCGCACGACCGCGCGCGCCACGACGAACTTCCTGATCAGGCAGCCCTCCGGCGCCCGGATCTCCTCCTCTTCATCGAAGGGGACGAGGGGGACTCCGGCCTCCGCGGCCATCGCCCCGATCCCCGACGCGGCGGCGACTTTTGCGAAGGAGTGGAATCCGGGGCTGTCGCCGATCCGGGGAAAGGCCCCGGCGTCTTTTGCGAGCGCGGTCACCGCCTCGATGACGGCCGGGTGCGTGGTGACGGCCTTTTCCGGGGGGTGGGGCGCGAGCATGTTCGGTTTGAGGAGGACGGCCTGCCCATGAACGACGAACGCCCCCATGCCGCCGAGCAGGTCCATGGCCCGCGCGACCGCGGCGCGCGCCTCGCCGGCGTCGTACGAGCGGCACCGCGCCACCGCGATCCTCGATCGGCGATCCATGGCCCCTCCCGGGCGTCGGCGCGCGGCGGAAAGCGCCCGCGCCCCGCGTGCGGACACATTGTACTTCCCCCCCCGGCCGGAGGAAATATTTTTCTCGGCGCGCTGAATCCTTGCGCCGTAGCCGGTTCCGCGGTAGAATGCTGGCGGTATGCGGGGTTCATGCCGGGCAAGGGGGAGCCGTCCATGAAATGCCCGGCATGAGGAAGGGATCCCGGGAATGGGGCGCGTTCTGAAGGAGGGATGATGAGACCGGTTCTGCTGTGCGCTCTTCTCATCTCGGCGGTGGGGACCGCCGGCTGCATCAACAAGGGGCCGTACTACATCTACGGCGACTACATCGAGGAGCACGGGGAGGGAGAGTACGAGGACGCGGACGAGTACCCGCCCGAGGAGACCGCCACGGAAGAGGAACACGACTGGGATCACGACAAGAATTGCGACAAGGAACACAAGGATCGCGATGCTGCGAAGCCGAAGCCGGAGGCGGCGGGCGCGAAGAAGATGATCTGAGCGCGCGCGGCGCCCCCCGGCGCGGGGATTTTACGGACACGAGCGAAGGAGCACCGACAGATGGAAGAGATGTGTGCGCCCGTCGACGCGGTGGTGGAGATACCGAAGGGGAGCCGGAACAAGTACGAGTACGACTTCGCGACCGGCGCGATACGCCTCGACCGGGTGCTCTTCTCATCCGTGCATTACCCGACCGACTACGGATTCATCCCGTGGACCAGGGCGGCGGACGGCGATACGCTCGACGTGCTCATCATCGTCGAGGAGCCGACCTTCCCCGGGTGCCGCGTGAAGATACGCCCCATCGGCGTGCTCCAGATGCGCGACGAGCGCGGCGTCGATGAAAAAATACTCGGGGTCCCCGTGGCCGACCCGCGCTTCGATGGGATCAACGACATCGCCGATCTCCAGAAGCACTGGCTCGCCGAGATCGAAAACTTTTTCGGCACGTACAAGCTTCTCGAGCACAACAAGGAGACCTGCGTCGAGGGATGGAAGGGCGCGGATGCCGCGAGGGCGGTGCTGAAGAAATACGCGGTCGCGCCGCCCCCGCGATGACCCCCCCCTCGGACACGGAGCACGCGATGCCAAGGCTGTTCATCAAGGATGGCACGGGCCAGGGCCTGTACCACGAGCTGTCGCCCGGCACCACCACGATCGGGAGGGGGCGGGACTGCACCATCGAGATGGGGAGCCTCGGTGTTTCCCGCACCCACGCCGCGATACAGCTCGCCCCGGGGGGCGAGGCCGTCATCGAGGACATGGGGAGCAAGAACGGGACCCTCGTGAACGGCGCGCGGGTCGAGCGGGCGGTGCTCAGGGAAGGGGATGAGATCGCGATCGGCCAGGCCTCGTTCGTGTACCACGCGGGCGCCACGGACGGTGGGGCGGAGCCTGAGGCCGCGCCGCCCGGCGAGGGGCGCGTCGAGTCCGAGGTGCGCAGCGTGATGAAGGTCGACCCGATGCGCGGGGTCGACCGGGGCGAGGAGGCGGACAGCCCGGAGGTGCTCCGGAAATCCCACCGGTATCTGGCCATTCTCTATCGTGTCGGGCGGACGGTCTCCGCCACGCTGAACCTGAATGAGCTCCTCAAGGCGCTCATGGATATCGTCTTCGAGGTGGTGCACCCCGACGAGGCGTTCATCATGCTGAAGGACGAGGCGACCGGGGCGCTTAAGCTCCGCATCTTCCGATCGAAGGCATCCACGGCGAAGGAGGGGACGGTCGCCGTGAGCCGGACGATACTCGACAAGGTGACCCGCGAGGGGGTCGCGATTTTGAGCGCGGACGCCTCCGCCGACAGCCGCTTCAGCGCCGCGAAGAGCGTCCTCCGGTTTCACATGATGTCCACCATGTGCGTCCCCCTCATGAGGGAGGAGAAGGTGCTCGGGGTGATCCATGTCGCCAACCGGGTCTCCTCGGGCGAGTTTCGGGAGGAGGACCTCCAGCTCTTCTCGGGGATCGCCGCGCAGGCGGCGCTCGCGATCGAGAACGCCACGCTTTACCACAACATCCAGCTCGAGGTCCGGCGCCGGAACAACCTGCAGCGCTATCTCCCCCCGAGCGCCGTCGAGCAGATCATGGACGGCACGCGCGAGCTCAACCTCGGCGGCGAGATCAAGGAGGTGACGGTCCTCTTCTCCGACATCCGCGGCTTCACCCATCTTTCGGAGGATCTCCCGCCGAACGAGGTGGTGGGGATGCTGAACGAGTATTTCAACGAGATGACCAGGATCGCATTCCGCAACGAGGGGACGGTCGACAAGTTCATCGGCGACGCGCTCATCGTCGTCTTCGGCGCGGCGGTCCCGCATCCGGACGACCCGTCGCGCGCCGCCCGCACGGCGGCCGAGATGCAGGCCGCGATGAAGGGGCTCAACGCCCGCTGGGATGCGCAGGGGAGGAAGACGTTCCAGATCGGGATCGGCATCAATACCGGCGAGGTCCTCTACGGCAACATCGGCTCGGAGCAACGGATGGAGCTCACGGTCATCGGCGACGTGGTGAATCTGGCCTCGCGCCTCGGCGATGTCGCCCGCGGGGGGGAGGTGCTCCTCAGCGGCTCGACCCGCGACGCGCTCGGCGGGAGCGTCCGGGCGGAGCGCATAAAGCCGCTCGAGGTGCAGGGGAAGGCGGCGCCCGTCGAGGTCCACCGGATGAGGCTAGGAGCCTGTCCGAGTAATCCTATTTTGCCGCACATTTGATAAAATTACGGT